>JASIAN010000326.1 GCA_030042035.1 Alphaproteobacteria bacterium | reverse complement strand
TCAAGGTTGTCGAGCGCTTCCTGCGTCTCGATCATGCCGAACGCGATGACGATGTCGTTGGCCTTCGCGTGATAATCGGCGCCGCCATAAAGCGAGGCGCGGATCGGCCCCGAGCTCCGGTAGCCGAGCGGCGCGTAGCGGCACGAGCCGACGAATTTTTCCGCTTCGGCGCGGTTGTTGATCATCGGGCAGACGATGCCGTAGGCGCCGGCGTCGAGCGCCTTCTGGATGTATGCCGGATCGTTCCACGGCACGCGCACGAGCGGCGTGACGCTGGTCGTCGAGAACGCGGTCAGCATGTGCACCATGACCTGGTAGTCGATCATGCCGTGCTGCATATCGACGACGAGCGAATCGAAGCCGGCATGCGCCATGACCTCGGCGGAAAAGCTCGACGGCACGCCGCACCAGCTGTTGATGACCGCGCGTCCCGACGCCCAGATGTCCCTCACCCCATTTGCCCGCGCCATCGCAAATTCCTCCGTTGCGACACTCGGCGGCATCCCGCCAGCCCGCGGCCGCCAAGTCAAGCGCTGCCCACCCAGGCTATTTGCCGAGGCAGAAATCGGCGAAGATCACGTCGAGCAGGTCTTCGACATCGACATGGCCGGTGATGTGGCCGAGGCTGCGCCACGCGAGACGCAGATCCTCGGCGCGCAATTCGGGCAGCGGCGCGGCGCGCGCGCGGCGGAGCGCGTCGCCGGCGACCTCCAGGGCCTCGCGATGGCGGGCGCGGGTCAACAGTGGCGCCGCATCGTCGTAGCGGCCGGCGATGCGCGCCGCCAGCGCGGCGATGAGTTCCGGCAGACCGGCGCCGGTCAGCGCCGACACCGCGAACGTTTCCGCAGCGAACCCCATGCTCGTCATGGCCGGGCTTGACCCGGCCATCTCCGCGTCGCTTCGAGATCCGCGGGTCAAGCCCGCGGATGACGGGGGAGACAGCAGGTCGATCTTGTTGGCGACGAGCAGCGTGTCGGCGCCGGGCCACTGTGCGGCGCCCGCCGCGTCCTCGGCGCACCTCGCGTCAAACACGAAGAGGCGCAGGTCGGCCGCCGCGGCGCGCGCCAAAGCGCGGCGCAGCCCCTCCCGCTCGATGAGGTCGGCGCTGTCGCGCAGGCCGGCGGTGTCGGCGAGGACGACCGGATAGCCCGCCAGATCGACCGCGACCTCGATGACGTCGCGCGTCGTGCCGGCGACGGGCGACGTGATCGCCGCCTCGCGCCGCGCCAGCTGATTGAGCAGGCTGGATTTGCCGGCATTGGGGGGCCCCAGGATCGCGACCGCGATGCCGTCGCGCAAGCGCTCGCCGCGATGGCCGTCGGCGAGATGGGCGGCGATCTCGCCCGCCAGCGCCGCGGTTTCGGCCGCGACCCGCGCGTCAATGTCGGGCGGCAGATCCTCGTCGGGGAAATCGATGGCCGCTTCGAGGTGCGCCAACAGCCGCAGCAGGCGCTCGCTCCAGCCGCCGTACAGCGCGCCGAGCCGGCCATCGAGCTGGCGCAGCGCCTGCCGCCGCTGCGCCTCGGTCTCGGCCGCCGTCAAATCCGCGATGGCCTCGGCCTGCGTCAGATCGAGCTTGCCGTTGTGAAACGCCCGCCGGGTGAATTCACCCGGCTCGGCGAGGCGCAGGCCCTGGCTGCGCAACACTGCGATGACCGCGGCGATGACGGCGCGGCTGCCGTGCACATGCAATTCGGCGACATCCTCGCCGGTGACGCTGCGAGGGCCGGGGAACCACATGGCGAGGCCGTCGTCGATCGCCTCGCCCGTCGCCGGATCGCGCAGCCGCACATGGCGCGCGACGCGCGGCGGCGGCACGGCCCCGCACAGCGCGGCAAGCGTCGAACCCGCCTGCGGCCCGCTCATGCGAACGATCGCAATCGCCGCTCGCCCGGCAGCCGTCGCCGGGGCGTAGATCGTGTCGCCCGGTGGGTTCGCTGCGGCAGGGACGGCGGCTCTACGAGATTGCGTCGTCGCTCCGCTCCTCGCAATGACAAGCCTTAGTTGTCATTGCGAGCGCAGCGACGCAATCCCGATCGACCGCGGCAATCGTCAGTGCTTCGGCGGCAATTGGTCGGGCTGCAGCATCAGCCGCGGCACGCGGCCGCCGTTCTTGAGGTGGCTTTCGAGAATTTCGTCGATGTCTGCCTGGTTCTCATAGCGATACCAGACGCCTTCCGGGTAGATGACCATATTGGGGCCGAATTCGCAGCGGTCGAGGCAGCCGGCCGCGTTGAAGCGAACATTCTGAATGCCGAGCTGCCGCGCCTTTTCGCGGGCATAGCCGCGCAGTTTATCGTAACCGCCGGCCGCCTCTGCTCGGGCCATGCAACAGCCGCGCGGATGGCCGTCCGGCCGCACGTTGTTGCACATGAAGATGTGGTGTTCGTAGAACAGGCGCGGGTCGGCGGGCTTGTCGGACATGCGGATGGTCTCCAGGTCAGGGCAGGGCCGGCGGAGCTCTCGCGAGCCGCCGTTGTCGGTTTATCATAGGCGCTTCGACCCTACCCCGTCGCGCCCTTCGCGGCAACCGGTGCGGGCGCATTCCGCCCGAGAGGATCAGGCATGGACGAGAACCGCCTCGGCGAGGAAACCAGCCCTTACCTGCTGCAGCACAAGGATAACCCGGTCCACTGGCAGGCCTGGAACGATAGGACGCTCGCCGCCGCGCAGGCGGCCGACAAGCCGATCCTGTTGTCGATCGGCTACGCTGCCTGCCACTGGTGCCATGTGATGGCGCACGAGAGCTTCGAAAATGCCGAGATCGCGGCGCTGATGAACGGGCTCTTCGTCAACATCAAGGTCGATCGCGAGGAGCGCCCCGACCTCGATGCGATCTATCAGAACGCGCTGGCGATGATGGGCGAGCAGGGCGGCTGGCCGCTGACGATGTTTCTGACGCCGGCCGGCGAGCCGTTCTGGGGCGGCACGTATTTTCCGCCCGAGCCGCGCTGGGGCCGGCCCGGTTTTGCCCAGGTGCTGACCTCGATCGCCACCGCATATCGCGACAAGCCCGAGGACGTCGCAAAAAATGTCGCGGCGCTGCGCCAGGGCCTCGCCCGCCTGGCGCAGCCGCAGCCGGGCGGCGCCATCGCGCCCGAACTCTACGACCGCATCGCCGAACGGCTGTTGCGCGAGGTCGATCCCTTGAATGGCGGCATCGGCAGCGCGCCGAAATTTCCGCAATGCGGCGTCTTCGAACTCTTGTGGCGGGCCTGGAAGCGCACCCGGCGCGAGCCTTATCGCGACGCGGTGACCCGCACGCTGACGACGATGTCGCAGGGCGGCATCTACGACCATCTGGGCGGCGGCTACGCCCGCTACGCGACCGACACGCACTGGCTCGTGCCGCATTTCGAGAAGATGCTGTACGACAATGCGGAACTGATCTCGCTCTTGACGCTGGTGTGGCAGGAGACGCGCGACCCGCTCTATGCGCAGCGCGTCGCCGAGACCATCGGCTGGCTCGCGCGCGAAATGACGCACCCCGACGGCGGCTTCTACAGCAGCCTCGACGCCGACAGCGACCACGAGGAAGGCAAATTCTACGTCTGGAGCGAAACCGAGATCGACAATGTGCTGGGGCCGCGCGCCGCGCCGTTCAAGCGCTTCTACGATGTGACCGGCGGCGGCAACTGGGAAGGCAAGACAATCCTCAATCGCCTTGCGCATCCGGCGCCTGCTGATGCTGCGACCGAAGTGGAATTGGCCGCGTGCCGCGCGCAGTTGTTGACGGCGCGCGCGGCGCGCGTGCGCCCCGGTCTCGACGACAAGATTCTCGCCGATTGGAATGGCCTGATGATTGCCGCCTTGGCCGAGGCCGGTCTTGTCTTTGACCGCGCCGATTGGGTGGCGCTCGCCGCCCGCGGCTTTGCCTTTGCCCGTGACCATATGGCCGGACCGGATGGCCGGCTGCGCCACGCCTGGCGCGCAGGCCGGCCGCGGCATCCGGCGAGCGTCGACGATTACGCCAATCTCTGCCGCGCCGCGCTGGCGCTTTGCGAGGCGACGGCCGATGCCGCGTATCTCGGCCAGGCGCGCGCCTGGGTCGCGCTGCTCGACGCGCATTACTGGGATAAAGCGGCCGGCGGCTATTTCTTCGCGGCTGATGACACGGCAGACCTGATCGCGCGCGTCAAGACGGCGGCCGACGCCGCGGTGCCGGCCGGCAACGGCATGCTGATCGGGGTTCTGACCCGGCTCGCTCTGTTGACCGGCGAGGAGACGTATCGCGAGCGCGCCGAGCAGATCATTGCGGCGTTTTCCGGCGAACTGGGGCGCAATTTTTTCCCGCTCGCGACGCTGATCAACAATGCCGAATTGGCCCAGAACCCGGTGCAGATCGTGCTTGCAGGCGCCGCGGGCGAGCCGCACCTGGCGGCGCTGCGGCGCGCGGTCTATGCGGTCTCGCTGCCTAACCGCATCGTGCAGATTGCCGCGCCGGGCACCGAATTGCCGGCAGCGCACCCGGCCCACGGCAAAGGTCCCGTCGATGGCCGGCCGGCGGCCTATGTCTGCGAGGGCCCCGTCTGCTCATTGCCGCTGACCGAACCGCAGGCGTTGATCGACAAGCTCGCGGCGATCCGCTAATGTTCGATATATGTTCACGCGGGAGGTTGCAATGCCGTCGCTGTCGCTGCCGAGCCCCATCGGGGAGCTGACGATCGAGGAGGAAGAGGAGCGGATCGTCGCGATCCGCTGGGGCAACGGCGCCGCCGGCAACGGCAGTCCGCTGCTCAACGAAGCGGCGCGCCAGCTCGCCGCCTATTTCGCCGGCGACTTGCGCGACTTCAACCTGCCGCTGCGGCTGCGCGGGTCGGCATTCGAGACGCGGGTGTGGGCCGCGATGCAGGCGATTCCGTACGGCGAGACGCGGGCCTACGGCGATCTGGCGGAGACACTCGGCTCGGCGCCGCGCGCGATCGGCCGCGCCTGTGGCACAAACCCGATCCCGATCGTCATCCCGTGCCACCGTGTCCTGGCGAAAAAGGGTCTCGGCGGCTACAGCGGCGCGGGCGGCCTCGCGACGAAACAGCGCCTCTTGGCGCTCGAACGCGTCGGCATCGCATAGCTGCGCCGCCCATTCGTGCGAATTTTACAGAAATGCTCGACGAAACCGAGCGCTATCTGCCGCGTTGTTGAGAAACGCTTCAGCTGCGCCGTCGATAATCGGCGGCATGGATTGGCTGGCGACACTCCCCCTGCTCGTCGACGCCGTCGGCAACTTGGGTGCCCTGATCATGCAGGCGCTTGCAGAACGGTTATTGACCCTGCTTCTCGCGGGTTTGCTGATCGGCGCGATCGGCGGCTTCGCCCTTACGGCCTTTGCCTGGCTGTGGGCGAAACGCGTCGCGGCCGGGCTGCGCCTGCGGCTGAGCCCCGCCCAACGTTGAGCGCCGGCCCGAGTTGTCACTCGCGCCGCTGTCATTACTCCAACGATTTTTTGATAGAGTTATCGTGCCCCGTTGATCGGAGGGACGATGCCTGATCATGTGCAAGTCGCCGATCGCCACCGCGATCCCTACGCGTGGGCGCTTGAAGAGGCGGCATTATTGCGGCGCGGCGGGGCCGGCCTGAAGGCGGTCGATGCCGCGGCGCTCGGCGAATTTCTCGAAGAATGGGCCGACGCGATGCTGTCCGCGGCGCGCAGCCAACTGGTCAACCTGATGGCGCACGCGACGAAGGCGGCGCTGTCGCGCAACCCCGACGTGGTCGGCCATTGGCGCAGCGAGTGCATCGAATTCCACGACCGGCTCATCGACGAGTACCGCCCGTCGATGCGCGACAAGATCGATATGAGCGTCTTGTGGACGCGCGCCGGCCGCAAGGTCTTCGCCAGCTTCGCCGACCACGGCGAACCGCAGCCGCAGCTGCCGGCGGAATGCCCGTTCACACTTGATCAGCTCCTCGATCCCGACCTCGATCTCGATATACTCGTCGCCGCCGTGAAGGTTTCTTGAAGGGAACGTAGAGAGAACCTTCATCTCTCGAATTGCGCCGGCGAAATTCCCTGTTAATTGCGCGAAAAATTCCCTGTTCTGAGGGAATTCCAACGGGTGGCCGGGCGGGTTCCGCACCGCAGAAAGGGGAAGCGCATTCCCCGTTGGCGGGCCAGGCTTGGCGGATTACGCTGCGCTCACCCACCCGACGAGGCTCGCGCAGCCTCGGCCGAATAATCCCGAGAGGAGCACGCTCATGCGTCAGGCCGTCATCGTTGCCACCGCCCGCACCCCGATCGGCCGGGCGTTTCGCGGCGCCTTCAACGAGACGATGCCGCAGGCCTTGGCCGGTCACGCGATCGCCGAGGCGGTCAGGCGCGCCAAGATCGCGCCGGCCGAGATCGACGACGTCATCATCGGCGCGGCGATCCAGCAGGGCGCGCAGGGCTTCAACGTCGCGCGCCAGAGCGCGCTCAGGGCCGGGCTGCCCGACAGCGTGCCGGCGATGTCGATCGACCGGCAGTGCTCGTCGGGCATGATGGCGATCGCGACGGCGGCCAAGGAGATCATCGACGACGGCATGCAGATCGCGATCGGCGGCGGCGTCGAGTCGGTGTCGTTTGTGCAGGGCGACAAGATGGTCCGGACGCGCGGCGACGATCCCGAGCTGATGCGCAGGATCCCCGCGCTCTACATGACGATGATCGAGACCGCCGAAATCGTCGCCGACCGCTACAAGATTTCGCGCGAGGCGCAGGACGAATATGCGCTGCGCTCGCAGCAGAGGACGGCCGCAGCGCAGCAGGCCGGCCGCTTCGACGACGAGATCGTCGCATTGCCGTCGGTCATGAAGGTCACCGACCGCAACAGCGGCGAGAGTTCGATGAAGCCGGTCACGCTGGAGAAGGATGAGGGCAACCGGCCGGACACAAACCTGGAAGGCCTCGCCGCGCTGAAGCCGGTGTTCAAGGACGGCCAGCGCGTCAAGGAGGGTCGCTTCATCACCGCCGGCAATGCCTCGCAATTGTCGGACGGCGCCTCCGCCGCCGTCTTGATGGAGGAAAGCGAGGCGTCGCGCCGCGGCCTCCAGCCGCTCGGCATCTATCGCGGCATCGCGGTCGCCGGCTGCGCGCCCGACGAGATGGGCATCGGCCCGGTCTTCGCGGTGCCCAAGCTCTTGCAGAGGCACGGCCTCAAGATCGACGACATCGATCTGTGGGAATTGAACGAGGCGTTCGCCTGCCAGGTCGTCTATTGCCGCGACCGGCTGCAAATCCCGCACGACAAGCTGAATGTGAACGGCGGCGCGATCTCGATCGGCCATCCTTACGGCATGTCGGGGGCGCGCATGGTCGGCCACGCGCTGATCGAAGGCAAGCGGCGCGGCGCCAAGCTCGTCGTCTGCACGATGTGCATCGGCGGCGGCATGGGCGCCGCCGGCCTGTTCGAGGTCGCGTAAGCCCCGCGATGCGCATCGTCATCACCGGCGGCTGCGGCTTTCTCGGGCGGCGGCTGGCGATCCGGCTGTTGCAGGAGGGCAGCGCGCTCGGGGCCATCGATGATCTGGTGCTGTTCGACCACGCGGCGCCGGCCCTGCCGCTGCCCGAAGACCGGCGCCTTGCGGTCGTGACCGGCGACATCGCCGATCGCGCAGCGGTGGCGCGGGTCATCGCGCCCGGCACTGACGCGGTCTACCACCTGGCCGCGGTCGTCAGCGCCGAAGCGGAAACCGACACCGATCTCGGCTACCGGGTCAATATCGACGGTACCCGCGCCGTGCTCGACGCCTGCCGCGCGCTCGGCAGCCGCCCGCGCGTCGTCTTCACCAGTTCGCTGGCGGTTTACGGCGGCGACCTGCCGCCCGCCGCCGGTGACTTGACGCCGCTGACGCCGCAGAATTCCTATGGCGTCACCAAGGCGATCGGCGAGCTTTTGGTTACCGACTACAGCCGCAAAGGCTTTATCGACGGCCGCGCGCTCAGGCTGCCGACCGTCGTCGTGCGGCCGGGCCGGCCCAATCGCGCCGCGACGACGTTCGCCTCCTCGATCATCCGCGAGCCGCTGTGCGGGCAGGATGCGGTATGCCCGGTGTCGCCCGATATGGTCATGGCGGTCGCCTCGCCGCGCGCCGTGGTCAA
The DNA here is from genome assembly GCA_030042035.1 of Alphaproteobacteria bacterium. Lineage (GTDB taxonomy): Bacteria > Pseudomonadota > Alphaproteobacteria > ATCC43930 > CGMCC-115725 > DATARH01. The sequence continues at coordinate 2,776 of JASIAN010000326.1, read as the reverse complement.
CGGGCTGATGCACGCACTGGGCATTCCGGGCGAGGCGTTCGGCTGGAGCCGCGCCTTGCAACTGCCGGGGTTTTCGGTGTCAGTCGGCGAGATGGCCGAGGCGGTGCGTCGCGCCGGCGGCGCGGCGGCCTTTGCGCGCATCAAATGGCAGCCGGACCCGTTGGTCGCGGCGATCGTCGGCGGCGTGCCGAGGGTGCTCAAGGCCCCGCGCGCCGAGGCGCTCGGCTTCACGTGCGACAGCGGCATCGACGAGGTCGTGCAGAACTTCATCGAAGACGATCTGCCGCTGCAGCGGCAGCTCGCGGGGTAGGGCAGGGGCGGCGCGATGCGACCGGCGCTGCTGCGGACGGCGAACCCGTGACCAGTGGCGGTCTCGGCGAGTTCGGCCGCATCCGCGAGTTCTTCGCGCCGCTTGCCGCGCCGGGCGGCCTCGGCCTCAAGGACGACGCCGCGCTCGTCGAGTGCGCCGCCGGCCGGCAACTGGTCGTGACGGTCGATGCGATCGTCGAGGGCGTCCATTATCTGCCGGACGATCCGCCCGAGCTCATCGCGAAAAAATTGCTGCGGGTCAATCTGTCCGATCTGGCGGCAAAAGGCGCGCGGCCGCTCTACTACCTGCTCGTGACGGTGTTGCCGGTGCGGCTCGGCGACGATTGGGTAGCGCGCTTCGCCGCCGGGCTCGGCGACGATCAGCGGCGCTATGGCGTCGCGCTCCTGGGCGGCGACTCGGTCGCGACGCCGGGGCCGGCGGCGTTGTCGCTGACGGCGCTCGGCGACGTCGCGCAGGGCGCCGAGATCCGCCGCAGCGGCGCACAGCCCGGCGACCGCGTGTGGGTCAGCGGCACGATCGGCGACGCCTGGCTCGGCCTCAAGGTGCTGCGCGGCGAATATGCCAGCCTCGCCGCGGCCGACCGAGAGTTTCTCGCGGCGCGCTTCCGCTTGCCCGAGCCGCGCGTCGCGCTGGGGCCGCGCCTCATCGGGCTCGCGCATGCGATGTGTGACGTGTCCGACGGTCTCGTCGCCGATCTCGGCCATATCTGTGAGGCGTCAGGCGTCGGCGCGACCGTCTCGCTGCCCGCCGTACCGTTGTCGCCCACAGGCCGTCGGCTGGCGGCCGGCGATCCCACCCTGCCGACCGGTTGCGCGACCGGCGGCGATGACTACGAACTCGTGTTCGCCGCGCCGCCCGCGGCAAGCGAAGAAATCACTTCGCTCGCCGCCGAACTGGGTCTGCCGCTGACGGCGATCGGCACGATCGTCGCGGGCGCCCGCGTGCGGCTGGTCGATGCCGCCGGCCGTGAGGTGCCGGTCGCGGCGGGCGGTTGGACGCATTTCTGACCGCGCGCCGTGTATGATGCGCAATGTGAACCTGTCCCTTCTGTTTCATCCGGCCGTCGCAGCCTGGTTCGCGAAGAGCTTCGCGGCGCCGACCGCCGCGCAGGCCGCGGCGTGGCCGGCGATCCGCGCCGGCCGGCCCGTGCTGCTGGCGGCGCCGACCGGGTCAGGCAAGACGCTAGCGGCGTTTCTCGCCGCGCTCGACGGGCTGGTGCGCCAGGGGCAGGACAATGGCGGTGGGCTGCCGGATGCGACGCAGATCGTCTACGTGTCGCCGCTGAAGGCGCTGTCGAACGACATCCAGAAGAACCTCGAGCGGCCGCTCGCCGGCATCGCCGAGGAGCTCCGGGCGCGCGGCCTGCCGGACGTCCGGGTCCGCACGCTCGTGCGCACCGGCGACACGCCCGCGGCCGAGCGCGACCGCATGCGCCGCCTGCCGCCGCATGTTCTCGTCACGACGCCGGAATCGCTTTACATCCTGATCGGCTCGGAAAGCGGCCGGCGGTTGCTGGCGCCGGCGCGCACCATCATCGTCGACGAAATCCACGCGGTCGCTGGCAACAAGCGCGGCGCGCATCTGGCGCTGACGCTGGAGCGGCTCGATGCGCTGTGCGGCCGGCGGCTGCAGCGCATCGGCCTGTCGGCGACGCAGACGCCGATCGAGCTCGTCGCCGATTTCCTGATCGGCAGCGGCGCGGCTTCCGGCGATTGCGCGATCATCGACACCGGCCATGGCCGCCGGCGCGACCTGGCGCTCGACCTGCCGTCTTCGCCGTTGGAAGCGGTCATGTCGGGCGACGTTTGGCGCGAGGTTTACGACCGCCTCGCCGAACTCGCGCTGGCGCACCGCACGACCCTCATTTTCGTCAACACCCGCCGCATGGCCGAACGCGCCACTCGCGAACTCTCGACCCGGCTCGGTGAGGATCAGGTTGCGGCGCATCACGGCTCTCTCGCGAAGGAGCGCCGCCTCGACGCCGAGCAGCGCCTGAAAGCCGGCCGGTTGCGCGCGCTCGTCGCGACCGCCTCGCTCGAACTCGGCATCGACATCGGCGACGTTGATCTCGTCTGCCAAATCGGCTCGCCGCGCTCGATCGCTGCGTTTCTGCAACGCGTCGGTCGCTCCGGTCACGCCGTCGACGGCACGCCGAAGGGCCGCCTGTTCCCGACATCGCGCGACGAACTCGTCGAGTGCGCGGCGCTCATGGACAGCGTGCGGCGCGGCGAGCTTGACCGCCTGTCAATTCCCGATCGGCCGCTCGACGTATTGGCGCAGCACATCGTCGCCGAGGCGGCGGCCGAGGAATGGCACGATGACGCACTCTATGATCTGTGCCGCGGCGCGTTCCCTTACCGCGACCTGCCGCGCGCGGATTTCACCGCGATCGTAGAGATGCTGGCCGACGGTTTCAGCACCCGCCGCGGCCGGCGCGGCGCGCTC
>JASIAN010000325.1 GCA_030042035.1 Alphaproteobacteria bacterium | reverse complement strand
GGCGCCGGCCGCGGCCGGCGCCAACCCAAAGCGGCGCCGCGCGCCGCGCCGCAGCGATCTCGGCTCTGAATTGCGCCGCCTTATCTCGGAGTTCGATTAGTTAATACACGCCCGGCAGAACCGTCGTTTTGCGGCTGACGAGCGTGGTGCCGGCGCTGCTGTCGGCGGCGGCGAGCAGCCTTGCCGCGAGGCTGTCGGGGTGAAGCGCGCGGTTCGGGTCGATCTGGGCGCCGACCATCTGCGGCAGCAGTGCGGCTTGCTCCTGGTCGCCCGGCCTGCCGGCATCGGCCGCGTTGATGATTTGCTGCGCTTTCTCGGCGGCCGTGATCTGGTGCGGACTTTGCCCCCCCGGCTCCGGCGGGCGCAGATTGAAGTCCGGCGGGATCGTCAGCGGCGCATTCGATTCGACGGCGAATTCATCGGGCGCCGGCTGGTCGATGCCGATGATCTGCCGCCAGTTGCTGCAGCCGCTCAGGCCAAGCACCGCGGCGGCGCAGGCCACCGCAAGTAGCGGTTTTCGCAGGTTCGGCTTCCCCCAGTTACGCCCGCTCATGGTGTAACGTCCGTCCCGCGATTTGTTTGCAGCGCCGCGCGCCGCAGCCAAAATCCCTCGAACAACATTGCAGCAACTCCAAGGCAAATGGCGCTGTCAGCAACATTGAACGCTGGCCAATACCATGCGCCGACGTGAAAAGAAAGAAAGTCGATGACGCCGCCAAAGCGCAGCCGATCGATGATATTGCCGACGGCACCGCCGATGACGAGGCCGATCGCCGCCGCGAGAAAGCGCGTGTGAGCGCGGCTCAGCCAGAAGACCAGGACGAGGATCACCAGCGCGGCCAAGATCGCGAAAGTGAGGCCGCTGATCCCGGGTCGATTGAACAGGCCGAAACTGATGCCGCGGTTGCAGGTCAAAACGAGCTGGAAATACGGCGTCAGCGTCTGTTCGCGCAAAATGCCGCAGCCGGTGGCGTGAAAATGCGCGAGAAGCCAGGCCTTGCTGGCCTGGTCGAGAGCCGTGGCGATGGCCGCGGCGCCCAGCCCGGCGCCAAGCTTCATTGGGCCGCCGCGGTTATTGCGCCGCGGTCAATGACATCGGCGCAGCGCCGGCACAAATCCTCGTGCCCGGGGAGCTGACCGACCTCCGGCAGCACCCGCCAACAGCGTTCGCATCGCGCGCCCGGCGCCTCCTTTGCGACGACGGCGACGCCGGGCACCTCCGGCAGCGCGAACGCGCCCTCCGGAACATCGCCGCCGCGGATCGCCGCCGCCGAGGTAATGCACAACTCGGCGAAATCGACAGCGACGAATTCGACCGGCGCATCGACATAGAGATCGACCGCGGCCTGCAGCCCTGAGCCGATGCGTCTGGCCGCGCGCTCCACTTCAAGCGCACTGGTCACGACGCCGCGCATCTCGCGCAGCGATTTGAAACGCTCGCCCAATTCCTTGTCGTGCCACGCGGCCGGCACGTCTGGAAACAATTCGAGGTGGACGCTGCGCCCCGCGGCGTCGCCGTGCCGCGCCAGCCATGCTTCCTCGGCCGTAAAGCACAGGATCGGCGCCAGCCAGCGCGCAAGGCAATCGAACGTACGATCCATGACGGTGCGGGTCGCGCGGCGCTTGGGGTCGTCATCGGCGTCGCAATACAGCCGATCCTTGCGAATGTCGAAGTAGAAGGCCGACAGATCGACGGCACAGAAATTGTGCAGTGCGGTGAACATTGCGTGATAGTCGTAATCGAGGATCGCCCGCCGCACGACCTCGCTGAGTTCGGCGAGGCGATGCAGCACCCAGCGCTCCAGTTCCGGCATCGTGTCGGCCGGTACCGCTTCGGCCGGCGTGTATCCGGCCAGTGCGCCGAGCAGATAGCGCAGCGTGTTGCGCAGCCGGCGATAGGCGTCGCCGAGATGCTTCAGGATTTCGGGGCCGATGCGCAGATCCTCGGCATAATCGGAAGCAACGACCCACAGCCGCAGAATGTCGGCGCCGCTCTGTTTGATGACATCCTCGGGCGCGATGACATTGCCCAGGGATTTCGACTGCTTGCGGCCGTCCTCATCGAGCACGAAGCCGTGCGTCAAGACCGCCTCGTATGGCGCCCGGCCGCGGGTGCCGCAGCTTTCCAACAGCGACGAATGAAACCAGCCGCGATGCTGGTCGGAGCCTTCGAGATAGAGAGAGGCCGGCCATTTGAGTTCGGGCCGCTGCTCCAGCACAAACGCGTGCGTGGAGCCCGAATCGAACCATACCTCGATGATGTCGGTGACTTTGTCCCACTCGGCGGGGTCGTAGGCGTTGCCGAGAAAGACTGCGGCGTCCCCGGCATACCATGCGTCAGCGCCGTCGCGTGCAACGGCCTCGGCCACCCGCTCGACGACCGCGCCGTCGCGCAGCGGCTCGCCGGTCTTCTTGTTCACAAACACCGGGATCGGCACGCCCCAGGCACGCTGCCGCGACACGCACCAGTCGGGCCGCTCGGCGACCATCGCATGGATGCGGTTCCTGCCCTGCGGCGGAATCCAGCGCGTCTCGTCGATCGCCTGCAGCGCTTTATCGCGCAGACCGTTCGCCGCCATCGAGATGAACCATTGCGGCGTGTTGCGGAAAATGAGCGGCGCCTTTGAGCGCCACGAATGCGGATAGGAATGGACGAGTGTGCCGCGCGCCAACAGGCCGCGGGCCGCTTCGACCGCGGCGATGACGACCTGATCGGCGTCGCCCGGCCTGCCGTCAGGCAGGTAGACCGCGTGGCCGGCAAACAGCGGCACATGCGGCAGATAAACGCCGTCCGGCCCGACTGTATCCGGCACCGGCAGGCCGTGGGCCTGGCCCAGTTCCCAGTCATCGGCGCCGTGCCCCGGCGCGATGTGCACGAGGCCCGTGCCCTGGTCCGCGACGACGAAATCGGCGGCGAAGAGCGGCACCGGGAAATCGTAGCCCTGGCCCTTCAGCGGATGCTGCGCCACCGTGCCGGCAAGCGCGCTGCCGGGAACCGTCGCCTCGACCGTGTGCGCTGCGATGCCGGATTTCGCCGCGACCTCGTCAAGCAGCGGCACGGCGACAATGAGACGCTCGCCGGGCCGCGCTCGGCTTTTGTCGGCGACCGCATCGACCCGCAGCAGAGCGTAATCGAGCGCCGCGCTGTAGGCGATCGCGCGGTTGCCGGGCAGCGTCCACGGGGTCGTCGTCCAGATCACCGCCGCCGCGCCGCTAAGCGCAGGCACGCTCGGCCGCTCAATCGGAAAGCGCACCCACACCGTGTTCGAGCGGTGGTCGTGGTATTCGACCTCGGCCTCAGCCAGCGCCGTCTGCTCGACGACCGACCACAAGACAGGTTTTGCGCCCTTGTAGAGGCCGCCGTTCAACAGGAACTTGCCGATCTCACGCACGATCTGAGCTTCGGCCTCGTAACTCATCGTCAAATAGGGATTGTCCCAATCGGCGATGACGCCCAATCGCTGGAACTGCGCCTTCTGCACCGCAACCCAATGCGCCGCGAACTCGCGGCATTCGCGGCGGAACTGCGCCAGCGGCACGCTGTCCTTCGACTGCCCGTTGGCGCGGTACTTTTCCTCGACGATCCACTCGATCGGCAGGCCGTGGCAGTCCCACCCCGGCACATAGGGCGCATCCCTGCCGCTCATCTGCTGTGCCCGGTTGATCACGTCTTTCAGAATCTTGTTGAGCGCGTGGCCCAGATGGATGTCGCCGTTGGCGTAGGGCGGGCCGTCATGCAGCACGAATTTTTCGCGGCCGCGCGCTGCCTCGCGCTGCCGGCGGTAAAGCCCCATCGCCTGCCAGCGCGCGACGAGCTTCGGTTCGAGCTGCGGCAGGCCGCCGCGCATCGGAAACTCGGTCTTCGGGAGAAAGACGGTCGGACGGTAATCCGTCGGCATTGCCGTGCCCTTCGGGTGAATGCGGAGAATAGCGGGAGTGGGGCCCGATCCTCAGTCGAGGATCGGGTTGCTAATTCGCAGCATGCACCCGCGGCCTGTCATGGCGGAAGATATAGCAGCCCGGGCACGCGAATTCGAGGCCTTCAGGGGGTCGGGCGCGCCGGCGAGTCGGCGCCGACGAGGTGATGGGCTGGCGCAACCTTTCAGCGCGCGTCGTCTTCCAGCTCGGGATCAGCTTCCGTGAGGACTTCGGCGAACAGCGCGCGGTCGATATTGCCGCCCGACAGCACGACGGCGACCCGCTTACCGGCAAGCTGGGCCTTTTCCTGCAACGCCCCGGCTAGCGCCGCGGCGCCGGCGCCCTCGGCAAGATTATGCGTGTCGCAATACAGCACGCGCATCGCGTGCCGGATCTCGGCTTCCGATACGGTCAGGATGCGCTCGGCGTATCTTCGGATCAGCGCCAGCGCTGCTTCGTCGGGAACCCGCACGGCCAGCCCGTCGGCGAGCGTGTCGGCGGAATTGGTTGCGACCGCCCGCCCCGCGGCGAACGACAATGCATAGGCGGGCGCACCGGCGGCGACGACGCCGACGATTTCGGCCCGTTCGCCGAGCGCCTCGCGCGCCGCAATGACGCCGCAGATGCCGCTTCCCTGGCCGATCGGCACATAGACCCTGTCGAGGGCCGGCGTGGCGCGAAACAACTCAAGCCCGTAGGTGGCGACGCCGCGCACCAGCGCCGGCGCGAACGTGCGCACCAGGTGCAGCCGCTCTGCCGCGGCGCGCTCGGCGGCATACTCATAGGCCGCCTGGAAATCGTGGCCGGTCTCGACGAGCGTGCCGCCGAAGGCTGCCATCGCCCGGTTTTTCTCGGCGCTGTTGCCATGCGGCACGACGATCGTCGCGGCGAGGCCGAAGCGGGCGGCGGCATAGGCGATCGACTGCCCATGATTGCCGCGGGTTGCGGTGATGACGCCGCGGACCTCGGGCTGCGTGCGGCGCAACTCGTCGAGATAGACAAGGCCGCCGCGCAGCTTGAACGCGCCGATCGGCGTATGGTTCTCGTGCTTGACCCACACCTCGGCGCCGAGCCGCCGCGACGACAGCGGCCAATGATATTGCGGGGTTGGCGAGATGACCGTGCGCACCAGCGCGGCGGCCTGTTCGAGAGCGGCGAGCGGCGGAAGTTCTGTCATGCCGCCATGTGCCCGAGCCGCCGCCGACCGTCAACCATCTGCTGCAAACGATTGGAACGAGCTGGGTCCGTCACTGTTTCCGGAGCCGCAAACGCAGCCGTCGATCCCGCTGCCATTGCCGTGTTTCATGAGAAATCGCGCGGATAACGAGGAATTAACCACGATGCTTGAAATTTTACCACAAATGTCATCGATCCGCCGCATTGCTTCGGGTACCATAATAAGCCTGACTGTTAACCGCGCGTTATAAGGGGGGAGCTTGGAGTACAGCTCCTCCCATCGCCGTTTCTGGTCTAGCGAAACGAAGTGTTAAGAACAAACTGCGGGGTTGAAGATGAGCGAGCATCTTACCTTCAGCGAGTTGGCCGCGGAGCCGGTGCGGCGGCGCTGCTGGCTCCTCTATCGGGCGTTGGACTGCCTGCCGTTCGATCAAGCGATCGATTGGGCCCGGCGTGCCGACGACTTCATCATGCATGGCCGAGCCGAGCCCCGCGGCGAACCGGCCACTGTCGCCGCACTGCGCCGCAGCGAACAGCCGATCGACGTGCCGGTCGCGATCGTTGCCGAAGAGGCCGCGCCGACAGCATCGCCGCCGCGATCGGCGATTTCACCGGACGAACGCCGGCGCCTGATCGATCGCCTTGCGGCGGGTGCCAAGAATGCCGATCTGGCAGTGGAATTTGGCCTGACGCCGAAGCAGATCCAGGGCGTCCGGATCGGCTGCGCGCGGGAGATCGCGGTGCGCCGCCTCGCGCCTGCCCAGCCGGACGCGGAAGCACCGCCCGCGCCGCCGCCGACGTCCGCGATCGCCGCGTCGGTTGATGAAGTCGTCCGCTTCCTGCGCCAGCAGGATGATGTCGTCGTACCGCAGGGCGACGGCGAATTTCTCGTCAATGCCCGCTTCCGCCTGCCGCTCGACGAGCTGGTCAGCCGTGCCAACCGCATGCGCGCGCGCCAGGGCAAGCCCGAGTTCGCGGTCGCCGGCGGCGCGAACGGCCATGCTGCGGCGGGGGGTCATGCCGCAGCGAACGGCCATGTGCTTGCTTGAGAGGGCCTAGGCTGGCGTTTGGGCCCGGGCGGACGACGCCCGGCGCCGAGGTGACGGGTTCCCGCTTGCTCCGTCGGCGCGTGGCGATAAGGTGCGGGTCGCGATGCCTGTGCTCTCGACCGCGCTCGACCGCCGCTCCGATGCCTTTCGCGCCAGCGATGCGGCGATGCGCGCGCTCGTCGCCGACCTGCGCGAGAAGACTGCGGCGATCGCGCAAGGCGGCGACGAAGCCTCGCGCCGCCGCCACGAGCGGCGCGGCAAGCTATTGGCGCGCGAGCGCATCCGCCTGCTGCTCGATCCGGGGTCGCCGTTTCTCGAATTCTCCGCTTTCGCCGCCTGGGGCATGTATGACGGCGCGGTGCCGGCCGCCGGCCTCGTCACCGGCATCGGCCGCATTTCCGGAAGCGAGTGCGTCATCGTTGCCAACGACGCGACAGTCAAGGGCGGCACCTATTTCCCGCTGACGGTAAAAAAGCACCTGCGGGCGCAAGAAATCGCCCGCGACAACCGCCTGCCCTGCCTCTATCTCGTCGATTCCGGCGGCGCCTATCTGCCGGCACAGGACGAGGTGTTCCCGGATCGGGAGCATTTCGGCCGCATCTTTTACAACCAGGCCAATCTGTCAGCATTGGGCGTGCCGCAGATCGCGCTCGTCATGGGGTCGTGCACGGCGGGCGGCGCCTATGTGCCGGCGATGAGCGATGAGAGCATCATCGTCAAGGATGCGGGGACGATTTTTCTCGGCGGTCCGCCGCTCGTCAAAGCCGCGACCGGCGAGATCGTCAGCGCCGAGGATTTAGGCGGTGCCGACGTCCACACCCGCCTATCCGGCGTGGCCGACCATTTCGCCGTCGATGACCGCCACGCCATCGGCATCGCCCGGCGCATCGTCGCCGATCTGAACCGCACAAAAGCAACATCGCTGGATGTTTTCGAGCCACGCGAGCCGCTCTACGCGACGCAGGAAATTTACGGCGCGATCCCGACCGATGTGCGCCGGCCCTATGAGGTGCGCGAGATCATCGCCCGCCTTGTCGACGGCAGCGAATTCGACGAATTCAAAACGCGCTATGGCGCGACGCTGGTGTGCGGCTTCGCACGGATTTGGGGCTACCCGGTCGGCATCCTTGCCAACAACGGCATCCTGTTTTCGGAAAGCGCATTGAAAGGCGCGCATTTCATCGAGCTCTGCGCGCAGCGCGGCATCCCGCTCGTCTTTCTGCAGAA
>JASIAN010000324.1 GCA_030042035.1 Alphaproteobacteria bacterium | reverse complement strand
GAGCGGCAGGATCGGATAGCCGACATTGGCGGTCTCGCGCTGCAGGCGGACGAGGTCCAAGGATTGCGGATCGGCGGCAATTTCGGCTGCCGCTGCGGAAATTGCTGCGGCGGCGGCTTCGGGCACGATGCCGAGCCGCGCCTGCGCCCGGGCCAGCGCCGCTTCGACCTCGGCGCAGCGGCCGAGCAAGGCTTCCTCGCCGAACGCCGCGCGCATCGCGGCGGTGCCGAACATGTCGCCGAACAGCGTCGATGACAGAGGACCCATCGTCATCCGCGCCATCCCCTTGTTAACCACGAAGCCACGAAGAGCACGAAGACGCTCAGAGCACCTGCCGCTCGCTTCTGCCTTTCAGTAGAACTGTATTGAAGTTCACAAGCAATCCAATACACATGCCGGACAATCTTAGATAGGTCAGCATTTCGCCATTCTTTGTGTTCTTCGTGTCTTGATGGTTATTTTTCCGGAGCCAGCGGGACCCAGAGGCCGTCGAGCAGTCGTTCGAGGCCGGAAAACCGCGCCTTGTAGGCCATCTTCGGGCTTTCGGCGATCCAATAGCCGAGATAAACGTAGGGCAGCCCGCGGCGGCGGCATTCCTCGACGAGCCACAGAATGCACCAGGTGCCGAGGCTCTTTTGCGGGCGCGCCGGGTCATAAAAGCTGTAGACGGCGGAGATGCCGTCATCGAGCCGATCGACGAGCGAGACCGCGACCAGCGCGCCGTCGGCATCGCGGCTCTCGACCAGCGCGGTACGCAGCGCCGTGTCCTCGACCATGTTGCGATATTCGCCATAAGTCATCGTCGCCATGTCGCTGTCGCCGTGGCGGCGCTGCTGATAGAGGAGAAACAGGCGAAACTGCTCGATCGTCGCGATCGGCGGCAAGAGCCTTACGGCCAGCGCGGCATTCGCATTGCGTACCCGCCGCGTCGAGCGGGTATCGGCGAAGCGCGCGACCGCGATGCGCACCGGCACGCAGGCGGCGCACGATCGGCAGGCCGGCCGATAGGCGAAACGGTGGCTGCGGCGGAACCCGGCGCGCGATAATTCGTCATAGAATTCGGGCGCCGTGCGGCCGCTGAGTTCGACGATCAGCTTGCGCTCGGCGCGTCCCGCAATATAGGGGCACGGCACCGCCGTGGTGGCGAAAAATTGATGCCGCGGGGCGAGGCCGGCGAGCGCCTTGCGGCGGGCGGCAGACGACGCCGGCTCGGAGCGGCCCCGCTCCACCTCCGGTCGCGAACCGCCCGACCCGATCTCCATGCCATCGTCCCCCTGCTCGCCAGGGCCTGCCGGCGCGGCGCGCGCCGCCGCGGGTCAGCATGCCAGAGGGCTGCAGCAGGGACAATAATCAACGCCGACGGCCATCCGGAAGTGCGGCCGTGCGGCGGCGGCGGCCACCCATGCGTGCCCGTGCGTGCCCGGGGCATCATCGCCGCGGAATTTTCTTGCCCTAAGCCGGCGCCGCTCAGTGCAGCCCGTACCGGGCGAGGGCGTCCAGCGCGACGTCGGCGCAGCGGACCGGCTCTTCGAGCTGGAGGAGATGGCTGGTGTCGGCGATGGCGCGGTAGTCGAAACCGCCTTCGGTTGCAAGCGCGCGGTTGGAGAGGGCGGTCGCGGCCGGATGGGAGGTATCCGGGTCGGCGCCGATAAGCGTCAGCGGCACTGGTATATCGCTGCGGCGCGGCCACAGGCCGAGGCCGACCCCTTGCATATACATCGAGGCTTCGAGGTCACGCGGGCAGGCAAGCGTCCATGTCCCGGCGGGTTCAGGGCGCAGCACGGCGCGCGCCATCGCGAGCGCGGCACCCGGCGGCCAGCGTCGACCGGAGCGGGTTGCCGCGTATTCGGCCGCGAGTTCCTCGGGCGTCGCGAAACGCGCGCGGCGCCCCGCGGCCCAGCGCGCGAGCTTTTCCTCATAGCCGAGCATTGCCGGATAGACCGGGTGGTCCGGCGCCGGCACGTTCGGCGGATCGAACAGCACGAGCGCGTCGAACGGCGCGCTCACCGCTTCTATTGTGAGCCGCAGCGCGGCCTGCGCTGACATCGAATGGAACACGCCGGCCGCCGGCTTGCGGCCGAATTCGCCGCGCGTCGCAGCCGCGACCGCGGCCATATCCTCGACCATGTGGGCATAATCGTGATGCCCGGGATCGGCAGGCGGGTTCTGCCCGTGGCTGCGCATATCGAACAGCACGAGGTCGAAATCGGCCAGAAAACGGCGCCAGAAATGCGCGTAGCCGGCGATCGCGAAGCCGTTGCCGTGGCTGATGAACAGCCGGACCGGGGCCCCTGGATTGCCGTGGCGGCGCAGCCGCAGCACCGCGCCGTCGATGCTCGTCGCCGCGATCTCGGCGAGCGGGGTCAGGCCAGCCTCCGCTCAGCCGCGGCCAGGATAGCTGACCGCCATGCCGGCGCGCACATCCTGCTGGATGCCGTATTGCGGGAAGGGATAGCGCAGCCCGTTTTTTGCCAGCGCCTCCATGCCGGCGATCGCCTTCGGCAGATCCTCGGGCGCCAGCGCCATCAGCATCTCGTCGTCGAGCACGCCGCCGTAGCGCCGCTCGGCAAAGCACGGGATCGACAGCGAGGGGGTGCGCGTTTTAAGCGCCCGGCCCCACGAATCGGCGCACGCCGATTCGCCGACGACGCCCCAGTCGAAGCGCTTGTAGCCGGCCCATTGCAGCCCGTTGATGAAATAGATCATCGCGCCGGGCGTCGCATAGAACAGCGCAATATCGGGCGGGTCGAGGCGGCCACTGGCGAGCGGCGACAGCGCCAGCGCCTCGTAGCGCCCATCCGGCACGCATTCCATCGCCGCTTGGTGGGCGCCGGCATCTGCTTCGCTGCTGTACCACACGCCGACCATGTGCTTGCCGGAGCGCCACTCGGCGTCCTTGGCATTGCCGAGGCCGACAACGGCGCGGCATTGCGCACCGACCAGGTTGTCGGCGGTAACGCCGAGCGTCCAGCCGAGCCGCGCCGCCTGGCCGACCAGCTGGTCGAGCGTGTGCACCGCGGCGGGCCGACGGATGCGCGGGATTGCTTCCATGTCGGCGCGCCGCTCGAAGAGCTTCATGCCGAAGACAAACGTGCGCAGCTTCAACAGGCGCTCCAGATCGGCGCTGATCCTGCTCCAATCCTCGCTCATCGCATGCTCCTCCGGAATGTCGCGGGCCGCGTCGATTGTGGCGGCAAAGCGGGCGCAGCGCCATGCCCGACGGCGACCGCCGCGGATGCCTAGTGCTCAGACACAGACCCCAGATTCATCGTCATGGCCGGGCTTGTCCCGGCCATCCACGCCGAGCCGCGAGGCGTGCCAGTTTCGGTGGATGCCCGGATCAAGTCCGGGCATGACGAACAGTGGAGTGCATGTACCATCGGACTGAGTGGGTGCACTAGCGAGCCGCGAAAGCGGCCCGCCCGCGGCGCAAGGACCTTGCGAATTTCGCCGCTTCCGCCTACCTAGTCAGCGTCGACCCGTTTGGGTTCGGCTTCACTGTCGGCGTTCGCCCGAACGCGGGTCCGTGTCTCCCGATCCAATCGTCGTCCGATCCGCCGCGCGAAGTGCGGCGGCCCGATACCAAATGGAGTTCTTGCTGATGGCGACCGGTACGGTCAAATGGTTCAATGCCCAGAAGGGTTATGGGTTCATCCAGCCGACGAACGGCGGCCCGGATGTGTTCGTCCACATCTCGGCGGTCGAACGCGCCGGCATCGACAACCTGAGCGAAGGCCAGAAATTGAGCTACGAGCTCGAGCAAGGGCAGCGCGGCCGGGTGTCGGCGGTCAATCTGCGTCCGGCCTGACGGGCGATCGCCGAGAGGGGCGTCTCGGCGCGGCGACGCCCCCTTTTTTCTTGTTGGGGAGTAGTCATTGCCCAAGGAAGACCTGATCGAATTCGAGGGTACCGTTATGGAGCTGTTGCCGGACGCGCGGTTCCGCGTGCGGCTCGACAACGGACATGAAACGCTCGCGTATTCGTCTGGTAAAATGAAGAAGAACCGGATTCGCATCCTGACCGGCGATCGTGTTACCGTCGAAATGACGCCGTATGACTTGACCAAAGGCCGCATCAATTTCCGCCACAAGGATACCAGCGCGCCGCCGGTCCTGCCGCGTCCGCAATTCCGCCGCCGCTGACCCTGCCTCTCCCGTGGACGAAGACCACCCTTGTCTCGGACACACAACTGAAACACAAAAGGCGTTGACTTTTCGGGCATCATCCCCAATTAAACAGGTGGGCAATCTGTCCCGATACAGCTGCGACAAGGCAACAACTTTTCAATGAATTTTTCCGAACTTGGATTATCGCCTGAGATTCTTCAGGCGGTCAGCGACGCCGGTTATACCCACCCCACCCCGATCCAACAGCAGGCCATCCCCATTGTGGCGCAGGGTCGCGATGTGCTTGGCTGCGCTCAGACCGGCACCGGCAAGACCGCGAGCTTCGCGCTGCCGATGATCGACAGGCTGGCGGCCGGCCGCGCCCGCGCCCGCATGCCGCGCTCGTTGATCCTCGAGCCGACGCGCGAATTGGCGACGCAGGTCGAGGTCTCGTTTGCGACCTACGGCAAATATCATCGGCTGTCGACGGCGCTCCTCATCGGCGGCGAACGATTTGGCGACCAGGAGAAAAAGCTCGATCGCGGCGTCGATGTGCTGATCGCGACGCCGGGCCGCATGCTCGACCTGTTCGAGCGCGGCAAAATCCTGCTCTCCGACGTGCACATTCTCGTCATTGACGAGGCCGACCGCATGCTCGACATGGGCTTCATCCCGGATGTCGAGCGCATTGTCGGCCTGTTGCCGAAGGCGCGCCAGACGCTGTTCTTCTCGGCAACGATGCCGCCCGAGATTCGCCGCCTCGCGGATGCGTTCCTGAAGGATCCGGTCGAGATCGCGGTGGCGCCGCCGGCTTCGCCTGCGGAACTCGTCGCGCAGTCGCTGGTTGTCGTCGCACCGGAGGAAAAGAGCGAAGCGTTGCGCCGCCTGATCGCCGGCGAAGAGGTGAAGAACGCGCTCATTTTCTGCAACCGCAAGCGCGACGTCGATATTCTGCAGCGCTCGTTGACGCGGCACGGCTTCGATGCGGCGGCGCTGCACGGCGACATGTCGCAGCCGAAGCGAACCGAAACGCTGGAGCGCTTCAAGAACGGCGAAATCCGTCTTTTAGTCGCCAGTGACGTGGCGGCGCGCGGCCTCGACATCCATGGCCTCAGCCATGTCTTCTGCTTTGACGTGCCGCACCATGCCGAGGATTACGTCCACCGCATCGGCCGTACCGGGCGCGCAGGCCGGCCCGGCCGCTCGTTCATGCTGGCGGCGCCGGAAGACGGCAAGGCGGTGGCGGCGATCCGCGACCTGATCGGCAAGGACATTCCGGCCTCCTTTGTCACCGGCATCGATGCGGCCGAACTCGATCCCGCAGGCGATGGCCGCCGGCGTCGCCGCGGCCGGG
>JASIAN010000323.1 GCA_030042035.1 Alphaproteobacteria bacterium | reverse complement strand
ATTACAACGTCGGCCTGGCCGAGATGATCATCCCGGCGGCCGATCTGTCGGAGCAGATTTCGACCGCCGGCATGGAAGCCTCCGGCACCGGCAACATGAAGCTGGCATTGAACGGCGCGCTGACGATCGGCACGCTCGACGGCGCCAATATTGAAATCCGCGAGAGTGTAGGCGCCGAAAACATCTTCATCTTCGGCCTGACGGCAGAGGAGGTCGGCGCCCGTCGCCGTTGCGGCCTCGACGCCAGCGACGCCATCGCCGCATCGCCCGATCTCGCGCAAGCGATCGACGCGATCGGTCGCGGCGACTTCTCGCCCGACGATCCGGGCCGGTTTCGCCATATCGCCGACGGGCTGCGCTATATCGATCCGTTTATGAACGCGGTCGATTTCGCCGCCTATCAAAGCGCCCAGGCGGCGGTTGATGCGTTGTGGCAGCAGCCCGCGGCGTGGGGTCGCACGGCCGCCTCGAACATCGCCGGCGTCGGATGGTTCTCGGCCGACCGCACGATCGCCGAATATGCCGGCGATATCTGGCGTATCCCGGTGAAGACCGGGTGATGCCGGCCGCCCACCTCGGGCGGCTGTCACCTGCGTTGCACCAAACCGAATCACGACCGTCACTCCCGCGCCATCAAACGGTTATCCGCCGCCCCTAGAACTTGCGCACCCGCAAGGAGGGGGACATGGCAACAAAACCGCGCATTCTGGGCCGGCTGCTCGGCGGCGTTGCGGCCGTGGCGCTGATCGGCGCGCTCTGGCCCGCCAGCGCGACGGCACAGTCGGCTCTCGGCGGCGACCGGATCGACGCGATCGAGCATCAGATCCGCGGCATGGAAGCCGAATTGCGGCGATTGAAGGCAGAACTGCGGCGCTCGCGCGCCGCGACCGCCCGCTCGCGCGCCGCCCTGCATCAGGCGCAGGCGGCTGCGGCGCAGGCGGTCGCGTCCGAGAGCAAGGCCGTCGCCGCCGCCCAACGGGCCCAGTCGGTCGCCGCGGCGCCGCGATTGGTCGTGCCGCCGCCGGCACCCGCTGCGCCGGCACCGGGCACGCCGGTGCCTGGCGGTGTCGCGGCAATCGCGGTGCAGACGGGCGGCAACCGCTTCGGCATCGCGAGCGCCGACGGGCAGAACTCGATCTATCTGACCGGCCGGCTGCATTTCGATGTCGGTGACTATGCCAACTATAGTCCGGCTTCGAAATTCGCCTCGGTGCAGGACCTCAACAGCGGCATCAACGCGCGGCGCGCCCGCCTCGGCATCACCGGCAAGTTCCTCGGCGATTGGGACTATACGCTCATCTACGATTTCGGTGGCTCGACCGATGAAGGACCCGGCGGTGCTGGCACCACTACCGGCGGCATCCAAACCGCGGAGCTGACGTACAACGGCTTCAACAAGGGACCGACGCCGGTCGCCTTCGATCTCGGCTACATGGACACCCCGTTCACGCTGGATGAGGCGACCAGCTCAAACGACATCATGTTTATGGAGCGCGCCTCGATCCAGACGGTCGCCAGCGGCATCTTTGCAAACGATTTTCGTTCGGCGTTTGGCGCGCGCTCGAACAACGACCGCTACTGGGCAGGCGTCTACGTGACCGGGCCGCAATCGGGTGCCACCCACAACGTCGGCGAGCAATACGGCAGCTTCGGCCGCTTTACCTATCAGCTGTTGCAGTCTCCGGAATATTCGCTGCACCTCGGCGCCGATGTTGGCGCGTTGCTCAAACCGCCGACGGTCGGGGGCGTGCAGACGATCACGCTTGCCGATCGCCCGGAATTGCGCATCGACCCGACTTCGATCCTGAGTACGGGCGCGCTCGGCACCGCCGCCCACCAGGTCTCCGGCGCACAGGTGTATGGGGTGGAGGGCGCCGCCGGCTGGCGCAACCTGTTTCTGCAGGGCGAGTATTATCATATCGATGTCGACCGGCGCGCGCTCGCGTCCAACGGCTTCGACGGCGGCTATATCGAAGCGAGCTGGACGATCACCGGCGAACACCGCAAATACCTTCCCGCCACCGGCGCCTATTCCGGCATCGTACCGTTTCGTCCGTTTGAGCCGTGGTCGCAGAACTACGGCATCGGCGCGTGGGAACTCGCGTTCCGCTACAGCACGATCGATCTGAACAGCGACTTCGCGCCGGGCGTCGCGACGGGGCCGACCAGCAACGCGGTCGGCGGCGGCACGCAGACCGTTTATGGCGTCGGCCTCAACTGGTATCCCGACGCCAATATCCGCTTCATGCTCGATTATTTGCACGCCGACATCGACAAGAGGTCTTCGGTCGCGGCCGGCGGCGGCATCGCCGGAACCCCGCTCGGCACCCCGGTCGGCGGCACGATGGACGCGGTCGCGATGCGCATGCAGTTCGCGTTCTGACGCAGGTCAAGCGGCCGGACGTCGTGCGCGGCGCAGCGCGCGCCACAGCCGCTCCGCCGTGGCGGTTCCGGTAAAGTCGCCGGCGCCGGCCGCGGCCAGCGCGTCGCGCACCGCATTACCGACCGCGGGAAAAGCGCCGACCATGCCGGCTTCGCCGCAGCCCTTGACGCCGAGCGGGTTTGTCGTACAGCGGGTTGCGTTGAATTCGAGCATGAAGGGCGGCAGATCGTCGGCGCGCGGCAGCGCGTAATCGAGGAGCGACCCGGCAACGATTTGGCCCGATGCCGGATCGTAGCAGGTCTCTTCCAACAGCGCCTGGCCGATGCCCTGTGCGATCGCGCCGTGTGCCTGGCCGGCCGCGACCATCGGGTTGACCAGCACGCCGTAATCGTCGACGGCGCTGTAGCGCACGAGGCGCGCGGCGCCGGTCTCCGGATCGAGCTCGACCTCGGCGATGTGGGCCCCGTTGGGGAATGTCATCCACTCGCGCGTCCACGCGTAATAGGTATCGAGCGGCGTGCCCGCCGCGCGCGCAGCCTTCGCCACATCGAGCAACGAGATGCGCCGGTCGGTGCCGACGACGACGAAATCGCCGTCGCCGAAGCCGATGTCCGCTTCGGCCGCTTCCAGCGCCGCGGCGGCAACGCGGCGGCCTTTTTCGATAATGGTGTCGGCGGCGCGCCAGATCGCGGTGCCGCCCATATAGGTCGCGCGCGAAGAGCCGTGCCCGCCGCCGATCGGGGTCAGATCGGTGTCGCCCTGCACGAGGCGAATAAGCTCGTTCGGCAGGCCGAGCCGGTCGGCAAGAATTTGCGGAAAGGTCGTCTCGTGGCCCTGTCCGATCGTCTGCGTGCCGGTGATCAGCGCAACCGCGCCGTCCTGCTCGAAGCGGATGTCGACATTTTCCGACGGTGCGCCGCCGGTGCCTTTGATGTGATAGGCGAAGCCGAGGCCGCGCAGCTGCCCGCGCCCCGCGCTGTCGCGGCGCCGCGCCGGAAAGCCCGCGACATCTGCGGCCGCGAGCGCCCGCGCAAAGGTCTCCGGAAAGGCGCCGCTGTCGATGATGTTGCCGACGGCGTTGGTCATCGGCATCGCCGCCGCCGGCACCAGGTTCCCGCGGCGCAGTGCGGCGCGCTCGATGCCGGTCTCTTGCGCCGCCGCGTCGATCAGCCGCTCGATGATGTTGTTCGCTTCGCCGTAACCGGGGCCGCGCAAGACGCCGATCGGCACAGTGTTTGTAAACACCGCAGCGATGCGCAATTCGATCGCCGGAATGCGGTAGACCGTGCCGGGCAGAAACGCGTACTGGAAGGTCTGCACGCCGCCGGCGCTGCCTTCGAGATAGGCGCCGAGATCGGCGATGCTGGCGACCCGCAGCGCGAGGAAGCGGCCGCTCGCGTCGAGCGCCAATGCCGCCTCGGCATGATGCCCGCGGCCCTGGTGATCGGCCTCAAATACCTCGCCGCGGCTGGCGATCCATTTCACCGGCCGGCCGACCCGCCGCGCCGCCCACGGCAAGAGCACATGCTCGGGATAGACGAAATTCTTAGCGCCGAACCCGCCGCCGACATCGGGGGCGACGAGGCGCAGCCGCGTGGGCTCAATTCCCAGGGCCCGCGCCGCGCTGTCGCGCGTGCCGTGAAGGCTCTGGCTCGACGTGTAGAGCGTATAGCGGCCGCTCGCCGGGTCATAGAGCCCGACGCCGCCGCGCGGCTCGATCGGGTTCGTCACGACGCGGTGATTGTCGATCGTCAGGTGGACGACGTGGGCTGCCGCAGCAAACGCCACCGCGACCGCGGCGCTATCGCCGGTCAGCCATTCGAAACAGAGATTGCCGGGGACGCCGGCGGCGATCTCGGGGGCACCGGGCACCCGCGCCGCGACGGGATCGATCACCGCCGGCAGCGTGACATAATCAACCGCGACCCGCTCGGCGGCATCGCGCGCCCGATCGCGCGTGTCGGCGACGATCAACGCCACCGGCTCGCCGACATAGCGCACCTTTTCTGCCGCCAACAGCGGCTGCGGCTGAAATGCGAAGGGCGCGCCGGTCTGGGTATTGGCGGCGGCGGTAGGCAGCAGCGGCTGCAAGCCGTCCGCGTCCGCCTCCTGCGCCGTCAGCACGGCCAGGACGCCGGGCAGCGCCCGCGCTGCTGCCGCATCGACCCGCGCGAGGCGCGCATGCGCGTGCGGCGAGCGCAGTACGACCGCGTGCACGAGGCCGTCGAACGCCAGATCGTCGAGGTAGCGGCCGCGCCCCGTCAGGAAGCGCACATCCTCGCGCCGTCTCGGGGCGGCGCCGAGACCGGAGCGGGCTGCCGTTGCCGGTGTCAAAAGCGTTCCAAGAGGCGGTTGATGTAATCGAGTTCGATCTGCGGCCGGTCGCGCTCTCCGGCGCGGCGGCGGAGCTCGTCGAGAATGTGCCGCGATTTCGCCAGCGTGTTGTCGCTGGGGATTTTGACGCTGCTCTCGTCGTAGGTGCCGTCGCCCGAAAGCGGCCGGCCGAGCGGATCGCGCTGCCGGTCGCCGGCGCCGCGATCGAGCGTCCCATACTCGTTGCCCATTTGTCGGCCGTAGCGCTGCTGCAGCTGCCGCGCGAAGTCGCGCGTCGCCTGCTGCAGCTGGTCAAGCGCTTCGCTCTGCGGCGCGATCGCCTGGCTCGGCAGGTCGCGCCGCAAGGCGCCCGTCGCGTCGTGCATCGCCCGCTCGGCGCGGCCGAACGGCTCGGGAATGTCGCCGAACGATTCGCCCAAGCGGCGCATGATGTCGCCGAGCTGTCGGCGCAACCCCTCCTGCCGGCCAGCTTCGTCGGCCATCTTGCTGCCATCTCCGGGTTGCGCCTGCGCACCCTGCTGGCCGAGGGACGGCTCGCCCATCTGGCCCTGCTGGCCCATCTGGCCGAACTGGCCCTGTTGGCGCTGCGCATCGAAGCTGCGATCGAGCAGCTGCTGCTGGCGCCGCATCAATTGTTGCAGGCCATGCATCATCTGGCGCGCCTGATTCTCGCCCTGTCGCATCCCGCCGGGCTGACCGGCACGCAAATTTTCCAACAGGTTCTGCAATTGCGCCAGCAAATCGCGGGCGTGCGCGCGGTCGCCGTTCTGCGCCAGCTCCTGGGCACGATCAAGCAGGTGCTGGAGATCGCGGCCGGTCAGCATGCGGGACGCGTCGAACGGCTGGTTCAACGGATGGGGTTGCTGCAGCAACTGCTTCGCCATTTCCTGCAGGTAGCGATCGAGCGCCTGACGCAGCTCGTGCATCAGCCGCGCAACCTCGGCGTCGGGAGCATTCTTCGCCAGCGCGTCCTGCAATTTCCGCTGGAGCCGCCGCAGCTCGCGTTCGGCCAGCGCCATGTTGCCGTCCTCGATGCGCAGGGCGGTATTCCACAACAGCCGCTCGACGGAGGCGATCGTTGCGGCACTGTGGTCATGGCGCAGCTCGTCCTGCGCCACCCTGAGCGCAAGAAAGACCACCGCGTCGTTATGGTAGAGCGCTGGTCGCTTGTTGAGGTCGCCGAGAATTTCGGCAACCGCCTCGGCCGAATTCGGGTCTTTCGCGAGTTCCTTGCGCTCCTCGATGATCGCCTTCGCCACCAGATTGTGAAAGGTGCGCTCCGGCAGCACGATATGCAGCAGCCGGCTGTTGCCGGTCTGCCCCAGCGCATCGGTCGCGACGAGCTGGATCGCGACCGGCAGCCCGGCCCACGGGCTGGGCGACAGATCATGGTAGCTGGTGGCGGCGACCTCCTTCGGATGCAGGCTCGGCAGCGGCAGATCCAGCACGATCTTTTCGCCGGGGCGGCTATGCTCGCGGGTGATGACGGCCTTGACGCTTTCGACGCCGTAATCGTCGCCCGCCCGGTAATCGATGCGCAACACGGCGTGCGGCGTGCCTCGCGGCCTGTCGGCGAATTCGACGGTCGGCGGCCGGTCGGGGATCACCGCGATCGTCCACCGGCCCAGCACATCGCCGTCCTGCCGCAGGCTCAGTTCGCGACCATGGGTCAGCTTCGTCGCAAAGCGGAAGTTCTCTTTGTCGACGGCGGTGAACGCGTGCGCCTTGCCGTCGATCGCCAAGTCCGGCGGGCCATCGCCGCCATGCACCTGCGCCAACAGCACGCTGCCAACCGGAACGCGCACAATTCCCTTCTGCCCGGCGCGGAGAAATTGCGGCGGCAGCCCGGTATAGTCAGGCGGCGTCACCCACAGGTCAAAGCTTGCCGCAACTGCCGCGGCGCCGCTGCCAAACTGCGGCAGAAAGGCGTGCACGATGCGGTCGCGCCAATCGGCGCCAGCGTCGATCGCGCCAAGGATCAACAGCATGACGAGCAGCGACCGCAGCCCCCACGGATCGTTGCGCGCCAGACTTGCCGCCGGCCAGCCGACGCGCAGCCGGCGAGCGGCGGCCACCATGCGTTGCCGATGCGCCGCCCACAGCCGCGCCGCGCCCTCGTCGAGCGGGGCGCTCG
>JASIAN010000322.1 GCA_030042035.1 Alphaproteobacteria bacterium | reverse complement strand
CCGACGTAAACCGGCACGAGGTCCGACCGGCCGATCATCAGCCGGGTTGTCAGGTCGGGTGCGCCCCCAGCTGAACCGTTGCCGGTGCGCCGCCAACGCACATCGATCGCGATCGGACCCTCATCGCGCAGCCGTTCGACCGCCGCCGGCCCGCCGGCAAACGTCATCCACAAATAGAGCGCTTCGCCGACGGGCAGCTGCTCGGTGCTGGAACCGAGCTGCGGGCCGACGCCCCAGCTGACGACTGCGAGACCGCCCGGCATCGTTGCGCCGCTCGCAAATTGCACCGCTGGCGCCGTGGCCGGCGGGTGCGGGCGAAACTGCGGCAGGTGTGGCGCGGGTGGCATGCCCGGCAGTGCGGCGGGCGACCCGGTTTCCGGTTCGATCGTCGCATAGTCGGTGGCAGCCGGCGCCAGCACCGGGGCGGTGCAGGCGCCGATAACAATAGCCATCGCGAGGCCGATCGCGCTGCGCCGGCGACCAACGGCGGCAATCATCGCGTTCATGGGTGGCGACTCCCCGTGCCGGTGGAATCCACCACAAGAACGCCGCCGCGACCGTTTCGTTCGCGCGACCTCCGCCCGCTTCGGTCAGATTCCCGCGCCGCCTTCGCTTCCCTATTCTGCCGCGGCGCGGGCCGGGGTCGGCGCCGCGCCCAACACCTCCGCCGCCTGGCGGGCGATGACGGTGCCCTCGAAGAAGCGCGGGTTCTGGGTGCCCCACAATTTCACCGCATTGGTGAACGTGAAGTCGCGGAAATCGTCGCGCGTGATGAGCCCATCCTCCACCAGTTCCCACGCCTCGGGCAGCACCTGCAGCATGTCGGGCACGTCGAAATGCCCGATATCGGAGCTGTAGATCGCCTGGATTCTGGCGTCGAACGGATTGAACTTCGAAAACGCCACCGCATTCATGCGGTCGTCGGCCTCGCAGCCGAAGAAATACGGCGTCACGAACAGGTCGATCCAGTCGCGCTTCTGCGTGATGTTGCAGGCGGCATAATCGTCGTGCACCGGCACGTGGCCGTCGAGCTCGTCTTCCTCCTTGGCCGGATAGCCGTCGCGGCGCTTCAGTTCGGCGGCGATTTCCTCGTAGCCGTAGCGATCGACGAGCTCGGCGAGCAATTTGCGGTCGAGCTTTGAGGGATGCATATAGTCGAGGCCCTTTTTGCCGCGCCGCTCCCAATGCTCGATCAGGTCGGCGAACAACTGGCAGCCCCAGCCGACCCCGCCTTCCAAAAAGCCGAAGCGCAGGTCCGGGAAGCGGCGCGTGACGCCGCCCAAAAACAGCGACTTGGCGACGGCATGCCCGGCCGCGGCGAAATGGCCGATGTGGTTGAACGTGAAGTTTGACGGGTTGTTGCGCAGACCGAAGCTGCGGCCGCCAGTATGGAAGGTCGGCGCGATGCCGAGCTCGCGGCATTTCTGCCAGACCGCGTCGAAGTCGTAATCGCTGTCGAGGCCGATCTGGTCGTAGGATACCGCGTGGCGCGCGACCAGCGGGTCGAGCCCTTTCGCGACCGCCTCCCGCGTGATCTGGAGCGGCCGCGCCATGCCGCTGCCGAACATGCCGACCTTCAGGCCGAGCTCGTTGGTGACGAAATCGAGTTCGGCGATCGCCTCCTCCGGCGTGTACATCGGGATGACCGCGGCCGGGGTCAGCCGGTCTCTGAGCTTCGCAAAATAATCGGCGGTGACGATGTTGAAGCCGCGGCACACGGCGCGGCGCGTCTCGTCGTCGGCGATGCGCGCGATGCCGAGGCCCGCCGTCGGGTAGATGATGCCGAAATCGATGCCCAATTCGTCGAGCCGCTCATAGAGCATGCGCGGCAGCATTGCCGTCGCGCGGTCGCGCGTGTTGGTCGTCTGGCGACCCCAATAGCCTTCCATCGCGACGCCGCGGCGCTTCCTCTCGTCGATCGTCAGCTTTAGCGAATCCGGGATGCGGCGGGTATGGGCGAGAAACCCCTCGGCGCCCTTGTCGCCGACCGCCTTCCTGATCTTCTCGGCAAAGACGGGGCCGTATTCGATCCAGTGCCCGTCGCCGTCGATGACCGGATGCGACAGCTGCTTGCGGATTTGCTCTGGGCTGGCATGGGCGCTCATCATCATCTCCCGAAAAACGACCCTCGCTCGGGCGAAGCGTAAGATCGCAGGCCACCCGAGTCAAACGGGCGGCGGCGCTGCAACCCACCCTTGCGCCCGGCGCGCGCCGCCTGGTCCGCTGAAAATTCAGGTGATTTTCAGGTGACCGCCCGTCAGCGTCCCTCTAGGCAAAACCGAGGCTTGTGCTCAGATCTTTCCGGATCGCGCATCCGCCCAAATTCGTCATGCCCAGACTTGATCCGGGCATCCATGGAATCGGCTCGCTGTGCCGCCGACTGTAGATGGCCGGGTCAAGCCCGGCCATGACAGTGATGAATCAAGTCTCTATACGTGAAGCTAACATACGATTGCCGCGATGTTAGCGCGGACCGGGGATCGTCAGACCGATCAGCGTTTGGGCGGCGCGGTCGAGCGTGTCGAGATGGCGGCAGCAATCGATGAGGCGCTCGAATTGCGCTTCGCTGATCGCGAGGCCCGGCGCGATCGGGCGGATGCGGCGTGCCTCCTCGTCGAAATCCCAGATGAATTCGCGCCCGGTGCCTTCGCGCGTGTAGCTTTTTCCATCCTGCGTGAAAATCGTGATGCGCGGGCCGAACAGCGTGCGGCGCACCTGCGGGATCAACTTGACGCGCTGCATCAGGTCGAGGACTGCCGGCGGATCCTCGTCGCCCGGGCCGGGGCGATCGCCGCGCAGCATCGGGTAGCCGCCAGTGACCGCGCCGTAGGCGGTGAAATAGGGCGTGCTGCCGACGCTTGCGGGCGCGGCGAGGCCGCGGCTCGCAATCGGAAACGCCGGGCTCGGGTATTCGGTCTCGAGCCAGTTGACGACCGCCTCGATGCGGTCGATCTGCTCGTAGCGGATGCCATGCTCGCGGACGAGCGCCGCCGTCACATCGACATGCGCAATGTTGTAGCCGGCGGTTGAATAAATGCGATAGAGCGTTTCGAGAAACACCCAGTCGCGCCCGAGGCCTGCCGTAATCTTCGCGAGTGTAGCGCGGTTGTCGCCGGTAAAACTGTAGCGCAAATCGCCGCGATTGTTGCCGGCGTAGGAGTGGTAGAAGCCGGCCTCGCCTTCGAGCACGGTCTCGCCGCCGGGCGTGCCGTGGCGCGCGAGCGCGACGGCCAAGAGCGCATTCCTGACCGCGCCGCCCTCCCGCAGTGAGCGACCGCCGCTGCGGATGCCTTCGAGATTGCCCGAGGCGAGGTTGACGCATTGCGCGATCGCATCGTGCACCTTCTGCGCGTCGAACCCCTCGATCTTGGCCGCCGCAATGGCCGCGCCGAAAATGCCAAACACGGGCCCGGCGTGAAAGCCGCGCGCCATGACGGTCGGGATGAAGTCGGCCGCCATCCGCTCCATGACCTCGTAGGCGGCCGCGACGCCGGTGAGGAACGCTTTGCCCGAGGCGCCGCTCGCCTCCGCCGCCGCAAGCGCGGCCGGCAGGATCGCGGTGCCGGGATGGGTCAGCATGCGGAACGTGTCCCACTTGCCGCCGGCAAAAATCGTCTCGGCGTTGACAAAAGCGGCGCCCGCCTTGGTCAGCTTGGCGCCGCTGCACAACACGGTGGCGCGCCCGCCGCCGCCCGCCTCTTCGTCCTGCATGAGGGCAAGGGCTTGTTTTGCGGCCGCGCTGTCGTGCGCGACGAGCGCGGAGGACAGCGCCTGCAGCGTGACGCCCTTGGCGCGATCGACGACCGCCGCGGGCAGGTCCTCGTACCTGAGGCCGGCGACAAACGCGGCAAATTCCCGGCTCAGCGACATCGTGAACCCTTCTCGGCGGGACAGCTCAACTCGTCATCACCGGGCTTGTCCCGGTGATCCACGTGGATGGCCGGGTCAAGCCCGGCCATGACGGGTGAAGGATGGCGGATCAGCCGAAGGGGCCCTGGAAGACCTGGTCGGTGTAGGTGTCGGCGAGCGGTTCGAGGGCCGCGGGCCACTCGCGCCTGACCGGGCGGCGCTCCGCCGACGTGCGCACGCGGCCGTCCCAGCCGACCTGCTCCATATAGTAATAGAGCTGGATCAGGTGGCCGTCCGGGTCACGCGCGAAGGCGGCGTAGTCGATACCGGGATAGAGCTCGGGCGGCAGGTCGAGCAACTCGCAGCCCGACGCTTTCAGGAACCCGACCGCCTCGCGAAGCTGCGCGTAATTCGCCAACTCGACGCCGAACGACAGGCAGCTCGTATGCGCGCTGAGCCCCAGCGCGGCGCGCAATTCCGTCGGGTAGAGCGCCAGCGAATGATGCTCGGCGCCGCAGCGCAGAAAGACGCAGCGGGCGCCCTTGTAGTCGCTCTCCTCGCTCTTCTTGAGGCCGAGGCGCTCGGTATAGAAACGTTCGGCGCGGCCGACATCCTCGACAAACAGACGCACCGGGCCGATCTTTGTGATCTTGAACGGCCGCGGCAGCAAGACGCCGTCGACATCGTATTTGACGCCGCCGTTGGGCGCGGCCGGACGGTTGCCGCCATAAATGTCGATGCCCTTGGCCTCCGCCTCGGCGACTTCGGCCGCCTCCGACATTTGCGGCAGTTCGGGCTTCTCCTGGAAGCCGCGGTAATAGAGGGCGCGCGGCTTGGAATTGCCGTTCCAGCCGATCTGCTCGATGCCGTAATAGAGTTCGTTCGTGTGGCCGTCCGGGTCATAGACATAGACGTGCCAGTTCGAGCCCGGCATGTCGCGGCCGACGCGCTGCAGCCGCACCTGCTGTTCCTGGAAATAGGTGTGGGCGTCGCCGATCTCACGCAGCGAGCCGCATTGCCAGGTGATCTGGTTGATCGTGATGCCGGGGACAAATTTGCGGTCGGCGCGCTGGTCCATGATCTTTTTCGAAAACAGCACCATCGCGTGGTGGTCGGTGCCGTAGCGCATGAAATAGCCCTGCGCTTCGCCCGCGAGGTCTTTCGGGAACCACGGGGCGCGCGAGAAATCGGCCTTGTCGGAGACCGTGAAACCGAGCAGGTCGCCATAGAAATGGCGAGCTTCTTCGAGCTTCTCTATGTTGAAGCCGAAATGCCCGAGGCGGCGGATCTTGAACGGGCGCTCCAACAGGATGCCGCCGACATTGTAGCGCTGGCCGTTGCCTGACATGGGTTCCTCCGAGCAGGATGGGTGGCGCGATTATAGCCGCTCGCGCGCCTGTTGACACGCCTCTGGCGGCGGTGCTTGCTGCACCGCGTCGGCAGCCGAACCGACAGCTATACCAACAGGGAGGCAAAAATGGCCGATGTTTCGCCGGATCCGATCATGCGGCTGGCAACCGGGTTCATGCCGGCGAAGCACCTTTTCGCTGCCAGCGCAATCGGGCTGTTTGAAAAGCTCGCCGAAGGCCCGGCGACACTTGACGAATTGGCGGCGCGCTGCGGCGTGCCGCGCCGCACGCTCGGCATCAGCGCCGACGCGATGGCAAGCCTCGGCCTGATCGAACGCGATGGCGAGCGGTATTGCAACAGCGCCGCCGCCGCGGCGTTTCTCGCGGGGGCGCCGGGCATCGATCTGCGGCCGATGCTGCGGTTTTTTGATCACATCAGTTATGGGCTGTGGGCTGGCCTCGAAAGCGCAGTCCGCGGCGGCGAGGGCCGGCGGCAATTCGACAGTTTCACGGCCGAGCAGCAGCAGATTTTCTCGGCCGGGGTCGAGGTGATCACGGCCGGGACCGCGGTGGCGCTTGCTGCCAATTACGACTTTGCGCAGCACCGCAGAGTGCTCGATGTTGGCGGCGGCACCGGCTCGTTCCTGATCCCGATCCTGCGACGCTGCCCGGGGCTGCAGGCGACCTTGTTCGAGTTGCCCGGCGCCTGCGCGGTCGCCCGCCGGCGCCTCGCGCAGGTTCCGGAGGGCGCACGCGTGACCGTCGTCGAAGGCGATTTCTTCAAGGACCCGCTGCCCGACGGCCACGATGTGTTGATCGTCGCGAACACGGTTCACGTGCTGTCGGCCGCGCACAACCTCGAACTGCTGAGAAACATGCGCTCGCATGTTGCGAATGGCGCGCGGCTGCTGCTCGCCGATCTATGGATGGACCCGACGCACACGCAGCCGGCCATCGCACCGATGATGTCGGGCGAATATCTGGTCATGTCGGGCGAGGGCCAAGCCTATGGCGAGGAGGCGGCCGACGCGTGGCTCGCACAAACCGGCTGGCGCAAGCTCGAACGCCGGCCGTTAGGCGGTGCCCCGAGCGTAATCATCGCCGAAGCAGCTTGAACTATCAGCGTTCGCGTCATTGCGAGGAGCGCAGCGACAAAGCAATCCCGACCCGTCTGAATTGAAGGCAACGGGATTGCTTCGCCCCGCTCGCAATGACAGGTGAAAGGGAAGCCCTCATGCCCTATGCCGCGCCGCTTGACGACATGCGCCTCGCGATCGAGGCGGTGGCGCCGCTCGACGGGCTCGTCGAACCCGACCTTGCCGACGCGATCCTCGATGAAGCAGCGAAATTCGCCGCTGGTGCGCTCGACCCGTTGAACCAGCCGGCCGACCGCGTCGGCAGCGTTCTCGAAAACGGCGTCGTGCACACGCCGCCCGGCTTCCGCGAGGCCTACCGCGCTTATGCCGAGGCGGGCTGGGCGGGCCTCCACAGCGATCCCGAATATGGCGGCCAGGGTCTGCCGCTGTCGCTCGCCGCGGCAGTCGTCGAGATGTGGAATTCGGCGTGCATGAGCTGGGCCTTGTGCCCGCTCCTCACGTTTGGCGCGATCGAACTGTTGCAGGCGCACGGCTCGCCCGCGCAGAAGGCGCTGTATTTGGCAAAGATGGTGTCGGGCGAATGGACCGGCACGATGAACCTGACCGAGCCGCAGGCCGGCTCCGATCTCGGCGCCTTGCGCACCCGCGCGGTGCCGGCGACAAGCGAGCGCTGGGGCCGGCATTACCGCATCACCGGCCAGAAAATCTTCATCACCTACGGCGACCACGACCTCGCCGACAACATCGTGCACATGGTCTTGGCGCGCACGCCCGACGCGCCGCCCGGCAGCCGCGGCATCTCGCTTTTCGTCGTGCCGAAATTCCTCCCCGACGGCGACGGCGGGCCGGGCGAGCGCAACGATCTGCGGCCGCTCAGGCTCGAAGAAAAGCTCGGCATTCATGCCTCGCCCACCTGCGTCATGTCATATGGCGAGGGCGAGGGCGCGATCGGCTGGCGGATCGGCGAGGAAAATCGCGGCCTCGAAGCGATGTTCACAATGATGAACAGCGAGCGCCTCCTGGTCGGCGTGCAGGGCGTCGCGATCGCCGAGCGCGCCTATCAGCAGGCGCGCGACTATGCGCTGGCCCGCGTGCAGGGCCAGCCGGTCGGGATACCGCGCGACAAGGGCGCCGTGGCGATCGTGCACCATCCCGACGTGCGCCGCATGCTCCTGCACATGCGCGCGGCCACCGAGGCGATGCGCGCCTTGACCTATTTCGCCGCCGCCGCGGTCGATATGAGCCGGCGCGAGACCGGCCAGGCACAGTTCCGCGCCCAGCGCCGGGCCGACCTGTTGATCCCGGTCGTCAAGGCCTGGTGCACCGATCTCGGCGTCGAGGTCGCCTCGCTCGGTGTGCAGGTGCACGGCGGCATGGGCTATATCGAGGAAACGGGCGCCGCACAGCATTACCGCGACGCGCGCATCGCGCCGATCTATGAGGGCACCAACGGCATCCAGGCCAACGATCTTGTCGGCAGGAAGCTCGGTCGCGACGGGGGTGCGGCCGCCCGCGATTTGTTCGCCGACATGCGCGCGAGCCTTGGCGAGTTCCCCGGCAACGCGGACTGGGTGGGCGCGTCCGGGCCGCTCGCCGCCGGCCTCGATGCGTTGGAGCAGGCGACGGCGCAGCTTGTCGCGGCCGACCCGGCGCAAGCGGCGGCCGGTTCGGCGCCATATCTGGCGCTGTTCGGCACGGTCGCCGGCGGCTG
>JASIAN010000043.1 GCA_030042035.1 Alphaproteobacteria bacterium | reverse complement strand
CGCCGCAGCCGAAGCAGTGAAAGAATCCCTTGTCCTCGACGACGTAAAACGATGGTGTCTTCTCGTTGTGGAACGGGCAGAGGCCGCTGTATTCGCGCCCGCGGCGGACGAGCCGGACGCGGCGGCCGACCAGATCGGACAGCGATAAACGGCTCCGCAGATCGTCAAGGAACCCCGGCGGAAAGGCCACGGTGTCTTGGTTCTCCCCCAACCCCGTCCGGCGCAGCGCCGACCGCGCCGACGCGCGGATCATACCGCCGACAGGGGCGGGCAGGGGAGTCGAGTCGGGGCGCGCCGCAGAAATTTCTCCGCGTCTGGCGGTATCCCCCAGCGGCCGGCGCTTGGCGTTAGGCGGGCTGCCGCCTATAAGGCCGCAAGCGAGCCGCTTCCCGCTCGCGGTCTTCGCGATAACAACGATCGGCGCCGATGCCGCTCTTCGTCATCCCGTTTCCCGCAATCAGCCCGGTGGCGATCGCCTTCGGTCCGTTCGCGATTCGGTGGTACGCGCTCGCCTACATCGCCGGCTTGCTGATCGGCTGGCGCTATTGCCTCTATGTGGCGGCGCGCCCGCCCGTTTTGGTGCGGCACGGCGACATCGACGATTTCCTCGTATGGGCGACGCTTGGCGTCGTGCTCGGCGGCCGCATCGGCTACATTCTGTTCTATAATCTGCGGTTTTACCTTCGGGAACCGCTCCAGATGCTGGAGATCTGGCACGGCGGCATGTCGTTTCACGGCGGCGCGCTCGGCGTTGCGCTTGCGCTGTGGTTGTTCGCGCGAAAGCGCCGTATGGGTCTCTTCGCGCTTGCCGACATCATCAGCGAGGCGATCCCGATCGGGCTGTTTTTCGGCCGTATCGCCAATTTCATCAACGCCGAGCTCTACGGCCGGCCGGCGCCGCTGTGGGCCCGCGGCGTCGCACTGATCTACCCCACCGACCCCTTGCGGATCCCGCGCTGGCCGAGCGAGATTTTCGAAGCCTTGCTCGAGGGCATCTGTGTGTTTCTGGTGCTGCTCGTCGCCGAGCGGCGCGGCTTGCGGCGGCGGCCTGGCCTGGTCACCGGCATCTTGCTCGCCGGTTACGCAGTCGCGCGAATCATCGGCGAATTCTTTCGCCAGCCCGATCCGCAGCGCGGCTATTTCACGTGCTCTGTGTTGTGTACGACAGAGGGCCAGATCTTGTCGCTGCCGGTGCTGGTTGCCGGGATCGCGATGATGTGGTGGGCGGTGCGCGCGCGGACGGCAGAAGCAAAGGCAAAAACGACGTGACGGCGCGCACCGGCCTTGCCGCGAAAATCGCCGCCCGCATCCGACGCGACGGACCGTTGTCAGTTGCCATGTTCATGACGCTGGCGCTGCACGATTCGGATTGCGGTTATTACGCGCAGCGAGACCCGATCGGGCGGACAGGCGACTTCATCACGGCGCCGGAGATCAGCCAGATTTTCGGCGAGCTGATCGGGCTGTGCCTGGCCGACTGGTGGCAGCGCGCGGGGCAGCCCCGGCCGGTCATCCTCGCCGAGTTCGGACCCGGCCGCGGCACGCTGATGGCCGATCTGCTGCGCGCCGCCGCGACCGTGCCGGGTTTCCGCGGCGCGCTTGAGCTCCATCTCGTCGAGACGAGCCCCCGCCTGCGTGAGGCGCAGCGGCGCCGGCTTGCCGAGGCACGGCCGCAATTCGTCGCCGGCGTCGACGACCTGCCGGCGGGGCCGCTGCTGCTTGTCGCCAACGAGTTTCTCGATGCCTTGCCGATCCGCCAGTTGGTCCGCGGCCACGCCGACTGGGCCGAGCGGCTGGTCGGGCTCGATGCGGGCGGCCGGCTGGTCTTTGCGGATGGGCCGGAAAGCCCGGCCGCGACGCTACTCGTGCCCGAGCGGTTGCGCGGCGAACCGCTCGGCAGCATCGTCGAAGTCTGCCCGGCGGCGGCGGCGCTGGCAGCCGCGCTCGGGGTCCGATTTGCGCGCACCCCAGGGCTCGCGCTCTTCGTCGATTACGGCTATCGCGGGCGCCGGCGGGGCGCGACGCTGGCCGCGGTGCGGCGGCATGCGCCGGCCTCGGTGTTCGATGATCCCGGTGAATGCGATCTCAGCGCGCATGTCGATTTCGCAACATTCGCGGCGGCGGCGTGCGCCGCCGGTGCGATCGTGCATGGGCCGGTAGCGCAACGGCAATTTCTGTTGTCCCTCGGCGCCGAGCAGCGCTGCGCCATGCTGGCGGCCGACGCGACGCCGGCGCAGCGCGATGCGTTGCAGACGGGGCTTCACCGCCTGATCGCGCCCGAACAGATGGGCACCCTGTTCCAGGTCCTGGCGCTGACCTCGCCGGGTATGCCGGCGCCGGCCGGCTTCGCATGACCGGGCGATCATGATCACGCTCGAAGCGCTCGGTTCCGATCCTGCCGTTCGCCACGCCTTTTTTACCCGCGAGGGGGGCGTGAGCGGCGGCATTTATGCCTCGCTCAACTGCGGCTTCGGCTCGAACGACGAGCCCGGCGCGGTCGCCGAGAACCGCGCAATCGCGGCGGCGCGGCTCGGCCTCGCACCCGAACGCCTCGTCAGCTGCCATCAGGTGCACGGCACGACGGTCGTTACGGTCGAGCGGCCATGGCGGCGCGACGACAACCCGCGTGCCGACGGCATGGTGACGCGCGTGCCGGGAATTGCGCTGGGCGTGCTGGCGGCCGATTGCGCACCGGTGCTGCTGGTCGATCGGGCGGCGCGCGTTGTCGGCGCGGCGCATGCCGGCTGGCGCGGTGCGCTGGCCGGAATCGTCGAGGCGACGATTGCGGCGATGGTGGCGCAGGGCGCCCAAGTCGAGCGCATCCGCGCCGGTATCGGACCGTGCATCGCGCAGCAATCCTATGAGGTCGGAGCCGAGTTTGCCGCCGCCTTCGCGGCCGGCGATGCGCGGAGCGGCGGGTTTTTTCGGCCGGCCCTGCGCCCGCGGCATTTTCTCTTCGACCTGCCGGGCTATCTCGCCCATCGCCTAGCGCGTCTGGGGTTGGCCGTCGTGGAGCGGACCGAGCACGACACCGCGGCCGAGGAGGGGCTGTTTTTCAGCTATCGCCGCGCCTGTCGCCGCGGCGAAGGCGATTACGGCCGGCTTCTTGCGGCGATCACGCTGGCGGCATAATCAAGCGATGCCTTACCTGATCCTGTTCGGCCTGGTCTGCCTCCTCGGCCTGCTGGCGACCTGCGCGTTGATGTCATGAGCGAGGCCGCCGCAGTGCGGCGTTGCGGTCGGCTCGCGCTGTCGCTCACGCTCGCCGCTGCGTCGTGCCAGCCGCTGCCGCATCCGTTTGCCGACGACAAGCCGCCGGCCGTGCTGTTGGCGCTGCGCGACACGGCCGGCGTGTCGATCGCGCCGCTGGTCGGCCCGCCGGCCGCCGCCGTGGGCAAACAGCTTGCCGACGCGATGGCCAAGGCTTTCTTGAAGCGCGACATCCCGGCCAGCGACAAAACAGCCAGTCTCAACAGCTATCAACTTTACGGCCGGCTCGTCCAATCGCGCCCGCGCGACGGCAGGGTGACCTTGCTGGCCTTATGGCGGCTCTATGACGCCCACGGAAAAATCGTCGGTAAGCGCAGCGCCGAGATCGTCGCTGCAGCGGGCGGCGGACGCGCCGCCGCGGACGCGCCGATCGCGCGGCTGGCAAGCCTCAGCGCCGATAGGCTCGTGCCGCTGCTCGTCGGCAACCAGCCGGTCGCGCCCGCGCCTGCACCGGCGGCCCGTCGCACCCGCATCGCGATCGACCAGGTCGCCGGCGCGCCCGGCGATGGTGCGACCTCGCTGCAAACGGCCATTGCGGCCGTGCTGCAGCGGCAAAACCTCGCGATCGTCGCTCCCGGCGGCAAGGCCGATCTGCGCATTTCGGTTGACGTGACCGTCTCGCCTTCCGTGCCCGGCACGCAGCACGTCCGGATCATCTGGCATGTACGTCGCCGCGACGGCACCGAGATCGGCACAGTGGCGCAGCAGAACGATGTCCCAACGGGTCAGCTTGCCGGTCCGTGGGGCGCCGTCGCCTACAATGTCGCGGTCGCGGCGGCAAGCGGGCTGATGCAGCTGGTTGAGCGCGGTGCACCGCCGGCGGACGCGACGCAGGCCGCGAACCGGCCGCAATGAGCGGCCGGCGGCGGCCGGCATTCGCCGTCGGTCGTCGCCAATCTCACAAATTCCCGCAACCGCCGCGGAACCGAACATTGTTCCGGGCTCGCCTGAGATGTTCACATCGCAACCGAAAGGCTGAAATAAAAAGGGCAAAAAGCGCCATATCCGACCCAATAGAGCGCGCCCTTGCGGCCGCGGTGCCCGCTTATTCTGGCTCGGATGAGGCCCTCCAGATAAGATGGCGGCGGTCGGCGGCCGGATTGATGCGGCGGCCGTCGTTGTCCCGTCCCTGGCCCGCGCGACGCGATGCTTGATACCGCTCTTGTGCTGCTTGTCATTGCCGGGCTGTTGGCGATTGTCGGCCTTTGCCAGCCGCTGGCGGCGCGGCTGCGGCTGCCGTCCTCGGTGCTGCTGGCGGGGATCGGCGTTGCGATCGGCCTGGCGCCGACCGTGTCGCGGTCGCTGGGGTTGGCGCACTGGATCGACCGCGCCGCCGCACTGTTCGCGGGCCTGCCGGTCAGCGCGACGATGCTGCTCTACGTTTTTCTGCCGCTTCTCGTGTTCGAGGCGGGCATCGTCACCGACGTCCGCCGCACGGTCGAGGATGCGGCGGCGATCCTGGTGTTAGCGGTCATCGTCACGGTGTTCACGATGGCGGTGATCGGGCTGGCGCTGTGGCCATTCGCGCGCATGCCGCTGCCGGTGTGCCTGCTGTTGGGCTCGATCGTCGCGACGACCGACCC
>JASIAN010000321.1 GCA_030042035.1 Alphaproteobacteria bacterium | reverse complement strand
TCCGAGCGCATCGTCTCGGACGACGTGTTCACCTCGATCCATATCGAGGAGTTCGAGGCCTCGGCGCGCGACACCAAGCTCGGCCAGGAGGAGATCACCCGCGACATCCCGAATGTCGGCGAGGAGGCGCTGAAAAACCTCGACGAGGCCGGCATTGTCTATATCGGCGCCGAAGTAAAGCCGGGCGACATCCTGGTCGGCAAGGTGACGCCGAAGGGCGAATCGCCGATGACGCCGGAAGAAAAGCTCTTGCGCGCGATCTTCGGCGAGAAGGCGTCTGACGTGCGCGACACCTCGCTACGGCTGCCGCCGGGCGTGTCCGGAACGATCGTTGAGGTGCGGGTGTTTTCGCGCCGCGGCGTCGACAAGGACGAGCGCGCGCTGGCGATCGAGCGCGCCGAGATCGAGCGGCTGCAGAAGGACCGCGACGACGAACGCGCGATCCTCGAGCGCAGCTTCAATGCGCGGCTCAAGGAACTGCTGCTGGGCCAAACGACGGTCGGTGGTCCGAAGGGCATGAAATCGGGCAGCGCCGTCACCGAGGAACTCCTTGCCGAGTACACGCCCGGGCAATGGCGGCAGATCACGGTGCTCGATGACACGCGCATGGGCGATATCGAGGCGCTCAAAAAGCAGATGGACGATGCCGTCGGCGAACTGCAGTCGCGCTTCGAGAGCCGCGTCGAGAAATTGCAGCGCGGCGACGAACTGCCGCCCGGCGTCATGAAGATGGTCAAGGTGTTCGTCGCCGTGAAGCGCAAGCTGCAGCCGGGCGACAAGATGGCCGGCCGGCACGGCAACAAGGGCGTCATCTCGCGCATCATGCCGATCGAGGACATGCCGTATCTCGAAGACGGCACGCCCGTTGATCTCGTGCTGAACCCGTTGGGCGTGCCGAGCCGCATGAATGTCGGCCAGATTCTCGAAACCCACCTCGGTTGGGCGTCGCACGGGCTCGGGCTGCGGATCGGCGAGGTGCTCGACCGGGTGCGGCGCGACGCCGGCGCCAGCGGTGATCTGCGCCATCTGTTGGGCGAGATTTACGACGGTGACGGGCGCAGCGAGGTCGAGGCGTTGCCCGACGCCCAACTGGTCGAGCTTGCCCGCGAACTGACGGATGGCGTGCCGATGGCGAGCCCGGTGTTCGACGGCGCCCGCGAAGACGATATCGTCGGCATGCTGAACCGCGCCGGACTTGCCTCCTCCGGTCAGGTCACGCTGATCGACGGCCGCACCGGCGAGCCGTTCGACCGCAAGGTCACGGTCGGCTACATCTACATGCTGAAACTGCATCACCTGGTGGACGACAAGATTCACGCCCGCTCGATCGGGCCGTACAGCCTCGTCACGCAGCAACCTTTGGGCGGCAAGGCGCAGTTCGGCGGCCAGCGGTTCGGCGAGATGGAGGTGTGGGCCTTGGAAGCCTATGGCGCGGCCTATACGTTGCAGGAGATGCTGACGGTGAAGTCAGACGACGTCTCCGGCCGCACCAAGGTCTACGAGGCGATCGTCCGCGGCGACGACAATTTCGAGGCGGGCGTGCCCGAATCGTTCAATGTCCTCGTCAAGGAGCTGCGCTCCCTCGGGCTCAATGTCGAACTGGAGCAGCGCAGCTATTGATGCTCCGCCGCAAGATTGCTTGTCATTTTAGTCGCCCCCGCGCCGGCGGGGGTCCAAGGGCCGCAGGTGCGACACCGGTCTTCTGGATGCCCGCTGCCGCGGGCACGACGACCCACTGGAGAGGGGTCCTCGATGAACAATGAATTGATGAACATCTTCGGGCAGGTCTCGGGGCCGCAGAGCTTCGACCAGATCAAGATCTCGATCGCCAGCCCGGAGCGCATTCGTTCCTGGTCGTATGGCGAGATCAAAAAGCCTGAGACGATCAACTATCGGACGTTCAAGCCGGAACGGGACGGCCTGTTCTGCGCCCGGATTTTCGGGCCGATCAAGGACTATGAGTGCCTGTGCGGCAAGTACAAGCGGATGAAGTATCGCGGCATCATCTGCGAGAAATGCGGCGTCGAGGTCACCCTGTCGAAGGTGCGGCGCGACCGCATGGGCCATATCGAGCTGGCCTCGCCGGTAGCGCATATCTGGTTTCTGAAATCTTTGCCGAGCCGTATCGGCCTGTTGCTCGACATGACGCTCAAAGATCTCGAGCGCATCCTCTATTTCGAGAACTTTGTCGTCATCGAGCCCGGCTTGACCCCGCTCAAACTGCATCAGCTGCTTGGCGAAGAGGAATATTTCAAATATCAGGACGAATACGGCGAGGATCAGTTCACCGCCTCGATCGGCGCCGAAGCGCTGCGCACGATGTTGTCGGCGATCGATCTCGCCGAGGAAAAAACGAGGCTGCGCGAGGAACTGCGCGAGACGAGCTCGGAGGCGCGCCGCAAAAAGCTCGTCAAGCGGCTGAAGCTCGTCGAGGCGTTCGTCGAATCGAACAGCCGGCCGGAATGGATGATCCTCGAAGTCGTGCCGGTCATCCCGCCCGAGCTGCGCCCGCTGGTGCCGCTCGACGGCGGCCGCTTTGCGACCTCCGATTTGAACGACCTCTACCGGCGCGTCATCAACCGCAACAACCGGCTGAAGCGGCTCATCGAATTGCGCGCGCCCGACATCATCGTGCGCAATGAGAAGCGCATGCTGCAGGAGGCGGTCGATGCGCTGTTCGATAACGGCCGCCGCGGCCGCGTCATCACCGGCGCCAACAAGCGGCCGCTAAAGTCGCTCTCCGACATGCTGAAGGGCAAGCAGGGCCGCTTCCGCCAGAACCTGTTGGGCAAGCGCGTCGATTATTCGGGACGGTCGGTCATCGTCGTCGGCCCCGAGCTGAAACTGCACCAGTGCGGCCTGCCGAAAAAGATGGCCTTGGAGCTGTTCAAGCCGTTCATCTACTCGAAGCTCGAACTCTACGGCATGGCGAGCACGATCAAGGCCGCCAAGCGCATGGTCGAAAAGGAACGGCCGGAGGTGTGGGACATCCTCGAAGAGGTGATCCGCGAGCACCCGGTGCTCTTGAACCGCGCGCCGACGCTGCACCGCCTCGGCATCCAGGCGTTCGAGCCGGTGCTGATCGAGGGCAAGGCGATCCAGCTGCATCCCTTGGTCTGCACCGCCTTCAACGCCGATTTCGACGGCGACCAGATGGCGGTGCACGTGCCGCTGTCGCTGGAAGCGCAGCTCGAAGCGCGCGTTCTGATGATGTCGACCAACAACATCCTGTCGCCCGCCAACGGCAAGCCGATCATCGTGCCGTCGCAGGACATCGTCTTGGGCCTTTACCACATCACGACCGAGCGCTCGGGCGAACCGGGCGAGGGCATGGCGTTCACGAATGTCGGCGAGATCGAGCAGGCGCTCGCCTCAAAGGCCGTGACGCTGCACACAAAGATCAAGGCGCGCTTCAACGGCGTCGATAATGACGACGAGCCGGTCGTGCGCCGCGTCGAGACGACGCCCGGCCGCATGCTATTGAGCGAAATCCTGCCGCGCCACAGGGCGGTGCCGTTCGAGCTGATCAACCAGCTCCTCGGCAAGAAGCAGATCAGCGAGCTGATCGACCACGTCTATCGCTTCTGCGGCCAGAAGGAGACCGTCATCTTCTGCGACCGGCTCATGGCGCTGGGCTTCCAGCAGGCGTGCAAGGCCGGCATCTCGTTCGGCAAGGACGACCTGATCATCCCCGCGTCGAAGCACGAGCTGGTGCAGCGCGTCTCAGAGCAGGTCAAGGAATACGAACAGCAGTATCAGGATGGGCTCATCACCCAGCGCGAGAAGTACAACAAGGAGGTCGACGCCTGGACCGCCTGCTCGGAAAAAGTCGCCGAGGAGATGCTGAAGGTGATCCGCGCCGAGCGGCCGGGCGAACCGATCAACTCGGTGTGGATGATGTCGGATTCCGGCGCCCGCGGCTCGGCGGCGCAGATCAAGCAGTTGGCAGGCATGCGCGGGCTGATGACCAAGCCGTCGGGCGAGATCATCGCCACCCCGATCATCTCCAACTTCAAAGAAGGGCTGACCGTCCTCGAATACTTCAATTCGACGCACGGCGCCCGCAAGGGTCTTGCCGACACGGCGCTAAAGACCGCCAATTCCGGCTATCTGACGCGCCGCCTCGTCGACGTCGCGCAGGATGCGATCGTGTCGGAAGAGGATTGCGGCACGACCCGCGGCCTGTTGACCCGCGCCGTCGTCGAGGGCGGCGAGATCATCGCCTCGCT
This sequence comes from Alphaproteobacteria bacterium, assembly GCA_030042035.1. Classification (GTDB taxonomy): domain Bacteria; phylum Pseudomonadota; class Alphaproteobacteria; order ATCC43930; family CGMCC-115725; genus DATARH01. Next base: position 906 of record JASIAN010000321.1, on the reverse strand, counting down.
CGCCGACCGCATCCTCGGACGCTGCGCCGCAGTCGATGTGCGCGATCCGCTGTCCGGCGAGGTCGTGCTGCCGGCCGGGGCGCTCATCGACGAGGACGCGGTCGATGCGATCGAACGGGCCGGCATCGATGCGGTGTCGATCCGCTCGGTGCTGACTTGCGAGGCGCATACCGGCGTCTGCGTCAAGTGCTACGGCCGCGATCTGGCGCGCGGCACCCTCGTCAATGTCGGCGAGGCGGTCGGCGTCATGGCGGCGCAGTCGATTGGCGAACCCGGCACGCAGTTGACGATGCGCACATTCCACATCGGCGGCGCGGCGCAGCGCGGCGCCGAGCAGTCCTCGATCGAGGCGGCATTCGACGGCAGGATCGAGGTCAAGAACCGCACCGTTGTCATGAATTCGGCCGGCCTGCCGGTCGTCATGGGACGCAACTGCGAGATCGTGCTGGTCGATGAGGCCGGCCGCGAAAAGGCGCGACACCGCGTACCCTACGGCGCCCGCCTGTTGGCGGACGATGGCAAAGAGGTGCATCGCGGCGACCGGCTCGCCGAATGGGACCCCTATACGGTGCCGATCATCACCGAGACGGACGGCGTCGCGCATTATGTCGATCTGATCGAGGGTGTTTCGATGCGCGAGGTGGTCGACGAGGCGACCGGCATCTCGTCAAAGGTCGTCGTCGATTGGAAGCAGCAGCCGCGCGGCGGCGACCTGCGGCCGCGCATCACGCTGCGCGACGAGCGGGGTGAGGTCTTGACGCTCGCGAACGGGCTCGAGGCGCGCTACTTCCTGCCGGTCGATGCGATCCTGTCGATCGACAACGGCGCCCAGGTGAAGGCCGGCGACGTCCTCGCCCGCATCCCGCGCGAGAGTTCCAAGACGCGCGACATCACCGGCGGTCTGCC
>JASIAN010000042.1 GCA_030042035.1 Alphaproteobacteria bacterium | reverse complement strand
GATGCGGCCCGCGCCGCGGCCGGCCGCGCCGCGTCGCCGCGGATCGCGGCGAACAGCGCCGCCGCCTTGAGGCGGCATTCGGCGTCCTCGGCGTCGGGATCGCTGTCATAGAGCAGCGTCGCGCCGGCCCGCACCTCGCCGATGCCGTCCTGCAGGCGGATCGTGCGCAGCGTGAGGCCGGTGTTCATGTTGCCGTCGAAGGTCAGCCGGCCGATCGCGCCGCCATACCAGCGACGCGACGAGCGCTCGTGCGCCTCGATAAAGCGGATCGCCCACAGTTTCGGCGCCCCGGTCACCGTGACGGCCCAGGCATGCGACAGAAAGCCGTCGAGCGCATCGAATTCCGGCCGCAACTCGCCCTCGACGTGATCGACTGTATGAATGAGGCGCGAATACATCTCGATCTGCCGCCGGCCGATGACCCGGACACTGCCGGCGACGCACACCCGTGACTTGTCGTTGCGATCGACATCGGTGCACATCGTCAGTTCGCTCTCGTCCTTTTTTGAATTGAGCAGGTCGCGAATGCGCTCGGCGTCTTCCAAGGGGTCGCGGCCGCGCGCGATCGTGCCGCTGATCGGGCAGGTCTCGATGCGCCGTCCTTCGACGCGCACGAACATCTCGGGCGAAGCGGCGACGAGGAATTCGCCATCGCCAAGGTTGATGAGGGCGCCGTAGGGCGCCGGGTTGGCGCGGCGCAGCCGGTGAAACACGGTGCTCGGGCTGTCCGGGCACGGCGCGGCGAACAATTGCCCGGGCACGACCTCGAACAGGTCGCCGCGCACAAAGCTCTGCTTGGCGGTGCGCACGAGCGCGGGGTATTCGCCGGGCGCGTGGTCGCTGTCGGACGGCGCCGCGGCGGCGGCATCACGGCGGTAGGGCGCCGCGAGGGTCGCGCGCGGCAGACCGGCAGTGGAGCGGCCGGCATAGTCGAAATCGTAGCGGCAGAGCGCCGCCTGCTGGCGCATATGATCGACGATGAGGATTTCGTCCGGCAGATACAGCACAAGGTCGCGCTGGTCGGCGGGGCGCGGCAGGCGCAGCGCCATCGGCTCGAACTGGAAGACGAGATCGTAGCCGAACGCGCCATAGAGGCCGAGATGCTCGTCCGCCGGACTGGCGAACAGCTGTCCCAGCGCGCGCAGCACGGAAAAGACGCTCGGCTGGCGGCTGCGCTGCTCTTCAGGAAAGCGAGTGTCGCTGGGACGCACCGCACCCTCGATGCGGTCGTCGTCGATGCGCGTGATCTCCGCCGCCGAAAGGCCGGCAAGCGCCTCCGCGATTGGCGCGAGCAGCACGCGGCCGCGCGCGTTCAGCGCCGCGACGGCAAAAGCACGGCCGCGTGCCGTCAGCGCCAGCGGCGGATCGACAAACCCCATGTCCCACCGCGTATAGCGGCCGGGAAACTCGAAGCTCGACGAAAACAAGACACCGCGCCGCTCGTCGAGTCGCTCGGCCAGCGCCGTATCGGCCGGACTATAGGGCTGCGGGGCGATCTCGCGCCGCACGCGGATGCCGCCGCTGGTCTCATAGCTCTTGCGCTGCACGGGACCCTCCGGGTTGTGCCGCTTCGGAGGTCCCAGGCACCTGCCGCATTCAAATGCGAAGGCCGCCCGGTGCTCCGCGGCGGCCTGTTGACAAACATATGGGTGGCCGCCCGGGTTACACGGGCCACCACCACGCGGTCTGATGCAAAACCATTCTCACGCCGGGCAGTTTAGCAAAGTAGGATGGGTTGAGCAACGCGAAACCCATCCTCTCCGGGCGACGTGGGTTTCGCTGCGCTCAACCCACTCTACGACCCTTGCTGCGGGCAGCCAAGTTTCCGTCGCGCGGCGCAGGCTGATATATAGGGGCGGGATGAGGAGCATCGGGCGATGAGCGATCCTGCGGCCGGCGATTTGAAGCCGCTGTTGGCGCTGGTGGCGGCGGGGCGCAGCCTCAGCGAGGATGCGGCCGAGGCGGCGTTCGACATCATTATGAGCGGACGGGCGACGCCGTCGCAGATCGGCGCGCTCTTGATGGCATTGCGGGTGCGCGGCGAGACGGTCGAGGAGATCGTCGGCGCGGCGCGCATCATGCGGCGCAACGCGCTGATGATCGACGCGCCGCCCGGCACGATCGACACGGTCGGCACCGGCGGCGATGCGTCCGGCACGTTCAACATCTCGACCGCCTCGGCGCTTGTCGTCGCCGGCTGCGGCGTGCCGGTCGCCAAGCACGGCAACCGCGCGCTCTCGTCCATATCCGGCGCGGCCGATGTGCTCGCCGCGCTCGGCGTCAACATCGACTGCGATATGGCGCTGGTGCGCCGCGCGCTGTGGGAGGTGGGCTTCTGCTTTCTGATGGCGCCGCGCCATCACAGCGCGACCCGCCATGTCGGGCCGACCCGCGTCGAATTGGGCACGCGGACGATCTTCAACCTCTTGGGGCCGCTGTCCAACCCGGCCGGCACGCGACGCCAGCTGGTCGGCGTATTTGCGCCGGAGTGGGTGCGGCCGATGGCCGAGGTGCTGGGCCGGCTCGGCGCCGAGCGCGCCTGGGTTGTGCACGGCGCCGGCATCGACGAGATGACGACCGCCGGCACGACGAAAGTTGCGGAGTGGCGCGACGGGCGAGTGACTGAATTCGAGGTCGCGCCTGAAGACGCCGGGCTGCGGCCGGCCCGCCTCGACGATCTGAAGGGCGGCGAGCCGGCGCACAACGCAGCGCTGCTGCGCGATCTGCTCGCCGGCGCCCAGGGGCCGCTGCGCGACATCGTGCTGCTGAACAGCGCCGCCGCGCTGGTCATCGCCGGCCAGGCCGAGGAGCTGCGGCACGGTGTCGATCTGGCGGCGACGGCAATCGACAGCGGCGCGGCGCGCGACGTGCTCGACCGTTTTGTCGCGATGACCAACAGCGGCGGCGGCAATGGCTGACGTGCTAGCAGAAATCTGCGCCCGGAAGCGCGAGCATGTCGCGGCGCGCAAGGCGGCCGTGCCGGAGAGTAGACTGCGCGCGGCGGCGGCCGAAGCCCCGGCAGTACGGCCGTTCGCGGCGGCGCTCGAACGCGCCGTGATGCTCGGTGGATACGGCCTCATCACCGAGATCAAGAAGGCAAGCCCAAGCCGCGGGCTGATCCGCGCCGATTTCGCTCCGGCGGCGCTGGCGCGCGCTTACGAGGCGGGCGGCGCGACGTGCCTGTCGGTGCTGACCGACGCGCCGTATTTCCAGGGCAGCGACGACGATCTGAGGGTCGCCCGCGATGCCTCTACGCTGCCGGTGCTGCGCAAGGATTTCATTGTCGACCCCTACCAGGTTGTCGAGAGCCGGGCGCTCGGCGCCGATTGCATCCTGTTGATCATCGCCGCGCTTGACGACGCGCTGGCGCGCGATCTCGCCGCCGCGGCGCGCGAGTTCGGAGTGGATGTGCTGGTCGAGGTGCATGACCGCGGCGAACTCGACCGCGCGCTGCGGCTCGACGTCAAATTGATCGGCATCAACAATCGCGATCTCAAGACCTTAAAGGTCGATCTTCAGACGACGGAAGAGCTGGCGCCGCTGGTCCCGGCGGGCCGGCTGATCGTCGGCGAGAGCGGCATCTCCGATCCCGGCGATCTCGACCGGCTCGCAGCGGCCGGCGCGCGCTGCTTTCTGGTCGGCGAAGCGCTGATGCGGGCCGGCGATGTCGCGGCCGCGACCCGGCGCCTGTTGCGCCATCCCGATCTCTCGCACACCGACGTCGAGGGCCGCGCCCGCATGGTCGATGTGTCGGAGAAGGCCGAGACCGATCGCATTGCCGTCGCCGGCGCCCGCGTCGTCATGCAGCCCGAGACGCTGGCGCGCATCGCGGCGGGCGATATTGCCAAGGGTGACGTCTTGGCGACGGCGCGCATCGCCGGCATCATGGCCGCCAAGCGCACCGCCGAGCTGATCCCGCTGTGCCACCCGCTGGCGCTGACCTCGGTTGCGGTCGAGCTTGCGTGCAATGCCGA
>JASIAN010000320.1 GCA_030042035.1 Alphaproteobacteria bacterium | reverse complement strand
GCCGGTGTGGGATTTGCCGACCCGCCTGTTCCATTGGCTGATTGTCCTCTTGGTGGCGGGGGCATACGCCACCTGGCGGCTCAACTGGATGGGCTGGCACGAGCGGCTCGGCAAGGTGTTATTGGCGCTCCTACTGTTCCGGCTCGCGTGGGGCTTTGTCGGCAGCGACACGGCACGCTTCGCGCGGTTTGTCGCGACCCCGGCTGCGGCGTGGCGCCATCTTCGTCGCATGCTGCGCCGCGAGCCGGACGCGCAGGTGGGACACAACCCCGCCGGCGGCTGGATGGTGCTGCTGATGCTCCTGTTGCTGCTCGGCGAGACGCTGACCGGGATTTTTGTTGCCAACGATGTCGCCGATTTCGGTCCATTCACGGCGATCACGCCGGCGCCCGTCGCCAATGCGATCGACACCGCGCATGCGCTGCTGTGGGATGCGGTGCTGGCGGCGGTCGCGCTGCATGTGCTGGCAATCATCGTTTACGCCGTCTTCAAGGGACAGAATTTGCTGTGGCCGATGATCGCCGGCACCAAGCTGTTGCCGAACGGCGTGCCGCCGCCGCGACTGGCCGGCACGGCGCGGGCGGCCATTGTGCTGGCCGCCGGCGCCATGGCCGCGATGCTGATCGCCCGGCTCATGTAAGCGGGTTGGGCAGCCGCCGGAGCGATGCCTGCGGCCTACGCCCGCAGACCTGTTGCCGAGCGGCCGGCGATGGGCATAATTCGACGCAGGAGGACAGCCGATGGATTTTACCGCATCGTGGCGGCGTCGCGCGACTGCTCCCCCCTTGACTTCCCTCGCCGGCATCGCTGAACCGGCATCCGGCTCAGCGCCGCGGGAAGGCGGCGCGCCCGAGAAGCCGTTGGCGATGCCGTCTTTGTCGATCCGCGCCCGGCTGATCTCGATTGCCGCCCTGCTGCTGGCGTTTCTCGCGGCGTCACTGGCCCTCCTGGGCAGCGAAGCAGCGCGCGACTCACAAAGTTTGGCGGTGGAGGCGCAGCTCGTCTCGATCGTCCGCAATGCCAACCTGGCAAGCCGGCATTTCGCCGATTTGAAATATTGGGTCACCGATTTTGCGGTAACTCAACTGGAAGGTTCGCAACAAAACGCGGATGCCGCAAAATCGAAACTCGATGCCGACCTGAAGACGATCGCGCCGCTCGATCCCGCCGGCGTCGCCGCCGTCGCCAGCGAGGTCGATGCGCTGAGCCGGCTGACACACCGCGCCGCGGACGCCTATTCGGCCGACGACAGCGCCGGCGGCAACGCGCTGATGGCCGAGGCAAAAGCCCACGTCATGAAGGTCGATGACGAGATCAACAGCATCGTCGACCGTCTCGAACGGCAGGCGGTGGCGAGGCGCGACGAGACGATCCGCAAAGCGCGCCACACCGTCGATCTGTCGGTCGCCGGCGGCATCGCAGCGCTCTTGACCGCGTTGCTGCTGACGGCGGCGGTCGTGCGCTCGATTACGCGGCCATTGCAGCGGCTCAACCGCGCGATGGCGGCGATCACCCGCGGCGACCTCGGCGCCGACATGCCGCCGGCCGGACCGCACGAAATCGGCGCGATGACGCGCACCCTCGGCATGCTGCGCGACAGCCTGATCGAGCGCGATCGTCTGGAAGCCGAGCGCCGGCGCGCCGAGGCCGAAATACGTGCCGCGCGCGATGCCGCCGAGACCACCCTCGGCGAGCTCAGAGCAACACAGCAGCAGCTCGTCGTGCAGCAGAAGATGGCCGCGTTGGGCCAGCTCACCGCCGGCATCGCGCACGAGATCAAAAATCCCCTTAATTTCGTCAACAACTTCGCCGGGCTGTCGGTCGAGTTGCTCGACGAGTTGCGGGAGATGGCGAAGGCGGCGTGGGCGACGCTCGACGTCGACACGCGCGCCGAGATCGACGAGACGGCCGAGATGCTCTCCGGCAACCTCGCCAAGATAGCCGAGCACGGCGCGCGCGCCGACGGCATCGTCAAATCGATGCTGTTGCATTCGCGCGGCGGCAGCGGCGAGCGGCAATCAGTCGATCTCAATTCGCTGATCGACGAAGCCCTGAACCTCGCCTATCACGGCGCCCGCGCTCAGGATCAGAACTTCAACATCACGCTGGAGCGCGACCTCGAGCCTTCATTAAAGCCGATCGAACTGGTGCCGCAGGATGTGACGCGGGTCTTTCTCAACCTGTTCGGCAACGGTTTTTATGCTGCCCACAAAAAGAGCGGCGCGGCGACGGACGGCTACCGGCCGATGTTGCGCGTCTCGACGCGCGAGCTGGACGACGCCGTCGAGGTGCGGGTGCACGACAACGGCACTGGCATCCCCGCGGCGATCCGTGACAAGCTGTTCCAACCGTTCTTTACGACCAAGCCGACCGGCGAGGGCACCGGCCTCGGCCTGTCGATCAGCTATGATATCATCACGCAACAGCACGGCGGCACGATCGAGGTGGCGAGCGACGAGGGAGAATTCACCGAATTCACCGTACGCCTGCCGCGCCGCCGCCGGCCTGCAGCCACCGGGAACCTTGCATGAGCGTCAGCATCCTGATCGTCGATGACGAGCCCGATGTCGGCGAACTGTTCCGCCAGCGCTTCCGCCGCGAGGTGCGAGAGGGCGCTTATGTGCTGCATTTCGCTGGCTCGGGCGAGGAAGCGCTGACTAAACTTGAAGATGGCGTGCGGCCGCAGTTGATCGTGATCCTGTCCGACATCAACATGCCCGGCATGGACGGGCTGACGCTGCTGCGCGAAACGAAACAGCGCCGACCGGAGCTGCCGGTCATCATGGTGACGGCCTATGGCGACGAAGAACGGCGGCGTCTCGCCAAACAGTATGGCGCTGCCGGGTTCGTTACCAAGCCGGTCGATTTCGACCGCTTGAAGCAGCAGCTACAGCAGCTTGCGCAGCCAGCCTGACTAAGTATCAGCGAATGAGCATGCCGAAAATCCTCGCGGTCGACGACGAGACCGATTTTGAGCTTTTGCTTCGGCAGAGGTTTCGTCGCCAGATCCGCAACGGTGAATTCGAGTTCCGCTTTGCCCGTCACGGCGAGGAGGCGCTGGCCGCGCTCAAGGCCGAGCCGGATATCGAGCTGATGCTGCTCGACATCAACATGCCGGTCATGGACGGCCTGACGCTCTTATCCGAATTGCGCGACTGCGAGTTGCCGGTGCGCGCGATCATCGTCTCGGCCTACGGCGACATGGCGAACATCCGCACCGCAATGAACCGCGGCGCCTTTGACTTTGTTACCAAGCCGGTCGATCTCACCGACCTCGAAGTGACAATGAACAAGACGCTGGCGGAAATCGGTCGGGTACGCGAGATCGACCGCCAGCGCGCCGCGGCCGAGCGGGCGCGCGCCAATCTCGCGCGCTATTTCTCGCCGAACCTCGTCGACATGCTCGCCGAGCGCGACGAGCCGTTGGGCACGTTGCGGCGCGAAACGGTCGCGGTGCTGTTTGTCGATATCGTCGGCTTTACGCAGATGGCGGAGGGAATGCCGCCCGAGGCGGTAGCGGCGCTGCTGCGCCAGTTCCACGAACGCATGACGGCGCAGATTTTCGCCTGCGGCGGCACCGTCGACAAATACATCGGCGACGAGGTCCTGGCGGTGTTCGGGCTGCCGGATGTCCGCCCGGACGACGCCTTCAACGCGCTCAAATGCGCCGACCTGATGATCGCCGCGCTCCGCGAGTGGAACCGCGAACGCCGGCGCACCGGCGAACCGCCGCTGGCGATCGGCATCGGGCTCAATTACGGCCCGGCCGTCATCGGCGATGTCGGCGGCGGGCAGAGCCTGTCGTTCACGGTGATCGGCGATACGGTCAATATAGCGAGCCGGCTGCAGCGGCTGACGCGGGTTCTGGAGACGCCGCTGGTGGCGGCCGATGCGGTTGTCGAGGCGATCGGCACCCCGTCGTCGCCGGATGGGGCGGCGCTGCTCGCCAGGCTGCGCGACGAAGGAGAGCAGAGTTTGCGTGGCCGCAGCGGCATGGTGCGCATCTGGGCCTGGGGCGACGCGGCGTGAGCCTCCCGATCACCGATCGTCTTCCGACGTACGCCTGGCTGTTCTAACGCAGCGGGCGCCGCCGGCAATTGCGATGCCGCGGCTCAGCCGGCGCGCAGATATTGTATCGCCTCGTCGCGGCGAAACAGGTAGAGCAACAGGCGCAACGCTTCGCCGCGCGGGGTCGCGAGAGCGGGGTCGCGGTCCAGCACGAGCCGCGCGTCGTCATGTGCAACGGTGATCAGCGTCGCATGGCTCGCGAGATCGGCGAGGCGCAATTGCGGCAGCCCGCTCTGCCGCGTGCCGAGCACCTCGCCGCCGCCGCGCAGCCGCAGGTCCTCCTCGGCGATGCGGAACCCGTCGTCGGTCTCGCGCAGAATCGCGAGGCGCTGGCGCGCGATCTCGCCAAGCGGCGGCTGGTATAGCAAGAGGCAGGTCGACGGCTGGTCGCCGCGGCCGATGCGGCCGCGGAGCTGGTGCAATTGCGCAAGGCCGAAACGCTCGGCATGCTCAACCACCATGATCGTCGCCGCCGGCACATCGATGCCGACTTCGATGACCGTCGTCGCGACAAGGAGAGCAACGGGACCATCGGCGAACTCGGCCATCGCGCGGTCTTTGTCGGCGCTTCGCATCCGGCCGTGCACGAGGCCGACCCGGCCCGGCAGCAGTTCAGAAAGGGCCTTAAAGCGCGCTTCGGCGGCAGCGAGATCGGCGTTCTCCGATTCCTCGACCATCGGGCACACCCAGAACACCTTGGCGCCGGCTTTGAGCGCCCGCGCGATGCCGCGTGCTACCTCGTCGAAGCGGTCGAGCGGTACGGCGCGGGTATCGACCGGACGGCGGCCGGGCGGCTTTTCGGTCAGGCGCGAGACGTCGAGATCGCCGTACGCCGTCAACATCAGCGTGCGCGGGATCGGCGTCGCGCTCATCAACAGCGTGTCGGCGTCGCGGCCCTTGGCGGCGAGCGCCAGGCGCTGTTCGACGCCGAAGCGGTGCTGCTCGTCGATGACGGCGAGCGCCAAGTCGCGGAATTCGACATCCTGCTGCAACAGCGCATGGGTGCCGACGACGACCGGCGTCAGGCCGGAGGCGAGGCTCGCCAACATCGACTCACGCGCCCGCCCCTTCTCGCGCCCGGTCAGCAACCCGATTTCGACGCCGGCCGGCTTCGCGAGGCGCTGCAACACGTGGTGATGCTGGCGCGCCAGCACCTCTGTCGGCGCCAACAGCGCCGCCTGTGCGCCGCTCTCGACCGCAATCAGCATCGCGCAGAGCGCGACGACGGTCTTGCCGCTGCCGACATCGCCCTGCAGCAACCGCATCATGCGGTGCGGCGTCTGCATGTCGGCGGCGATCTCTGCGATCGCCTGACGCTGGCTGGTCGTCAGCTGGAAGCCGAAGCCGGCTTCGACGCGTGCCTGCAACGCCCCGCTACCGGCGAGCGCGCGGCCGCGCCGCCGCCGTCGGGTTGCGCGCACCAGCGCGACGGCGAGCTGCGATGCCAGGATCTCGTCATAGGCGAGGCGCTCGCGCGGCCGGCTCTCGGGTGCGAGGTCGGCGGCGGTCTGCGGATTGTGCGCGGCGCTGACCGCCTCGCGCCAAGCGGGCCATCGGCGCCGCTCGCGCAGTTCCGGCTGGAGCCACTCCGGCAATTCCGGCGCGCGCTCGACGGCGGCCGCGACGGCACGCGCGATGACCCGCGGCGACAGCCCGGCGGTCAGCGGGTAGACCGGCTCGATCGCCCTCAGCTTTTCGGCTGCTTCGGCCGCCACGACATGATCGGGATGCACGATCTGCGGCATGCCGTCGTAATATTCGACCCGCCCGCTGATCACGCGTTCGGCGCCGACCGGCAACAGGCGCTGCAGCTGGTCGCCCTTCACGTTGAAGTAGACGAGCATCAACCCGCCGCTGCCGTCACTGACGAACACCCGGTACGGCCGGCGGCCGGCGCCCGGCTGGTGCCGTTCGACCGTGGCCGTGACCGTCACGACCGAACCGTCCGGCCAGTCGCGCGGATGCAGCGCGCCTATTCGCGGCGTCGCGCGGCGATCGACGATGCCGCTCGGCAGGTGCCACAGGAGATCGACCACCAACGGGCCCGCGGCACGCTCGACGAGGCGCGCCAATTGCGGCCCGATGCCGGCCAGCGCGGCGACCGGCGCGAACAGGCGATCGAGAATGGCGGGGCGCATGGCTGCTAATATGGCGCCGTTTGCCGGCTGACGCTCGCGGCACGGCTCGCTATATCGATACGTGAATGCCGGAACCCGACGAGATCCGCCGCAAACGTTTGCTGCTGCGCGCGTGGCGCCGCGGCACGCGTGAAGCCGACCTGATCCTCGGCTCGTTTGCCGAAGCGCATCTCGCCGGCTTCGATGCCGCCCGGCTCGACCAGTTCGAAGCGCTGCTCGACGTGCCGGACGCCGACTTGTTCGACTGGATCTGGCAACGCGCTCTGCCCCCGCCCGAATACGACAGCGACGTGGTCCGTCTCTTGCTCGCCTTCCATTACACTCCCCGCCCGACGTGACAAATCTGCAACAATTCGCCCGCTCGCTCGTCGAGCATCCCCGCGGCGTGAGCTTGTTCGGCGCGCCGGAGGGACACGATGCCGCGGCAATCGGCACGCTCATCGCCGCGGGTGCGGCCGGCCGTTGGCTGCATGTCTGCCGCGACGACGGCCGCATGGCACGGTTTGCCGCCGCCCTCGCGTTTTTCCACCCCGGTCTCGACGTGCTGATGTTTCCGGCCTGGGATTGCCTGCCCTACGACCGGGTATCACCGAACGGCGAGATCACCAGCCGCCGCATCGATACGCTGACCCGTCTCGCGGCCGGCGCGCGCCCGCCGTTTGTCGTGCTGACGACGGTCAACGCGGCGGTGCAGCGGGTGCCGCCACGGAAATTGTTCGACGGCCGCGTGCTGGCGCTCGGGGCCGGCGGCCGCATCCCGCTCGATCGGCTGCAAAGCTTTCTGCGCAACAACGGCTATATCCGCACCGAAACCGTGCGCGAGCCCGGCGAATACGCGGTGCGCGGCGGCATTGTCG
>JASIAN010000041.1 GCA_030042035.1 Alphaproteobacteria bacterium | reverse complement strand
CCGATGCCGGCACCGCGCCCGCCGCCGAGCGCTCCGCCGAGCGCGGCGCCGATCCCGGCGCCCAAGAGCGTGTTGCCGACCGCGTTGGCGCCCGCCTGCGCGCGCAGCGGCGCCGTCTGCTGATCGGCGTATTGCCGGCAGGCCAGATCGTCGGAATAGGGGGTCTGCGCGATCGCCGTGGCGCCGACGCTTAGCGTCAGCAGCGTCGCCACCGCAATGCTCCTCGAAACCGGCTGCATCGACTGACCTCCTCGCGCCTTTGCGTGTCGTCATTGACGAATGCCACCACGCCGCCGCGCAATCTTATATGATCGACATCAATGAGCGCCACCACTGCACGCGCCGCTCGGCCGCCCGCGTCGCCCGCTCGCAGCGCCGGTCGCCTCCGATGAGCAGCCAGCTGCGCCTCCTCGCGGCGCGCCGCTTTCTGCCGTTGTTTCTGACGCAGACTCTCGGCGCCTTCGAGGACAATCTGTTCAAAAGCGCCTTCATCATGCTGGTGACCTACGGCACTACGATGCAGAGCAGCCTGGGGCCGGGCGCGCTGGCAGCGATCGCCGGCGGCGCGCTGATCGTGCCGTTCTTTCTGTTTTCGCCGACGGCGGGCGAACTGGCCGACCGCTTCGAGCGCCGGCGCCTCTTGCAGGTGCTGAAGGCGGCCGAGTTGCTGACGGTTATTGCCGCGATCGCGGCGCTGCTCGCCGGCAGCCTCGTCCTGTCGCTCGTCGCGCTGTTTGCGCTGGGCGCCCAGGCGACGTTTTCGAGCCCGGTGCGCTATGCTCTGCTGCCGCAGCATCTCGCGGCCGACGAGCTGGTCGGCGGCAACGGTCTGCTCGAAGGCGGCACGTTCCTCGCGATCCTCATCGGCACGATCGCCGGCGGCATCGCCATCGCCGTCCACCGCGGCACCGAGATGGCGAGCGTCCTCCTCGTTGTCTGCGGCCTCTGCGGGCTCGCGGCGAGCCTCTTTGTGCCGCGCGCGCCGGCGCCCTCGCCGGGACTGCGCCTCAGCCGCAATCTGGCCGGCGCCATCGCCGAGGTCCTGGGATTTGCACGCCGGCGGCGGGACGTTTGGCTGGCGATCCTTGGCTCGTCGTGGTTCTGGCTGGTCGGCGCGGTGTTCCTGACGCAGATCCCGTCCTTCGCCAAAGAGACGCTCGGCGCCGGCAGTGGCGTCGTGATCCTGTTCCTGGCGGCGTTCTCGGTCGGCGTCGGCACCGGATCGGTGCTGTGCGGCCGGCTCATGCGCGGCGAGGTCAGTGGCCGCTACGCGCCGCTGGCGGCGCTTGGCATAGCCGCCTTCGCGATCGATCTGGCGCTGGCCGGCGCCGGCGTGCGCCCTCCGGTGATGCTGCTGGGCGTGGCCGCGTTCCTGTCGCGGGTCGCTGGCATGCGCATCTTCTTCGACCTGACGGCGCTGGCGGTGTGCGGCGGCATCTTCGTCGTGCCGCTCTACGCGATGATCCAGCGGCTGAGCGATGAGGCGGCGCGCGCGCGGATCATCGCCGCCGGCAACATCATGAACGCGCTGTTCATGACAATCGCGGCGGCCGCGACCGCAGCGCTGTTGGCTGCGGGCGTCCGCATGACCGATTTGTTTCTCGGCATCGGCGTCTTGAACATCGCCGTCGCGCTGTGGAGCTGCCGCCTGTTGCCCGATGATGCGTGGCCGTTCGTGCCGCGCATCCTGCGTCGCTGAGCCGGACGATGCGCAACGGGATCACGATCCGCTTTGCGACCGCCCTTGACGTCGGGCTGTTGCTGCGCTTCATCCGCGAGCTGGCGGCCTTCGAACGGGCGCCCGATGCGGTCGTCGCGACCGAAGCCGATCTCCTGCGTCACGGCTTTGGCGAGCAGCCGCAATTCGAGGCAATTCTTGCCTTTCTCGACGGCGAGCCGGCCGGTGCGGCGCTGTTTCACAGCCGCTTTTCGACCTGGCTCGGCCGCCCCGGCCTCTATCTCGAAGACCTCTACGTCACCGAGCGGGCGCGCGGCCACGGTGTCGGCCGGCGGCTGCTGGCAAGGCTCGCGGCGATCGCGATCGAGCGTGGCTGGGGCCGCATCGATTTTCACGTGCTCGACTGGAACCCGGCGCGACGGTTCTATGAGCGGCTGGGGATGAGCCATCATGCCGAATGGTTGCGCTACGGCGGCAATGAAGCCGCGCTGAAGCGCCTCGCAGCGGCAGATCGGCCTTGATCATTCACCAAAGCGTCGGCACGCCGTAATTATCAAATACCTGATCGACGGTGATGACCGTCAGCATTTCCAGCTTGGCCTGCGCGATCATGATGCGATCCCAAGGATCACGGTGCGGTCCGGGGAGACCTGCTGCCGCCGAAGCATGGGCGAGCGAGATCGGCAGGACGTCAATGCGGTCGCGCCGCAAGGCAGTCTCCAGGCGCTCGGGGAAGGGCGGCATCCGACGAAGGGCCTGCTTGTACTCTATTTCGTAAGCCACGCAGGCGCTTACCATCAGCTCATTTTTTGGGTCGGCGATGGCCGATCCAGCGCGCAGCGAAAGGCGTCGCTGATTATTGGTAAGCCACCAGACAAGCGCATGGGTGTCGAGCAGCAGTCTCAAGGCTTTGCGCGCGGCATCGTGATGCCGAATTCGTCGGTGAATTTGCCATCAGCGGCATCGAGATCTTCCGGAGCCATCGGCTCAAGGAAAATGTCGTCCGGTACCTGCCACGCAGCCCAAGCTCCCGGTTTGCGTGGCGCCATCTCTTCGATCGGCGCGAGCCGAGCCAGCGGCTTGCCGGCGCGCGCGATCACGATGTCCTCGCCGCCGAGCGCGCGATCGAGCAGTTCGGACAGCCTGGCTTTTGCTTCGGCGATATTGAACTGATGGGCCATATTCGGACTTGGAAAGAGCAGCAAACTGGTGGACATGCCTGATATAGTCAAGAAAGATGACCAATGCACGGTATTTGCATCGCCGCGCCGGCGATGACATCGTTCGCCCGAATTCAGCCGGAGGATGATCGATGCTCGAAGTATGGAGCTGGCCCACCCCAAACGGCCACAAGGTGCATATCGCACTGGAGGAACTGGGCCTCGAATACCGCGTCATCCCGGTCAATATCGGCGCCGGCGAGCAGTTCACGCCCGAGTTCCTCAAGATCACGCCCAACCATCGCATCCCCGCGATCGTCGATCCCGACGGGCCGGGCGGCAAGCCGTTCACGCTGTTCGAGTCCGCGGCGATCATGATCTACCTGTCGGAGAAAAAGGGCGGGCGGCTCATTCCGAAAGACCCGGTCGGGCGCTACAAATGCCTCGAATGGATGATGTTTCAGATGGGCGGCATCGGCCCGATGTTCGGCCAGTGGAACCATTTCGGTGCCTATGCCCCGCAAAAGCTTCCCTACGCGATCGAAAGGTACACGAACGAGACGAAGCGGCTGACCCGGGTGCTCAACCATCGCCTCGACGAGGTGCAGTGGCTGGCCGGCGACGAATACAGCATGGCCGATATCATCACCTTTCCGTGGCTGCGCACGGCGGCGCAAACGGGGCCGCGGTTTGCCGAGCGCGGCAGCCTCGACCTCAGTGATTATCCCGCGGTCAAGCGCTGGTATGACGAGATGGTAGCCCGCCCGGCGGTGCAGCGCGGCCTCCTGGTGCTGGCCGATGTGCAGCGCGAGCAGCCAATCAGCGACGCCGAGCGCGAAAACATGTTCGGTGCGATGCAGTTCGCCGCGCGCTGAGGAGGAACGGCATGGCGCAGGAAAAAATCGGCGTTGTCGGCGCCGGCCTGATGGGAGCCGAGATCGCGCTGGTCTTTGCGCTGGCGGGTCACGACGTGCTGTTGGCGGACCGCTCGGAAGAGCTCGTCGCGGCGGCGAAGAGCCGGCTCGCAACGCTCATCGATCGCGGCATCCCGCGCGGCTTCTTCAAGGCCGAAGACAAGGAGCCGGCGCTCCAACGCATCGGCACGACAACCGATCTCGGCCGCTTTGCCGACCGCGATTTCATCACCGAGGCGGTGTTCGAGGAGGAGAGCGTCAAGGCCGAAGTCTACAGGACGCTCGACCGGGTGTGCCGGCCCGGCGCGATCCTCGCCAGCAACACCTCGACAATCCCGATCTCGACGCTCGCCGCCTATGTCGGCGACGCGCGCCGGCCCCAGTTCATCGGCACGCATTACTTTTCGCCGGCCTCGCGCATGAAATTGGTCGAGGTCATCCCGGCCTTCGACACGGCGCCCACGACGGTCGAGACCGCGATGCGGCTGGTCACCGAGGCCGGCAAGACGGCGATCCCGGTGAAAGACGTCGCCGGCTTTGCGGTCAACCGCATGTTCCTCATATTCCTGCAGGAGGCGGTGCGGCTCGTTGAGGACGGGGTGGCGACGCCGGAAGACATCGACACCGCCTGCAAGCTCGGCCTCGGCCACCCGATGGGGCCGTTCGAACTGATGGATGCGGTCTCGTCAAAGCTCTGCCTGCAAGTGTCGGAAATCCTCCACGATGCCTATGGCGAACGCTTCCGCCCGCCAGCCCTGTTGAAACAGCGGGTAAAGGCGGGCTTTGTCGGCGGCCGCGGCAATCGCGGCTGGCGCGGCCGCGGCTGACCCGCCTCAATCGCCGCTCCATGGCCGGCGTGCGGAATGGCGGATGTGCAGGATGCGCACCCCGTCGCCCTTAGGCTCGTAAAAGACCAGGTAGGGATAGCGCAGCAGCGGCGCCACCCGGACGCGGGGCCGCTGGCCGACGGGCCGGCCGCTGCGCGGCAGGCGTTCGACGCGCGCGATGACCGCGCGGATGCGCGCCGCCACTTGTTCACCGACGGCGGGATTATCCGACCCAGCATAATATGCGGCGATGCCGCGCAGGTCTGCAACCGCGCGCCTCGAATAGGCGACACTCACTGCCGGCGAAAGGCGGCGTAAGCGGCGTCAACTTCTTCAGGGGTTGCCGCCTCCGCGGCACGGCCTTCGTCGATCGCCTGCAGCTCGTCACCCAACGCCTCAAAGGCCAGACCCGACATCTCGGCCTCGATTTCGAGCGCCAGTTCGGCAAGCTGCCGCTGCCGCTCCTCCGGCCACGTCGGTACGCGGTCAAGAACGGCCTTGATCTCGTGTTTGATCATAATTTAAGGCTAGCACATTGAAGATCGCTGCGCACCCTGCGCGGCTTGCGGCGGAGGGGCGCATTGGAGCGATCTACGCGAACGACTCGGTCATCGCCGAGTAGACGAGCGTGCGCAGGTCGCGCCGCAGCGTCAGGCGCGCTTCGCTGCCGATGACCTGAGTCATGAATACGACCGTCAAGTCCTCCTTGGGGTCGATCCAGAACGCCGTCGCCGCCGCGCCGCCCCAGAAATATTCGCCGAGCGAACCGGGCAGCCGTGTCTTCGCAACATCGATGTTGACGCCGCAGCCCAATGAAAACCCGACCCCGGCATAGCTCGTTTCGCTGAACATGCCGGGCAGCGCCATGTCGGCGACTTCGCCGCCGTCGGGCAGATAGTTGAGGCTGAACAGCGCGACAGTCTTGGGACTGAGAAGCCGCACGCCGTCGAGTGTGCCGCCGTGCAGCATCATGCGGCAGAAGCGCAGGTAATCGTGCGCCGTCGAGACGAGGCCGCCACCGCCCGATTCGAGCGCCGGCGGCTTGGCATAGGCGCTCTTTCGCGCGTCATCCTGCACCTTCAACCCCGGACCCGTTCCGGCCGGCTGATAGCACGAGGCGAAACGTTCGATTCTGTCCTCGGGCACCCAGAATGCCGTGTCGCGCATGCCGAGCGGCTCGAACAGCCGGGTGCGCAGAAACTCGCCGAAACTCATGCCCGACAGCTTCTCGACGAGATAGCCGAGCACGTCGATCGACACCGAATAGTTCCACTTCGTGCCGGGCGAGAATTCGAGCGGCAGCATTGCCAGCCGATCGACCATGCCCTGCAGCCCGCCCGCGGCCTGAAAGCCGGCCACGTTGAACCGGCGGTAGGCGGCGTCGACCGCGCTGCGCATCATAAAGCCATAGGTGAGGCCGGAAGTATGAGTCGCGAGGTCGATGACCTTCATCGGGCGCTCGACCGGCGTCGTCAGAAAGCTCGGTGGCGCATCAGCCAAGAGCGACGGCATGCCGCTCTGATAGACGCCGACGTCCTTCCAGGCGGGGATATGGGTGTGGACCGTGTCGTCGAGGCCGATGAGGCCCTCCTCGACCAGGATCATCAGCGCGACCGCGGTAATCGGCTTCGACATCGAATAGATGCGGAAAATCGCGTCCTCGCGCATCTTCTTGTCGCGCTCGATATCCATCCGGCCGGCCATGCCGGTATGGACGAGTTCGCCGCGGCGATAGACATAAGTCAGCATGCCGGGCAGATAGCCGCTGTCGACGTAGCGCCGCGTCATGACCTCGTCGAGCCGCTTCAGCCGCGCCGACGACATGCCAACGGTTTCAGGTTTCATCCTGCTGTCCCTTTGATTGCTATGACGCCGGCAGAGCCAGCGAATATCGCGAATCGGCGGCGAGGCATTCCGCCTCGGGAATGCCGAGCTCACGGCGCACCTCGTTCGTGCCGAGCACCATCGCCACCATCTTGTACTGCGCATGACGCCGGCTCATCCCCTCGCGGCCCATGCCGCAATCCGACGAGATGACAAGCCGCTCGGCCGGGATGTGCTTGAGCGCCTCGCGGATCAGCGCCGACACCTGGTCGGGTCGTTCGATCTGCAATGTGTGGTGATCGATGACGCCGATGACGACCTTCTTGTCGCGGATCGTGGCGCCGATCGCCGCGAGATCGCCGGTGCCGGAGGAGCAGGTCTCGAACGTGACCGCGTCGGCATCGACCTCATCGAGCGCGGCGAGGGTCGGCTGGTAGCTCTGGATGTCGCGAAAAATGCGCTGCTGCGCCGGGTTGCCCCAGCAGGTGTGACACCACACCTCCGTCTTCTGCCGCAGCCCCTTGACGGTGTTGTTAAAGAGCTTGACGAGATCGGGGATGTCGAGGCGGCCGAACGGCTTGCCGCGCACCGGCACCATGTGAATCTGCGGCTCTTCGAGCTGAATGACCGGACAGCCGGCGTCAGCCAACGCATGGAGTTCCTGGTTGAGCGCCTCGCTGAACGCCCAGCAGCGCTCGACCGGGTCCTTATAGTAGTCGTCGGCGACCGCGGCGGCGAGGAGTTCCGGCAGGATCGTGCCGAACTTGACCGGCCGCCGCGTCTGCCGCTGCGCCACCTTCCACATCGCCGCGTAGTGCAGATTGCCGGGTCCTAGCGGCCCGACGATCTTCGGCAACACGCGCGCCTCCAGCTGGTCGTGCAGGATATGGCCGCGCGCCGGCGAGGCGGCGGCGACCGCCGGCGGCGTCAGCGCCGCTTCGCGCGACAAGCCGGCCATGTGGGTCAACGGATAGCGCTGCCAGCTGAAGCCGCCGATTTCTTCGTCGTAATGCGCGTCGCCGTCGGTGCAGATGTCGAGGCCGGCCACTTCCTGGGCGCGCAAATGCGCCGAGACCGCATCCTCGTATTGCTCGCGCCAGCGCGCGTTGACCATGGCTTCGAGAAAGCTCTTCGAGCCCAACGCAGCGGTATGCCAGTGTGGCCGCGGCAACGAGCCGATGATCGAGGTTGGCAGCAGGACGTTTGCCGAAGCCTTGTACATGGCTTCGCTCCCCTTACGCTGCCGCGCCGGCAAGTTCGCGCACTGGCCGCAGAAATTCGGGGTCGAACACCTTGGTCGCCATGACCTGGCAGCGGCGAATAAGGCGGATTTCCTCAGGACGGTAGTCGGCGATGGCGCGGTGGATTGTGCCGAGATGGTCCCACAAGAGGAGATCGTTTTCGCTCCACACGTTGGTATAGCGGAACTGCATTTGCAGCTGATGCGCGAACAGATATTCCAGCATCTCGTCGCTGTCGCGTGGGGGCAACTCGTTGATCCGGACGGCATAGCCGGGATTGCAATACAGCACTGTCTTGCCGGTGATCGGGTGGGTGAGGAATATCGGATGCACGACGGGCGGCCGGCGGCGGCGTTGTTCATCGGTCATCGGCGGGCGCGAGCTCGCGTGGTTCTGCCGCATATTCTCCCAGAACTTCGCGAAATTGTGCGTCGCGGTCATACCCGCGAGCCGCGTTTTGATGTCGGCCGACAGCGCGTCATAGGCCATGTGCATGTTAGAAAATTCAGTGCCGCCCAAAGGCTTGCCGTCGCGGTGCGGGATGCGGATGCCATAGAGCACGTTCACAAAGCCCGGCACCTCGCGATAAGTCATGTCGGTGTGCCAGTCCTGGCCGGCGTCGGGGCTGCCGATATACTGTCCGCCCTCCTTCAGGTTCGACAGGATGTCGATCTCGGGATACTCACGCGTGCCGTCGGGGTCGCGGATCGGATTGCCCTGGATGTCGCCGAAGCGCTCGGAGAACCGCTTCAGCGCGGCGAGATCGAGATGCTGGTCGGGGAAGCGCAACACGCCGTAGCGACCGAGCGCCTGAAGGACGCGCGCGAAATCCCGCTCGCCGAGCGGCTGCGCTAAATCAACCCCGGTCACCGTCGCGCCGAGTACCGCCCCGGTCGGTTCGATTGCCAGCATCGGGCATTCCTCTGACCAATCTCTTTGCCGTCCTCACTATAGGCCATTTGCGCTGCCGGGCGGTATCCTTAGCGCCGCCTTGCCGGAGAAAACCGATGCAGCCTCTCGAAACCGCAACGCTGTCCTCCGCGATCCGCGCCCGTTTCGTGCGCGACGTCAACGGCCTCGACATCCACATCCTCGAAGCCGGGTTTGCACCGCCGGGCCGTCCGCTTGTCCTCTTACTGCATGGCTTTCCGGAGATCGCCTATTCCTGGCGCCGCGTCTTACCAGCGCTCGCCGACGCGGGATTTCACGCCGTCGCGCCGGATCAGCGCGGCTACGGCAGGACGACCGGCTGGAGCAACGATTTCGACGCCGATCTGCGGCCGTTTCGCGTGCTGAACGCGGTGCGCGACGCGTTGGGCCTCGCCGCAGCGCTCGGCCATCGCGAGGTCGCGGCCGTGGTCGGCAACGATTTCGGCGCCGGTATCGCGGCGTGGTGCGCGCTGGTGCGGCCCGATGTGTTTCGCTCGCTGGCGCTGATGACGCCGTTCCGCGGCCCGCCGGACTTGCCGTTCGGCACCGACGGCAAGGTGCCGGCGCCGCCGCAAGGCCCGACCATTGACGAGCAGCTGGCCGCCTTGCCGCGGCCGCGCAAGCATTACCAATGGTATTATTCGACCCGCCCGGCCAATGCCCAGATCATGCATTGCAGGCAGGGCGTGCACGATTTCCTGCGCGCTTATTATCACCACAAAAGCGCCGATTGGGAGGGCAACAAGCCGCATCGGCTCGCGGCGTGGAGCGCCGAAGAACTGGCGAAGATGCCGACCTATTACATCATGGACCTGTTTGACGACATGCCCGCCGCCGTCGCGAAGGAAATGCCGTCGGCCGCGGCGATCGCGCAATGCCGCTGGCTGCCGGACGAGGAACTCGCGGTTTATGCCGGCGAATGGCAGCGCACCGGGTTTCAGGGCGGCCTCAACTGGTATCGCTCACGCACCTCGGGGGCGTTCGAGGCCGAAGGGCAGCTCTTCGCCGGCCGCACGATCGACGTGCCGTCGATTTTCATCGGCGGCAACAGCGACTGGGGCGTCTACCAGACGCCCGGCGCCTTCGAGCGCATGCAGGAGCGCGTGCTGACGCGTCTTGCCGGCTGTCATCTGCTCGACGGCGCCGGGCATTGGGTGCAGCAGGAGCAATCGGAACAGGTCAACCGCTTGCTCATCGATTTTCTGCGGCAACACGCGCCCGGCTAAAACCAGTTCTTTTTGTCGACGATGTTGGTCAGCGGCTGGCCGGCGGCGAAACGGCGGCAATTGTCGATCAGGATTGCGAGCCATCGCTCGCGGTAGGGCGCGCCCGCGATCGCGACATGCGGCGTGATCAGCACGTTCGGCATCGCCCACAGCGGGTTGTCGGCGGGCAGCGGTTCGGGGTCGGCGACATCGAGCCCGGCACCGGCGAGATGGCCGGAGCGTAGCGCCGCGATGAGATCATCGGTCACGACGCAGCGGCCGCGCGCGATATTGATGAAATAGGCGCCGCGTTTCATCGCAGAAAAGCGGCCGGCGTTGAAGAGGCCGACGGTGTGCGGCGTCTCGGGCGTCGTCAGGATGACGAAATCGGCTTCGCCCAGCCGCTGGTCGAGCCGGTCCGGCCCGTCGAGCGCGGTCACGCCGGGCGGCGCTTCGGTGACGCGCGGGTCGATGCCGAAAACCCGCATGCCGAGCGCGGCGCACAATTTGGCGGCCTCGGCGCCGGCGCCGCCAACGCCGACGATCAGCGCCGTCTGTGACGGCAGATCGAGCATGTGCGGTCCGCGCTGCCAGCGCTTCTGCGGCAGGTAATGGTCGAAGCGGCGGGCGAACGCGAGCAGGAATGCGACGGCGTGCGCCGCCAGATGCTCATTATAGCTGCCGCGCATATTGGTGACGACGACATCGCTGTTGACGAGCGCGTCGTAGAACCAGGCGCCGCCGAGACCGGCGCGCGACGCGCAAATCCAGCGCAATTTCCGGGCGCGGGCGAAGAGGTCCGGCGGCACCGTGCCGTACGCCGCGTCGGCCACGGCGATGTCGGCGGCGGCATCCTCGGCGTCGGCAAACGCCTTCACGGTCGCCTCAGGGACGGCCTGGCGGAGTTTGTCCGGCCACGACGGATCGACATCGGGACCGAGCAGCAGGATCGTGAATTTCATCGCGCGAGCGCTCCGTTTATAACGAGACGCGGCGCCAGAATGCCGGGCGCGCCTGCACCGGGTCGAGCAGCGACCAGTCGCCGTCCTCCAGCACGTGGCCCTGAGGGTAGGGCGGGCGCGGGTCGAGGCCAAGCGAACGCACGACCCGATCGTCGCGGTAATAGCATTGCAGGATGACGCGGGCGAGAGTGGCGACCGCCGCGCCGCCGCGCGCGCGCAATTCGAGCGCGGCGGTCTCGCGCCGCGCCGGGTCGAGGTCGGCGAGCGGCGCGCCGGCCAGCCGCGCTAATTGGTCAAGCGCCTGGCGCACGGCGTCTGTGTCGCGGCCGAGCGTCGCGAGAATGTCGGCCTGGATCGCTCGGTCGCCGGCGCCGGGGACGGCGAATTCGGTGCTCTCGGGGATCATGATCGCGGCGAGCGCGCGCAGATCGTTCTGCTGCCGCGGGGTGAGCGGGGTTTCCGTGGACATCGCTGACTGCCTCAATCAAAAAGATTGGCGAGGCGCTGTTTGATCTGGTCGGCGACGTAGAGCGCCAACGCCTGGATTGTCGAGGTCGGATTGACCCCGCCGGACGTGACAAAAAGCGAGCCGTCGACGATGAAAAGGTTTTTCACGTCGTGCGAGCGGCCCCATTCGTTGACGACCGAGCGCTCCGGGTCGCTGCCCATGCGGGCGGTGCCGAGGAGGTGCCAGCCGCCATAGAGAATGGGGCTGTTGATGCAGATGTCGGTTGCGTCGGCGGCGGCAAGGACCTCCTTCGCGCGGGCGATGCCGTGTTCCATCATCTTGGCCGTGTTGGCGCCTATCGTGTAATCGATCTTCGGCGCCGGGATGCCGTGGCAATCCTTGAGGGCGGGATCGAGCGTGACACGGTTGTGTTCTTCCGGCAAATCCTCGCAGATCGCCGACAGGCCAATGCGGTGGCCGTTGAGGCGCCGGAACGCGGCGTGGTGCCCCTCGCCCCACGGCAGGATACCCTTCTGCTCACTGGTCACGGCTTCCATGATCGGGCCGACGCCGCGGCCGAACTGGAACGTGTAGCCGCGCACAAAGCCGCGGCTCGGAACGGTCTCGTAGAATTCTTTGCTCCACAAGCAGGTCGGCGGTGCGCGGTTGCTGTCGGTCGGCGCCTCGACATAGCCCCAGAGCTGGGCGTAGGGGTGGAACATCAGGTTCCGGCCGACAAGGCCCGAGGAATTGGCGAGCCCATTGGGGAATTTGCCCGAGGCCGAATTCAATAAGAGGCGCGGCGTGCCGATGCCGTTGCAAGCCAAGACGACGACATGCGCCGCTTGAAACTGCTTGGCGCCGTTCTGATCGTAATAGATGACGCCGGCCGCCATGCCGTGCTCGTCAGTCGTGATGTCGCGCACCCGGCAATGGGTACGCAGCTCGACGCCGGCGCGCAGCGCCAACGGCCAATAGGTGATGTCGGTGCTGGCTTTCGCGCCCTGCGCGCAGCCCGGCGTGCAATGCCCCAAATTGATGCACTTGGCCCGGCCCTCGTAATCGACCGTCGCGACCGTCGTATCGCTCGGCCACCAATGCCAGCCGAGCCGGTTCATCGCGCGCCCGAGGATCGCGCCGGAGCGGCCCAAGGGTAAGGGCGGCATCGGCGGGCTGCGGGGTGGCACGCCGGGGTCGCCGGCGAGGCCCGAGACGCCCATGATGCGGTCGTTCTCGTCGAAAAACGGCGCCAGCGTGTCGTAATCGACCGGCCAGTCATCGGCGACGCCGTCGAGCGTCTTCACCCGGAAATCGGAGGGGTGCATGCGCGGGAAATGCGCGGTGTAGAAGATCGTGCTGCCGCCGACACCGTTGAAATTGACGATCTTGATCGGCGAGTTATCGTCGTTGATCGGGTAGTCCTCGGGCCGCGCGCGGATATTGGGGCTCGGCGAATAGTCGCCCCAGAACCGCGCCTCCCAATCGCGCCCGGTGCTCGGATATTGCGCCGGGTTCATCCAGCCGCCCTGCTCGAGGCAGAGAATGTGCATCTTGGTCTCGGCGAGGCTCCACGCCACCGCCGCGCCGGATGCGCCGGCGCCAATAATCAGCACATCGACCGGATCGCTCATACCGTTCCTTCTCCTGGCGCGCTCAGCATGACTCGCCGACCGCTCCCGACGCAAGACGGCCGGGCGGCGAACCGATTGGTTGACGCCATGGTTTGACGATTGGCGAGCGGCTCAACACATGCTAGTGCGAAAGCCGGAGGGTTTGATGTCACAGCCG
>JASIAN010000319.1 GCA_030042035.1 Alphaproteobacteria bacterium | reverse complement strand
GTTTGCGCGTCATTGCGAGCGTAGCGATGCAATCCTGCCCGTCTCAGGACTCCGAGATTGCTCCGCCGCTTCGCGCTTCGCGATGACAGCCTGTTTGCGCGTCATTGCGAGCGTAGCGATGCAATCCTGCCCGTCTCAGGACTCCGAGATTGCTTCGCCGCTTCGCGCTTCGCAATGACAGCCTGTTTGCGCGTCATTGCGAGCTAGCGCACCAATCCCGCCCGTCTCAAAACTCCGAGATTGCTTCGCCGCTTCGCGCTTCGCAATGACAGCCTGTTTGCGGGTCATTGCGAGCGTAGCGAAGCAATCCCGTCCGTCTCAGGACTCCGAGATTGCTTCGCCGCTTCGCGCCTCGCAATGACAGCCTGTTTGCGCGTCATTGCGAGCGTAGAAAGCAATCCCGCCGAAATTAATGCAACTCTATCGTGCGCCCATGTAGCCGGTCAGGTCGATGAATTCGAGAACCGTGCCATCGGGGTCGTGGAAATAGGCGCGCGGGCCGTTGACGACGCCGCCCTGGCGGTCCTCCTCGAAGGTGATTTCGACGCCGTTTTGGCGCAGATGATCGAGCGCGCCGCGATAGTCCGCGACGGCAAAGGAATGATGCACGCCGCCGTGATCCTCGGGCCGCGGGTTGATCGGCGGCTCGCGCTTGACAAGGATAAGACAGGTTCCGGCGGCATCGAGAAAGCTCATCGTCCCCTGTCCGACCGTCGCCAGATGCCGGCAGCCGACGATGTCGCTGTAAAACTGCGTGCTCCGCTCGATGTCGCTGACCGGAATGCTGAAATGCACAACCGATTTCAGTCCAACCATTGCATCATCCTCACCTAAAACCTGATGTCATTCGGCGGCAGGCCGAACTCGGAACGGCCGAACACGGCGGCGGCGCGCTCGGGGTTGTTGCCGGCATGGGCGCGGATCGCGTGCACATCGCGCCAGGCGCGCGAGATCGGGTTGTCGAGGAAGATGCCGCGCCCGCCCGCGGCTTCCATCAGCCGATCGACCGCGTGCAGGCTCCAGTCGACCGCCTTCGCGAAATCCCAGCGGTAGCGCGCCCGCCGCTCCAGCGGAATTTCTTCCGCGGCGCAGGCGAGCCGATACATCTGGCGGAAATTGTCGCGGATGCGGGTATAGGCGCCGTCGATTTCGGCCGCCGATTCCGCCAGCCGCAATTGCATGATCGGGTCTTCGGCGAGTTTCGAGTTGTCGCGCAGATTGACCCGCCGGCTCGCCTGCTCGCGGAACGCTGCCAATGCCCCCAGCGCGACGCCGATCGCCGGCGAGGCGATCGAATTGGGAAACATTGTGCCGAACGGAATGCGGTAGAGCGGCCCATTGTTCAGCGCTGCGCCGGGATTGCGCAGGTGAAACGCATCGAGATAGGAATGGGTGCGGTAGTCTGGCACAAACGCGCCGTCGACGACGATGTCCTTGCTGCCGGTGGCGCACAGCCCGATAACATGCCAGTTGTCGTCGATCCGGTAATCCTCGCGCGGCAGCAGAAATACGCGCGCGTCGGGCGGCGCGCCGTCCTCCTGCGGCGGCGCGACGCCGCCCAACGCCACCCATTGGCAATAATCGCAGCCGCTCGAAAACGACCAGCGGCCGCTGACCTCAAAGCCGCCCTTGGCCCGCGCGACGGTGCCGGTCGGCGCCAGCGAGGTCGACAGCTGCACGCTCGTATCCTTGCCCCACACGTCCTCTTGCGCCTGCGGCGGAAACAGCGCCAGGTGCCAGTTATGGACGCCGACGACGCCAAGGATCCAGCCGGTCGAGGCGCAAACGGCGCTCACCTCGACGATCGCCTGAAAGAACGTCGCCGGGTCCAGCTCGAAGCCCTCCCAGCGCTTTGGCTGGATGGCGCGGAACAGGCCGGCCGCCTGGAACTCGGCGAAGGTTTCTTCGGGCAGGCGGCGCAGCTGTTCGGCACGGGCGATGCGCTCCTTGACGCCCGGCAGCAGCGCGCGAACGCGCGCGAGATATTCCTCCGACGTGATCGACATTGCCACACCCTGGCCCGGCGCTTTGCTGCGGTCATGCTACACGACAATGGCGAGGATGGGCCATGCCGCAAACGGGGCTGCAGCCGCGGCCGGGGAACGACCTGGGCACATCGCTGTTGGAGCGGTGCCTCTTTGCCCGTCCGCTGCTCACAGAGGCCGGCATTGTCCCGCTTCGCCTTCGCGCCGGCCCTCTGCTGCGCTGCAGCCGCGCTCGAAATAGTCGGGGAAGAGCAGGCGGGTGCCTAACCGATCGTAGGCAATCTCGACGGGCCTCAGCCCGGGATCTGCCATGTCGCGGATCGCATTGAGGGAGCCGATGTTCACCGGCGTGCGTTCCTTCTGGTCGGCCAGCACCTCCTCGGCGCGGCGCGTCATCCCAGTCCAAAACAACAGAAGGCTTGAAAAAAGCAGCTGCAAGTTCTGCTCGCTCAAGCTGATCGGCGTAATCGAGACTCGTTCGTTAGCATCGACGATTATTTTTCGAATATAAATGCTGAAAAGCGTCGGCGCAGCGCGGCCAGCGCTCGGGCGGGCGGCCAACGCATCGCCAGTCTCGATACCAGCGCCTCCCTCGCATAATGCCCGGCGCAGTCGGACCGGCCAAGACGCACTGCTTCCGCGGCGATATGCTGCAATACATAAGCGCGCTCGCGCAAAGCATAGCGGCGCAGTTCGGCCCGCACCGACAGCAGCGCCGCCTTGTCGAGCAGCCGCAGCTGATCCAGCCGTTTCGACATCTCGGATATTGACGTGGACCCGCTCGCTCTCGCGGCCGCGTCAGGGACATTGTGGCGCGAGACCGTGACCGGCAGGTATTTGATCAGCGAGGCACGGTCGATTGCACGGAGAAAGAGGTCCCGGTCTTCTTCATAACGTATGCTTTGATCGAACCCGCCCAAATCATCGAAGAATTGGCGCCGGACGGTCGTCGTGTTGAGATGGCAATGCGCCGGGCAGGCCAGCAGCTCCTTCGGGGTCACCCGATGAGAGCCGGCGGCGTCGGGCTGGCCACGCAGGCGCTCCGTCAGATCTTCGATCCAGGTCACGCCTGCCTGAGGCACGCCGTCGCGATAGGCCCGCTGGTTGGCAAAGATCAGATCGACCGCTTCCGGACCAGTCGCAATCACGCGCGCGACCCGGTGGAGATACGCCGGGTCTGTCCACTGATCATCGTCGTCGAGAAAACAGAGGTAATCGCCATGTGCGTATTCGACGCCGAAGTTGCGGCTGTAACTCGGTCCTTGGAGGCATTCGGTGCGAACCAAAGTTACCCCGCGGGCGCTGCCTGCAGCAGCCTCGACCAGGGTGCGGCTGCGCTCTGCATGCTCCGGACTCGATCCGACATCGACGACGATGATTTCAAAATTCGAAAAGCGCTGGTCACAGACGGATTGCAGCGCCACCGCAAAAAGGGAGGAGCGGTTTCGCGTCGGGATGATGACCGAGAACAGCGGCGGCTCGGCCGAGTCCATTATTCGGCGGCCTTTGTCGTCTGTAGCGGCCGTGCCCGCCGGGGCTCGGTCGCGGTCGGCAGTTCATGCAGCGGCCGCACCGCCTCCAGATAACGCCGAACCGCCTCGCCCTTGCTCGGGAGGCCCGGTTCGTCTGTTCGCGACGGCGCGATCGGCTCGCTGTAACCCTGGCGCAGCGCCCCCGGTTCGATGCCGACGCGCTCGGCAATCGCCGCGACAAACGCGGGCGGGTCTTTGCAGAGCTGCTCGTAGGATATTGACATCGGCGACCGGCCGCTTTTCGCCAGCAGCACGCGCCATTCGCGATCCTCATCCGCCAGCGTCTGCAGCTCCCGCTCGATACCGGGTGGGTCGAGCAAATCGCCTTGCGGCATCGGCGCCGTTGTGACGGTGTCGTCGTCGCCCCAACGGCCGGTCACATACGAGAAGTTGCGCGAGACGGCTTGCCGCAGCAGGTCCTCACGGAACAAGTGGATGAACAGACCGCCGTCGAGCAGCCTGCGCCCGGTCGGATTGTCCAGCACCTTGAAATATTGATCGAAATGAATTTTTGCGGCGAATACGCCGCGCTGGCACCGCCGCGGGACGAGCCGCGCGATATAGGCCGCAAGGAAGCGTTCCTCGGCAAGGCGGTCCGGTGTGCGAAACGGCAGCCGGTCGCGGAGGCTCTTGTGCCGCCATTGCAGCCCCGCGATGCTGTCTGCCAGGCCGAGGCGGGGGGCGATCTGCCGGATGATAATCGGGTTGAAATACTCGTGCGGCACGCCCAGCCCGGCATTCACCATATAGCGGCACAGCATGTAGCTGCCGCTGCGCGGCGTCGAGCAGATGAAGATCTTGATCGGCTCGCCGGCGAATTCCGGCTGGTCGAGCGCATCGCTGGTCAACTGCGTTTCGGTGTAGCGCATTCTCCACCCGGAGAGCAGGAAGACATCGGGATCGCCGGTTGTGCTCCATGCCGCGTGCGGCAATGGACCGATCGTATGCCGCCGCCGCCGAGGCCAAGCCAGCGGGGCGGCAGGCTGCGATGCAGCTTGCAACGACGGGCGACGCGCGCGGGCTTACCATCTCTTTACAAATTTACCGTGACATCCGTCGCGGTGCCAGCAATGTTACCGACCCCGACTGCCATCGGCGATTCCGCGCATGCTTCATGAAGCTATCGTTCTCGCCCTGTACCTGGGGCTGTTCCCATTCATATTCGTGTCGCCCTACGCCGGCATCCTGCTCTACTATTGGCTCGATTGGCTGCCACCCACATCAGTATATAACGACACGATGCTCCCCCACAATTTTTCTTTCCTGGTGGGAGCAGTGACTTTTTGCGTTTGGGTGGCTCGCGAAAAAAAGACGGTACCGCGGCCGGTTCTGGTCATCGCGTTGATGTCGATGTATTTTATCTGGTTCAATGTGACATGGCATTTTGCTGTCGATCCTGTCGACGGCGCCCTTCATTACAGCCGCACGATCAAGGTGGTCGGGTTTGCAATCCTGACCACGCTAATGCTGTCGACGCGACCGCGCCTCGAAGCCTTCGTGTGGGTGTTCGTCCTCACCGTCATCTACTATTCGGTACCGAGCGCGATCAAGGTGATCGTCAGCGGCGGCGGCGGCGGGATCGGCACCGGGGAGGTCGTCCAGTCCGAGGGCGGCATGTTCGGCGACCGCGTCACATTGTCGGTGGTCATGTCGATGGCCTTGCCGTTCGCGCTCTATCTCGGCCGGCGGGCGACCCTGCTGCCGGCGC
Organism: Alphaproteobacteria bacterium; assembly: GCA_030042035.1. GTDB lineage: Bacteria > Pseudomonadota > Alphaproteobacteria > ATCC43930 > CGMCC-115725 > DATARH01. The sequence goes on along the minus strand of JASIAN010000319.1, from coordinate 2,670 downwards.
GCTGGCTACCGCGGGCGAAACCGGCGATGCTTGGGGTTGCCGCTTCGATGTTGATTTCGTTGATCGGCACATTTGCACGCACGGCAGTTTTTGATGGCGGCGCGGTTTTGTTGATGTTGGCAGTCCGCGGCCGCCGGAAACTCGCCTCAGCTATTGGTGTTGCCGTGACAATCGGGGTTTTGTTGCTGCTGGCTCCGTCAAATTGGTTTGACCGCATGCATTTGATCGCCGATTATCAAACCGATTCTTCGGCAATGAGCCGGATTTCCGCCTGGAAGTGGTCGTGGCACTTCACGCTTAATCATCCGATCGTCGGCGGCGGCTTTGGCGTGGCCGAACTCGATGCCGGTCATATTTACGGGAAACCGGGGTGGCTTGAGGCCCACAACATCTTTTTTGAGGTCATGGCGGAGCAGGGGTTTGTCGGCCTGGCGATTTTCTGCTTTTTGATCATCGCGATTTATCGCAGTTGCGCGGTCGTACAGAAGAGGGTGCGGGGCCGCGAGGATCTTGCGTGGGCGGGCGACCTCGCGAGTGCGACGCAGGTCGCCCTCGCCGGTTTTGTCGCCGGCGGTATGTTTGTCAGCATCGCGAGCAACCCTTATCTCTATTTGCTCGGTTCAATCGCGATCGGCACGCGCGACCTAGTCGAGCGCGCACTGGCGGCGCCGGAGCAGCGGCTCGCGCCGCTGCCATCCCGGCCCACGCCGCAGCCGGCCGAGTAGCGCGTGGGCGATCGACGTGATTGGCTTCGAAGGACTTAAGTTATAACCCAAAATCGGAACATCGGTCTGACCCGGGCGCAACATCAGATTTTCCATAAACAATAGACGCTATCGGGCCGGGGATATAGTCACCCCAGTGTGCGCCAGCGCTTTGGTGCGGCACGTTCGCAGGATGGACTTGGACGAGGGTAGTAGAACCATCAATCGAACGGGTGTTCCGGACACTTGGAATTCGCTATCCTGAGTATTGTATCGTCGGCGTGTCCAAGAAGGATGGAGCGATGCCGCAATGACGTTGGCGAATCGACAGTGGTTGTCGCCGTTCATGCGGCAGTCACGACAGGAAGGACGTGGCGACGCTGACGCGGCGTTGCTGGCGCCGGATGCGCGGCAGGCCGCTGCATTGCGACCCGGACCGCCGATATTGCTCGTCACTGTCGATACCGAGGCTGAATTTGATTGGGAGGGCCCGTTTCTGCGCAGCTTGACAAGCGTGCGCAATGTGCGCGAGCAACAGGCGGCGCAGGCGATTTACGACCGCTTTGGCGTGCGGCCGACCTATTTCGTCGACTACGCGGTCGCCACCCAGCCTGAGGGGTACCTGCCGCTGTGCGACATCGCCCAATCCGGCCGCTGCGAAATCGGCGCACACCTGCATCCTTGGATTACGCCACCTTTGACCGAGGAGTTGGGTGAACGAAGTTCGTTCAGTCAAAACCTTCCCGTTGCGCTGCAGAGGGACAAGCTTGCGCGTCTGACCGATGCGATTCACGCGAATTTTGGTACGCGGCCGGTCTGCTATCGCGCCGGACGGCTGGGAATAGGCGAGGAAGCGGCGGAAATCCTGGCCGAGTTGGGATACGAGATCGATTCGAGCGTGCTGTCGGGGATCGATATGCGCCGCCGGCACGGCCCGGATTTCCGCCGCGCGCTCGACCGGCCATACTGGTTCGGCCGCGGCGGCAGGCTTCTGGAAATACCGGTGACCTGCGGCTTTGTCGGCCTCTTGTCGTGCCCGGCCGGGTCGCGCGCCATCGGGGTCGATCTTTACCATCGATTGCGCCAGCCGCTCCTGCACCGGCTTCATGTACCCGGCGTGTTTGCGCGCCTGCGTCTCCTCGAGCAGATCCCGCTAAGCCCCGAGGGCGTCGGGTTTGCGGAATTGCGCCGCCTGACGCGGATCCTGTTGGGCCGCGGCCAGCGCGTCTTCGTCTTGATGTATCACAGTTCGTCGCTGCTGCCGGGCAATACGCAATATGTCCGATCGCAATTGCAATTATCGTCATTTTTGCGCACGATCGAGCAATATCTCGAACTCTTTCTCGGCGAGATGGGCGGCGTCACGATGACGTCGAGCGAATTGCACGCAGTGTTGCTGCAGTCGCAGGATGTAACAAAAGCAGCCGCTACGGTCGCGGCCGCGGCGCGGTGATCGGCGCCACGCGCCATCGTTCGCCGGCGAATTTGCAATTCGCCGCGATCTCGGCGGCGTTTAGTCGGTCGCGAAGGTCACCGCGACGCCGATCGCAGCGTCGCTCGGGTGCCGGAAGACGGCGTTGAAATGCGCCGATGCGCCGGGCGCCAGCTGATGCACCGGCGGATCGATGACCTGCGAGGCGAGGGCGGCCTCATGGCGATCGCGCAGCGTCACCCGCAGCCGCGGCACGGGGCGCGCTATCGCGGCATGATTGACGATAACGCCGTCGATGACGAGCGATCCATCGGTGCGTTTCGGCGACAGCGTGACCTTGAGGCCGGTGTTCGCCGCCGGCGCGACAGCAGCCGCTGCAAGCGGATGGCCAATGGCCGGCCAGACCGCTGCGAGGCGATGACGGATGAAAAACCCGGCCAGCAAGAGGGCGGCGGCGAGCGCTGCCAGCCCGAGCGGCACCGCCAGCGGCCAGCGCCGCCGGACACGCAACCGCCCGGTCGGCGGGCGCGGCGC
>JASIAN010000318.1 GCA_030042035.1 Alphaproteobacteria bacterium | reverse complement strand
CCTGGCCCCACACCTGCGCCCCGGCCGCCGCCGCGAGCTGGCAAGCGAGATGGCCGACGCCGCCCGAGGCGCCGTCGATCAGCACCTTGCGGCCCAAGAGGAGGCCGCCCTGGCGCAGCGCGTGCAACGCGGTGAGGCCGGCGACCGGCAACGTCGCCGCCTGCGCGTCGCTGACTTTGGCCGGCAGCGCGGCGACCGCGTGCGTCCGGCAATTGACCCGTTCGGCCCAGGCGCCCGACGGCAAAATCCCGACGACGCGGGTGCCCTTCGCCGGGCCGCTGCCGTCCTCGGCCTCGCGCTCGACGATGCCGGCGAAATCCCAGCCCGGCCGCCAGCCCGGCTCGGCCGTCTGCAATGCACGCCGCGTCTCGCCGCGGTTCAACGAGATCGCGGTGACGCGCACGCGCACCTCGTCGCGGTCGGGCTCACGCAACAGGGTCGGCTTGATCGCCAGCCGCCCCGGCGCATTGGGATCGACGACAATCGCGCGGATTTGTTCGGGCATGGCCGTTCCCCTCGCAGCAGTTTCTAAAGTCTATTCGTCATGGCCGGGCTTGTCCCGGCCATCTACGTCGTTGGCGCTGCCTAAATTGCCGTGGATGCCCGGATCAAGTCCGGGCATGACGGGTTAGGGCCAGGTGGCGTCGTTGGCCGCTAGGTCGGCCATTCGACTGCTTCGCGCGTCACGATGACCTCGCCGGCATCGGTGAGGCGCACGAGGTTGACGGTGCCCGCGTGGTGCGGCGCGCCGGAATAATAGGCCGGCACGCCGCCGTCGCCGACCTGCGCGGCGCGGTCCCAATGGCCGAGCGCCACGTAGTCGGCGCCGGTGGCGGCGATCATCGCGTCGCTGATCAGCCAGGACGGCCGCAGCGGATTGGCCCAGGTCTCCGGCGGCTCGTAATGTCCGTGGCCGAGCGCGACCTGCCAGCGCCGGGCGCCGCGCGGCGGCGGATCGCGCAACGGGACCATGTTTTGGTAGTCGCGATGGGCGTTGCCCCAGATTTCAATCCCGTGATCCGGAAACGCGACGATCCGGTCGTTGGTGATGCCGAGGATCGCAACGCTCTGGATTTCATCAAGGCGGCCACGCAGCCAGATCGAATCGGCCGTCGCCGGATCGTGATTGCCGGGCAGGATCACAACCGGCAGTCCGGCATCGGCCAGCGCCTGGCCGGCGCGGTCGATTGTCGCGGTAGTGACCATGTGATTGTCGAACGTGTCGCCAACCAACAGCACAATATCGGCCGCGAGAGCTCGTGCGGTTGCGAGGGCCGCCGTGAGACCCGCGACGCCGTCCCCGCCATGCATCGCGGCGATGCGGTCGTCGTCGACATGCAGATCGGAGGTGTGGACGAGCCGCAATTCGCGGCCGCGCGAGGTATTGCGCATCGCCGATCTATAGACCGTGCCGCGCGGCGCGCGCAATGCGCGCATCGCGTGCGTCGGCGTGGCGGTTGCGCTCGGCGTGCTTATCGTCGGTTGCTCGACTGGAGGGGGTAGAAGTGGAAAGAATGCCGTCGAAAGCTACCACGGCAGACGACTCCTCTGGCGCCTTGGAGTCGCCTGCACAGCACGCCGAACACGGCGAGGTCGAAGCAGCGCCCAGCCACCCCGCCCAACCTGCGATCAACAACCCCCGGCTGCTGCTCCTCGCCTTGTTGGCGCCGCTCGCCGGCGCAGCGACGGGGGTGGTCGACGCGATATTTCGCCTGGCGCTGGAGCGTGCCGATCACTGGCGCAATGTGCTGATCGCGTTCGCTCATCGGGCGCCGGTCCTCGGCTCTTGCGGCGTTGTTGCCGGCTGCGCGGCGGCGCTGGCGATCGCCGCCTGGCTGGTGCGGCGGTTCTCGCCGCATGCCACCGGCAGCGGCATTCCGCAAGTCGAGGCAGCTTTGAACGGGCATCTGCCCGGCGCGCCACCAAGGCTGCTCCCGGTCAAGTTTTTCGGCGGTCTTTTGGCGATCGGTGCAGGCGGCGCCCTCGGTCGCGAAGGCCCGAGTGTGCAAATGGGTGCCGTTGTCGCGCACCTTGTCGGCGCGCTGTGTCGCCGCAGTGCAGAGGAGCTTCGTCTGCTGCTCGCCGCCGGCGCCGGCGCCGGTCTTGCCGTTGCCTTCAACGCGCCCGTGTCCGGCGCTGTCTTTGTGCTCGAAGAGCTGGTGCGGCGGTTCGAGGTGCGGATGGCGATCATCGCGCTCGGCGCGTCGTCGACGGCCATTCTGATCTCGCGCCTGTTGCTCGGCAGCGGGCCCGACTTTGCGGTCGTCATATCGGCGCATGCGACGACCGCGACCGGGCCGCTGCCTTACGCCGCCGATGCCACCTGGCCGCTTTACGTCGGGCTGGGGGTCGTCGCCGGCATCGCGGCCAGCCTCTACAACCGCACGATTCTTGGCGCCCTTGCGCTGACCGACCGGATGAGCCGTGCCCCGGTCGAGTTGCGGGCGGCGGTGATTGGTGCCGCAATCGGGATCGTCGGCTGGTTTTCTCCCGGGCTGATCGGCGGGGGCGACGCGATCACGCAGCATCTGCTGGCGAGCGGGGTCGTGATCGGCGCGCTGCCGCTCGCTTTCGTCGTCCGCTTTCTTCTCGGTCCCGCATCCTACGCGGCACGTACGCCGGGGGGTCTGTTCGCGCCGCTACTCGTGCTGGGCGCCCAGCTCGGCCTCGCCTGCGGCGTCCTGTACCAGGCCGCATTCCCGCATCTCGGCATCGGCGCGGACGCCTTCGCCGTGGTCGGCATGGCGGCGTTTTTCACCGGTGTCGTCCAGGCGCCGGTAACGGGGATCGTGCTCGTCACCGAAATGACCGCCGCGTTCACGACCTTGCTGCCGATGCTGGCCGCCTGCTATGCCGCGTTGCTGGTCGCCCAGTTGCTGCGCACAACCCCGATTTACGATGCGTTGCTCGAGCGCATCCTGGCCGAGCACCATCGCTGATTTTCGGCGTGCGTCGCCGCAGCTGCAACATTCATGTCCGTTCGAAATCGATGCGCTCGGTGACCGGCAGCCCGTAAAGGCGGCGGCGCAGGCAATCGAGCCCGAGTTCCGTGGCGCCCAATCGCACCCATTCGCGGCCGCCGAGGATGCGGGAGCGGCGCGAATCGACAATTCCGTCGGCGCCGGCGATCGCGAGGCAGATCGTGCCGCCGAAATCGATGCGGTCGGGGCCGTCGTCGAGCTCGATCAAGACCGCGAGCGCATAGTCCGCGCCGGCCTCGCTGCGCGCCGCCTCCGCCGCCGCTTCAGCGCCGTCGCGGCTGATCTCGGCCGGCGCCATGACATGCAATGCATCCCACAATTCGTTGAGGTCGCGCGACACGAGGCCGCGACGCAGGACATGCTCGGCGCCGGGCAATGGCGCGAGGCGCGCCGCGATCTGGCCGCCGGTGAACATCTCGACGAGCGCCAACGATGCGTTCTCGGCCTGCAGCCGCTCCAGGATCACGCCTTCAAGCGTTTCCTCGTCCTCGGCGAGGATGAAATTGCCGAGCCGCTTCCTGATCTCGGCGACGACCGGCGTCAGCTTGGCGGCGATGTCGGCGTCGTCGGCGCCGCGCACGGTCACCTTTGTTTCGATCTGCGGGTAATGCGCCCGGAAGCCGAGCTTGGCGCTGCCGTCCGGCACCAGCGCCTCGACGCCTTCAAGCAGCGCATCGACATGGCTTTCGCCAAGCCCATAGCAATGAAAGCGCTTGAGGCGGATCGCGGTCGGCGCGCCGCTCTTCGCGAGGAGCCGCGGGATGATCTGCTCTTCAAGCATGCGGCGCAGCTCGCGCGGCACGCCCGGCGTAAAGAAGAACCGCGCCTTCCCGATATCCATCGCAAAGCCGCAAGCCGTGCCGATTGGATTGTCCAGAATCTCCGATCCCTCGGGCAGCATCGCCTGTTTCTTGTTGTTGGGCGACATCGTCCGGCCGCGGCGACGAAAGAATTCCCCCATCGTCTGGAGCCATTCTTCGTTCAGCACCAGATCGACGCCGGCGGCCCGCGCCGCGACCTCCTGCGACAGATCATCGACGGTCGGGCCGAGCCCGCCGTTGACGATGACCGCATCGGCCCGCTCGCCGGCCTCGACGAAGGCTGCGAGGAGCGTCTCGCGGTCGTCGCCGACTGTCGTGCCCCAGCGCACATCGAGGCCGACATCCTCCAGCTTCTGGGCGATGTAGCTGAAATTGGTGTTGACGATCTTGCCGGTCAGCACCTCGTCGCCGGTGCAGATGATCTCGATGCGCATGTTCGCTGGCAGCCTTTCAGCCGATCCGACCCATGATTGCGTGCGGCTATATTAGCAGCCCCAAGACGGCAGCGCGCCGATCTTCAGGCGCGGCAGTACGTCCGCCGGCGATGATTAGAGCGCCAGCGCGCGCCGACGCCTGCGATGAAATTTCGAGCATGACCGCACTGAAATAGGCGCCACCTTGCGTGGCATGCCCTCCGCCGGCGAGACGGCCGGTATGCGCCCTTTGTGCTCGCCTTTGCGGCGCTTCGCCCATAAGCTTTGTAGCGGCGCGCCGGCGGCGACGATGGAGGCAAAAGATGGCATTCGAATTCGGCATGTTTCACGAGTTCCAGCGAACCGCCGGGATGAGCGACGAGGAGGCGTTCCGGGTCTCTTTCGAGCAGATCGATGCAGCCGAGCGCTGGGGCCTCGATGCGATGTGGCTGGCCGAAATCCATGGGGCGCCGGAGCGCTCGGTGCTGTCGGCGCCGCTCGCGCTGGCGAGCGCGATCGCCGCCCGCACAAAGCGCATGAAGATCGGCACCGCGGTACAGGTCTTGCCGCTGTGCCATCCGCTGCGTCTTGCGGAAGAGGCCGCGACGGTCGACCAGATCAGTCACGGCCGGCTGATCTTTGGAGTGGGGCGCAGCGGCTTTCCGCGCACCTACGAGGCCTATGGCGTGCCGTACGGCGAAAGCCGCGAGCGCTTTGCCGAGACGCTGGAAATCCTGAAAAAGGCGTGGACCGAATCGCCGTTTTCCTACAACGGCCAGTATTACCATTTCGACAATGTGCGCGTGACGCCGAAGCCGTTCCAGCAGCCGTGGCCGGAAATCCGCGTCGCCGCCAACAGCGCCGACACCTTTCCGACGATGGCGAAACTCGGTCACGGTGTGTTTGTCGCGGTGCGGCTCGGCACGCTCGAGGAATTGGAGCCGAACATCGCGAGCTATCGCCGCGCGTGGAAGGAGGCGGGCCATGCGGGCGAGGGGCAGGTGTTTCTGCGCGCGCCGGTCTACATCGCCGAGACCGATAAGGCAGCGCGCGAAGAGCCGGAAGAAAGCATCATGTATTTCTACCGCTACCTCGGCGAGCGGCTGGAGGATTCAGCGAGCCGCGCCGGCGTGCGCGCGGTCGAGGACCGCGCCGCGCGCGGCCGGCGCCTGCAGACGATCACCTATGAAGAGGCGCTGCGCGACAAGATCATCGTCGGCTCACCCGAACGGGTAACGGATCGGCTCACCGACCTGCGCGAAAAGCTCGGCCTTGACGGCATCCTGTGCGAGATGAACTGCGGCACTAAGATCCCGCACCCCAAAGTGATGAAATCGCTGCAGCTCTTGTGCGAGAAGGTCAGTCCGCGCTTCAATTGAGCGCTTGCCGCGCGCTGCCGGCGTCCCGATCGGCACCGCCTGCGCGCGCCTCATCCGCTTGCAGAGCTTTCGGATGAGCGCCGGGCTGCTAATCTAGCAGCAGGCAATCCGCCCGTCGCGTCGGGGGAACGGCGCGGGGCTTCGATCGAGCTCAAGCGATGCTGGCGCTGCAAATTTCCATTGTCTTGCTGTTGATCCTGGTCAACGGTTTCTTCTCTTTGGCCGAGATGGCGCTCGTCTCGGCCCGCCGCGCGCGGCTGCAGCCGATGGCCGGCGACGGCAACGCCGGCGCCGAGGCGGCGATCGAATTCAAGAACGACCCGTCGCGCCTCTTGGCGACGGTCCAGATCGGCATCACGATCATCGCCGTCTTGTCCGGCACCTATGGCCAGGCGACGCTCGGCGAACGTTTTCAGGGTTTCCTGGCCATGCAGGGCGGCGCGGCGGCCGCCTATGCGCATCTCATCGCCGGCGCCGTCGTCGTGATCGGCATTTCCTATTTTTCGCTGATCCTCGGCGAGCTGGTGCCGAAACGCATCGCGATGAGCAATCCCGAGCGCATCGCCACCCGCATCGCCCGCATCATGCGCGGGATCGCGACCATAGCGGCGCCGCTCGAATGGCTGCTCAGCGCGACCAGTGACCTCATCCTGCGCCTTTTGCCGCTGCGCAAGGAGCCGCCGAGCGTCACCGACGAGGAAATCGCGTTCATGCTGCGCGAGGGCGCGGCGGCCGGCCACATCCCGCCGGGCGAGGCGCCGATCGTCGAGATGGCGCTCAGGCTCGGCGATCGCCGCGTCAGCGCCGTCATGACGCCGCGCGTGCAGATCGAATTTCTCGACCTCGACGATCCGGAGGAGGAGCTCCGCCGCCGCATCCGCGACAGCGCCTACTCGCGCTTTCCGGTCCTCGAGGGCGGCACGCACCAGCTCGTCGGCATCGTTCAGGTTAAGGATCTGCTCGCCGCCGTGCTCGCCGGCCAACCCTTCAATGTCCGGGCGGCGCTGCGCCCGCCGCTCTTCGTGCCGAACACGGTGACGGTGCTGCGCGCACTCGAAGTGTTCAAGACGAGCGGCGAGCCGCTGGCGCTGGTCGTTGACGAGTACGGCGACCTCGAAGGCCTTGTGACGCTGACCGACATTCTCGAGGCGCTGGTCGGCGAACTCCCTGGCGCCGGCGAGGCGGCCGACCCGCGCATTGTGCGGCGTGAGGATGGCACGCTCCTGGTGGACGGTATGCTTGGCCTCGACGAGTTGAAGCAGCTTTTGGGCGTCGCGCAGCTGCCCGGCGAGGACCCGGACTTTCACACGCTCGGCGGCTACCTGATGGCGCGCCTCAACCGCGTGCCGATGGTCGCCGACCGCGTCGCCGCCGACCGCTGGCGCTTCGAGGTCGTCGAGATGGACGGGCGTCGCGTCGACCGCGTGCTGATCGCGCCAGCGCGGGCGAAGAGCCTGCGCGGCTGACGCGGCGCGGCTTGCGCGAAGCCGGCGGCGCGCGGCAGATTTTCGCTGGGATCGCGCCCGCAACGGAGGAGAGCATGCCGGCAAACCGCTATGTCAGACCGACCGTCTCGCTGCCGCCGCCGTTCAACCCGCTGCTGGCGCCGCAGCCGCCGATTGCGCCGCTGACGCCGCCGGCGCATGTCGTCGATCTGATGACAATGCAAGGCTCGGCGGCGTTCGGCGCATGCTGGCGCGGCAAGGAAGCGAAGATCGTCGAGGTGCCGGCGCTGGCGGATGCGATGCCGGAATTCAAGACGACCTATGACATCGAGCCGCACGCCGAACTCCTCGGCTATGACGATAGGGACTGGCCGGAGGTCAAGGCGACCGAGCTCGGCGCCAAGCGCGGCGGCGGTCTTGTCTCGTTCTTCTGGTTCCGCGCGACGCTGACGATCCCGCCGGAGGCGCTCGGGTTCGCCACTGACGGCGCCAAGGCGGTGCTGCGGGTCAACATCGACGACTACGCCGAAGTCTGGGTCAACGGCGAGATGCCGCGGGCCGCCGGAAGGCCAAGCCCCGGCTGCATCCAGGGTTTCAACATGCCGCACCG
>JASIAN010000317.1 GCA_030042035.1 Alphaproteobacteria bacterium | reverse complement strand
TCCTCCGGCGTCGAGCGCCGGCCGGGCGTCAAGGACCGGGACAAGATCCGCGATTTCCTCGCCGTCGCCCGGACCCTGTGAAGCGCGCTTCTGCACGCGTGCGGCGCGCGATCCGGGTTCATCGCGCGCCCCTTCTTGGTCTATGATCCGGGCATCCCGCCGAACGAGGAGGACCCGCGATGGACCAGGACGCCAAGAAGACCGCTCTGAGGATGATCCCCTACGGGATCTATGTGCTGACAGCCGATGACGGCCGGGGCAATGTCGCGGCCGCCACGGTCAACTGGGTGACGCAGACGGCCTTTGCGCCGCCCCTCGTCGTGGTCGGCGTCAAGACCGATTCGGGCGCCTATTCGATCGTCAAGAACACGAAGAATTTCGTGCTCAACATGCTCGGCAAGGACCACAAAGGCATGGCGTTCACGTTCTTCAAGCCGGCCCAGCTGGCGGACGGCAAGCTGTCGGGTCAGGCGATCCACAGAGCGGCCAACGGCGCGCCGATTCTCGATGCGGCGCTGGCGGCGGTCGAATGCAAAGTGACGAGCATCGTCGAGCAGGGCGACCACCATATCGTCGTCGGCGAGGTCACGGAAGCGCACGTGCCGAACCCGATCTCGGGCCGCCCTGACGCCGCGATCCTCGAAATGAAGGACCTCGGCGACAACGTCTTCTACGGCGGGTGAGATGCCCGACGGCCGGGCAACGACCCGGCCCGTCCGGAGCGACCCCGCGGCGCCAAAGCCAGGCAGCGCCCGCCGCCGGCGGCAGGTTCCGGAAGTGCACAGCGCGCCGCCCGACGGCGTCGAGCCGCGCCTCAACCACCTGATCGCCCGCGACACTGCTGACGAAGTGCTGGCACTCGGTCTGCGCCGGCCGTGGTTCGGCGATCTCTACCACCGCATTTTGACGATCGGCTGGGCGAGCTTCTTCGCCGCCGCGCTGGCCGGATATATCGCCGCGAACATCATTTTCGCGCTGCTCTATCTCGCCCAGCCCGGGGCTATCGCCAACGCCCGGCCAGGCACGTTTGCCGACGCGTTCTTTTTCAGCGTCGAGACGATCTCGACGATCGGCTATGGCCAGATGGTGCCGGCGACGCTCTACGCCAATCTGGTCATGACCGCCGAGTCGGCGGTCGGGCTGTTGTTTGTCGCGTTGGCGACCGGCCTCGTCTTTGCGCGTTTCTCGCGGCCAACCGCGCGCGTGCTGTTCAGCCGCGTCGCCGTGATCGGTCCGCATAACGGCCAGCCAACCCTGTCGGTGCGCATCGCCAACGTGCGGCACAACCAGATCCTCGCGGCGGAAGTCACGATGACGCTGGTGCGCGACGAGATCAGCGCCGAGGGCGACCGACGGCGCCGCTTTTATGATCTGCACCTGACGCGCCAGCGCTCGCCGGTGTTCGCGCTGACCTTCACGGTCATGCACGAGATCGATCGCAGCAGCCCGTTACGCGATACCGACGCCGATGCGCTCGCCGCGGTCAACGCCGAACTGGTCGTCACCGCCAGCGGGATCGACGAGACGCTGGTGGCGCGGGTGCATGCCCGCACCTCCTACCTGCCGCACGAAATCCTGTGGAACCGCCGGTTTGTCGACATTCTCGGGTGGACCACGGACGGCCGCCGCGTCATCGACTATCGCCGCTTTCACGACACCGAACCGCTCGCCGCCGGCGCGTAAATCCCGACGCGCATCCGCTTCAACTCGTGAGCGTCCTTTTCCGTCGCATCCGGCGAAGGCCGGGGCCCCATCCTTCAGCCGAACAACCTGCGTCCACGTGGGTCCCGGCGTTCGCCGGGACGGCGGTGGTTTTTCACTCCGGCAGGCCGGCCTTGCGCAGGCCATCGAGAAAGCGCTCGCGCTGTGCCTCGCTGCCGAACGGGCGGTTGAGCCGTTCATCGCCAGCGGTCAGGCCCGGCAAACGCTGCAGCAGTTCGTCCAAAGCCGCACGCCCTGCCGCAGCATTCCCAAGATGACCATGAGCTGCGGCCAGCACCGCGTAATTGTCTGGAAACTCGGCGTTGCCTTCGATCGCGCGGGTGGCAAATTCGGCCGCCTCAGCCGCACGCCCCGACAGCAGCGCCGCCCAACCATTCACCAGCGGCCAGAGGCTCGCCAGCGCCCATCAGCCGCGAATAGCCGGCAATGTCGGCCGCCAGAATGGCTGCCAGCCGCCGCTCGACGCGATCCTCGCTCATGTGCTGGCGAAACCCTTCCCGTTCGGCATATTGTAGACCGCGATCGCAACAGAGCGACGGATTTTTGCGGCGAGGCGTCGATGGACCAGCACGGGCTCACCTGGCCGAAAGAGGGCAATGCGCGGGTGCCGTACAAGGTGTTCGCCGATCCCGAGCTCTACAGGGCCGAGCTCGATCGCATCTTCCTTGGGCCGAGCTGGCAGTTTCTCGTGCTGGCCAATGAATTACCGGAGCCCGGTGACTACAAGACGACGTTTGTCGGCGAGACGCCGATCATCGTCGCGCGCGGCGAGGACGGCCAGATCCACGCGATGCTGAACCGCTGCGCGCATCGCGGCAATCTCGTGTGCCTCAAAGCAAAGGGCCACACGAATGACGGGCTGACCTGCGTCTATCACTCGTGGCGCTACGACCTCGCCGGCAATTTGCAGAGCGTCGCGTTTCGCCGCGGCGTCGGCGGCAAAGGCGGCATGCCGGCTGATTTCCGGCTCGAAGACCACGGCCTCACACGGCTGCGCACGAGCGAATTTTCCGGCCTCGTCTTCGGCACGCTATCGCCCTATGCGCCGCCCCTGGCGGAATATCTCGGCAACCAGATCGGCTCGCATATCGCCCGCGTGTTCACCGGCACACCGAAGGTGCTCGGCACGACATCGCAGATTCTGCACAACAACTGGAAGCTCTATGTCGAGAACGTCAAGGACACCTATCACGCGAGCCTGCTGCACACGTTTTTCACGACCTTCCGGGTCAGCCGGCTGACCAACCCCGGCGGGGTCGGGATCGCCGAGAATGGGGCGCATCATTTCAGCTATACGCAAGGCGGCGCGCACGGCGACCAGGCCGAGTCGGACAAGGCCTATGCCGGCATCCAGTCGATGCGTGACGATATCCGCCTGGAAGACCCGCGCTTTCTCGATGTCGTCGACGAGATCGGCGACGGCATCACGATCCAGATCCTCAGCGTCTTCCCGAATTTCGTGTTGCAGCAGATCAACAATTCGCTGGCGCTCCGCCTCGTACTGCCGAGAGGACCGGACGAGACCGAGCTGTTGTGGACCTATTTCGGCTTCGAGGAGGACGACGCCGCGATGACCGAGCGCCGCCTGCAGCAGGCCAATCTCGTCGGCCCGGCGGGTTATGTGTCGATGGAGGACGGCGCGGTCGGCGGCTTTGTGCAGCGCGCGATCAAGGGCGGTGCGGACGCCTGCTCGGTCATCGAGATGGGCGGCCATGAGCATCTGTCACAGGACACACGCACGACCGAAGCCTCGATCCGCGGTTTCTGGAACGCCTATCGCGGCCTGATGGGATTGTAGCGGCGATGGACCTTGCTGCGGTCGCGCGGCGGCTGGAGATCGCCGATCTCTACGCCGCCTATGCCGCCTGCCTCGACGCCGACGAGTTGGAAGCCTGGCCCGATTTCTTCACCGAGGACTGCCATTACCGCATCACCTCGGCGGAGAATTACGAGGCCGGCATGCCGCTCGGCCTGATTTATGCCACCTCGCGCCGCATGCTGAAGGATCGCGTCAGCGCGCTGCGCGAAGCAAACATCTACGAGCCGCAGCGCTATCGCCACCTGATCTCGGGCATTGCAATCGCCAAGGACGAGGGCAACGCGGTCGATGTTGAGGCGAGCCTTCTCGCCGTGCGCACGATGCAGGACGGCGCGATGACGATGTTCGCGGCCGGCCGCTACATCGACCGCGCGGTGCGCGCTGCCGATGGCTGGAAATTCGCCACGAAGCTCGTCGTGCTCGACAGCCGCCGCATCGATACGCTCTTGGCGATCCCGCTGTAATGGGCCGCCGGCCGGCCGGCGTCCTATGGCGCCGTCCGCGCCTTGGAATACGGGTAGATCAGCTTGCCGGTCGCGTATTCCGGCGGCGACAGGATTGTCACCGTCTGCGATCCCTGGAACTGAGCGAGGCCGTGGCCCTTGATGCCGTGGTACTGCACCCAAATCGGCCGCCCCTTGGTCCACTCGCCGTCGGGGCCGAACGCCATATCGCCCTCGATCGTGTGAAACGTGTGCGCGTGCATGTACTTGGCGAGCTTGTCGTTGTCGAGCGTCCCGGTCGCTTTGACCGCCTCGCCCAGCACCTGCAACTCGCTATATGCGAAGGGGGGCAGGAAATAGCCGAGCAGGTCGACCTTGGCGGCCGGCGCGCGCGCCTGGTATTCCTTCAGGAATTGCTGGATGCCGGGAAACATCATCGTCTTCACCGGCTCCCACAGATCGACGTTGACGACGCCGTTGGCGGCAGGGCCCAATTCCTCCTTGATCGCCGCCGCCGCCAGACCGGCAAAGCCGCCGCCGATCATCTTGGCGTTGACGCCGATTTCTTCGACCGCCCGCAAGACGCCGACGGTATCCGACGGGTAGGCGGCGAAATAAATGAGGTCCGGCCGGGCCGCATTAACGGCGCGGATGATCGGCGTGAAATCGACCGTGTTTGGCGGATAGGCTTGGCTGTAGACGACGTTGATGCCGACCCGCTTGGCGTTGTCGCGCGCGCTCTCGGCCGCCTTGTGCTGGAATTCGGCATCGGCGTTGACGATCGCGACGGTCCGCGGCTTCGGTCTCTGCGCCGCCGCGAGATCGAACCAGCCCGCGGCGAAGCTTTTCAGCGTGTCGGGGCCGAGCGGCAGCATCGAGAAATATTTCGGGTAATGAAATTTGTCGTCGGCGCCCAACGCGAACAGGCCGAAAAACAGCCGGTTGTGCGAAATCGCCACCGGCATCGCCGGCACGACGAGATTGGTGCCATAGCTCGACACCAGGAGGTCCACCTTGTCGATGTCAATGAGCTTCGTATAGATGCCGGGGACGTTCGCCGGGTTGCTCTGGTCGTCGTAATAGACGAGCTGGACCGG
>JASIAN010000316.1 GCA_030042035.1 Alphaproteobacteria bacterium | reverse complement strand
CCGCCGACGAGGCCCTGCGACAGGTCGAAGCGCGCAATTCCGCGGCGGTCGCAGAATTCGGCGACGCGCATGACCTCGCCCATGATCTCGGGGCCGATGCCGTCGCCCGGCAATACGAGGACTTTGCGGTTCGAGCGAGCTTCAGTCATTTGCGGCGGCTCCCTCGTTCATGTTGACCGGATTGCTTCGTCGCTGCGTTCCTCGCAATGACAAGTATCGCTGTCATTGCGAGCGAAGCGAAGCAATCCCGAGCCGTCAGCCATCAGCTTGCGTCATGCCAAAGAGCCAGGGCTTCGACCCCCGCGCCCGGCTCTCATAGGCGGCGATGTCGGCGCCCTTCTGTTCGGTCAGGCCGATGTCGTCGAGCCCGTTCAGCAGGCAATGCTTTCGGAACGGGTCGATGTCGAACTGCACCTTTTCCCCGTCGGGCCGCGAGATCGTCTGACTTTCGAGATCGATCGTCATGACGGCGTTGGCGCCCTTCTTGGCGTCTTCCATCAATTCATCGATGATTTCTTTGGGCAGCGCGATCGGCAACAGGCCGTTCTTGAAGCAGTTGTTGTAGAAAATGTCGGCGAAGCTCGGCGCGATGACACAACGGATGCCGAAATCGATCAATGCCCACGGCGCATGCTCGCGCGAGGAGCCGCAGCCGAAATTGTCGCCCGCCACGATGATCTTGGCCTGGCGATAGGGCCCCTGGTTCAAGACGAAATCCGGGTTTTCCGAGCCGTCCGGCTTGAAGCGGATCTCCTGGAACAGCCATTGCGCGAGACCGGTGCGCTTGATCGTCTTGAGATACACGGCCGGGTAAATCTTGTCGGTATCGACATTGATCATCGGCAATGGCGCCGCGACCCCAGTCAATTGCGTGAATTTTTCCATTGCTGCACCTCACCCCAACTGCCGCACGTCGGCGAGGCGGCCGGTGACGGCGGCGGCGGCGGCCATCGCCGGGCCCATCAGGTGGGTCTTGGCGCCTGGACCCTGGCGCCCCTCGAAATTGCGGTTCGAGGTCGAGGCAATGCGCTCGCCATGCTCGGCACGGTCGTTGTTCATCGACATGCAGTTGGAGCAGCCGGGTTCACGCCATTCGAAGCCGGCTGCGCGGAAGATGCGGTCCAATCCCTCTTCTTCCGCTTGGCGCTTCACGAGGCCGGAGCCCGGCACGACGAGCGCGCGCACGCCGTCGGCGACGCGCCGCCCCTTCGCGATCGCCGCCGCGGCGCGCAGATCCTCGATGCGGCTGTTCGTGCACGAGCCGATAAACACGCGCTCGACCGGGATCTCGACGAGCGGCGTCTTCGGCGCGAGTTGCATGTATTGCAGCGCGCGCTCAACGGCCGCGCGTTTCAGCGGGTCGTCGATCTCGGCCGGGTCGGGGACGCGGCCGGTGATCGGCGCGACCATCTCGGGGTTGGTGCCCCAGCTGACGTGCGGCGCGATGTCGGAGGCATCGAGCGCGGCCTTTTTGTCGTAATGCGCGCCGGGATCGGAGGGCAGCGTCCGCCAATAGGCGAGCGCCTGCTCCCACGCGGCACCCTTGGGCGCGTAGGGCCGGCCCTTGACGTACGCGAACGTCGTCTCGTCCGGCGCGACGAGGCCGGCACGCGCGCCCGCCTCGATCGTCATGTTGCACACGGTCATGCGGCCTTCCATCGACATCGCGCGGAACGTCGAGCCGGCATATTCGATGACGTGGCCGGTGCCACCGGCGGTGCCGATCTTGCCGATGATCGCGAGGATCACGTCCTTCGCGCTGACGCCGGCAGCGAGCGTGCCGTTGACCTCGACCAGCATGTTCTTGGCCGGCGCCTGGATCAGCGTCTGCGTCGCCAAGACGTGCTCGACCTCCGAGGTGCCGATGCCGAAGGCGAGCGCGCCCAAGGCGCCGTGCGTTGCGGTGTGGCTGTCGCCGCAGACGATCGTCATGCCCGGTTGCGACAGGCCTTGCTCCGGCCCGATGATGTGGACGATGCCCTGGTTGATGCTGTCGACCGGGAAATACGGCACGCCGAATTCCTCGACGTTGCGTTCGAGCGTATCGACCTGCAGCTTCGATTCCGGGTCATCGATGCCGGCTTTGCGGTTCGAGGTCGGGATGTTGTGGTCGGCGACCGCGATTGTCGCATCCGGCCGGTGCACTTTTCGCCCAGCGAGCTTCAGCCCCTCGAACGCCTGCGGCGTCGTGACCTCGTGGATCAGGTGCAGGTCGATATAGATGAGATATGTGCCCTCGCCCTGCGGGGCGATGACGTGACTTTGCCAGACCTTGTCAAACAGGGTGCGCGGCTCGGCCATCGGTGTGCTCCAGTTCTATCCACGTCACGGCCGGGCTTGACCCGGCCATCTACGAAGAGGCGCGTGGATGCCCAGATCAAGTCCGGGCATGACGGCTATTATGCCCCGGTTTCGGCGGTGGCGGCGCGTTCGCGGCGATTGTCCTCGCGGCCGCGCTCGGCGATGCGCGCCGCCTTGCCGCGGCGGCCGCGCAGGTAATAGAGCTTGGCGCGCCGCACGTCGCCGCGACGCACCACCTCGATCGCCGTGATGCGCGGCGAATGCAGCGGAAAGATGCGCTCCACCCCCTCGCCGTAGGAGATTTTGCG
>JASIAN010000315.1 GCA_030042035.1 Alphaproteobacteria bacterium | reverse complement strand
ACCGCCTTGACATAACTGGCGACACGGCGAAAGAGGCCGCGGCGGATCGGAAACCACACTTTTATGTTGTCGCCGGCGAGGATGACCGGCGCCGCCGGATCGGCCGGCGCGACGCGCCCCTTCGGCTCCGCCGCGAGCAGGCGCCGCGTATAGGGATGCTGCGGCCGGGCGAAGACCTGGTCGGTCGGGCCGGCCTCGACGATCTCGCCCTGCGTCATGACGCAGGTCCGCTCGGCCATGTGGCGCACAATCGACAGATCGTGCGTGATGAGTAAGAGGGCCATGCCAAGGCGATCGGTCAGATCGCGCATCAGGCGCAGGATCTGCGCCTGGATCGTCACGTCGAGCGCGGTCGTCGGCTCGTCGGCGATCAGGATGTCCGGTTCGTTGGCGATCGCCATCGCGATCATGACGCGCTGGCGCTGCCCGCCCGACAATTGGTGGGGATAGGCCCCGAGCCGCGCCTCCGCATCGCGCAGACCGACCAGGTGCAACAGCTCGACAACGCGGTCGCGCGCCGCCGACGCCGACAGGTGCTTGTGGATAAATAGCGTCTCGGCGACCTGCTTCTCGATCGTGTGGAGCGGGTTGAGCGAGGTCATCGGCTCCTGAAAGATCATCGCGATGCGGTTGCCGCGCACTTCGCGCAGCCGCCACTCCGGCGCGCCGACGAGTTCCTCGCCGGCGAAGCGGATGCTGCTGCCGGCCGGATGGATGGCGTTCGGGTAGGGCAGCAGTTGCAAAATCGACAGCGCCGTCACCGATTTGCCGGAGCCGCTCTCGCCGACCAGCGCCAGCCGCTCGCCGCGATCGAGGCTCAACGACGCGCGCTTCACGGCCTCGACCGGCGGTGCGCCGCGCCAGCCGGCAAACGTGACGCCGAGATCGCGGATTTCGAGCAGGCTCACAGCCTTACCTTGCGCGGGTCGAAGGCGTCGCGTACGGCCTCGCCGATGAAGATGAGAAGGCTCAGCATCATCGCTAGCGTCGCGAACGCGGTGATGCCGAGCCACGGTGCCTGCAGATTGGCCTTGCCCTGCGCCAACAGCTCGCCCAATGAGGCCGAGCCCGGGGGCAGGCCGAAGCCGAGAAAGTCAAGCGATGTCAGGGTAGTAATCGAGCCATTCAGGATGAACGGCATGAACGTGATCGTCGCGACCATCGCGTTCGGCAAGACGTGGCGCCAGATGATGACCGGATCGGCGACGCCGAGCGCGCGCGCCGCGCGCACGTAATCGAAATTGCGCGCGCGCAGAAACTCGGCGCGGACGACGCCGACCAGCGCCGTCCACGAGAACAGCAGCATCAATCCCAACAGCCACCAGAAACCGGGCACGACCAGCGCCGACAGGATGATCAACAGATAGAGCGTCGGAAAGCCTTCCCAGATTTCGATAAAGCGCTGGAACAGCAGATCGGTCGGGCCGCCGAAGTAGCCTTGCACGGCGCCGGCCGCGACGCCGACGATCGACGAGGCGATGGTCAAGACGAGGCCGAACAGCACCGAGATGCGAAAGCCATAAATAAGCCGTGCCAAGACGTCGCGGCCCTGATCGTCGGTGCCGAGCCAGTCGGCGGCCGACGGCGCCGACGGATAGGGTCCCGGCGCGCTGGTGATCGTGTTGTAGCTGTAGGGGATCAACGGCCAGACCATCCAGCCGTGCTTGTCGATCTCCGCCCTGACGACGGGGTCGCGGTAATCGGCCTCGGTCGGGAAGAAGCCGCCGAACGTCGTTTCCGGATAATCGACCAGCACCGGGAAATAAAGCTGGCCCTGGTAATCGATGACAAGTGGCCGGTCGTTGGCAATGAATTCGGCAAAGAGGCTGACGATGAACAGCGCGAGGAAGAGCCACAATGACCAGACGCCGCGCCGGTTGGCCTTGAAGTTTTCGATGCGGCGGCGGGTCAGCGGCGTGATACGGCGGCCGAGAAAGGTGTCGCCGGCAGGCGGCAATGCGAGGCCCGGGATGCGCGCCGGCGTGATGATCTCGACCGCTGCGGTCGCCCGCTCGACCTCGGCCGGGGTCACCTCATCGGGATGCGGCAGCTCGGCCATCAGCGATCGGCGGCATTCAAACTCGACTGAGGTTGGTCATGCCCCGCCTTGTGCCGGGCATCCACGTTCACTGCTGCGTGGATGGAGGGGACAAGCCCGGCGATGACGAGCCTGAAGGCATCGACCCGGCGACAGGGTCGGCATGACCGGCCAACTCCTCAGTGTGCCCCCGCCCGGCGGCGCAGGGGTTCGACGTTGTCGCGCGCCGGACCGCGGCGGCCGCCGCCGAGATAATCGGCGGCGAGGATTTCGGCGATCTGCACGGCGTTGAGCGCGGCGCCTTTCCTCAAATTGTCGGCGACGACCCACAGGTTGAGGCCGTGCGGCACGGTCGGGTCGCGGCGGATGCGGCTGACATAGACGGCATCTTCGCCGGCCGCCTCGACCGGTGTCGCATAACCTTCATCGGCGCGATGGTCGATCACGACCACGCCCGGCGCCTCGCGCAGCGCGGTGCGCGCCCGCTCTTCGCCGAGCGGCCGGGCGAATTCGACATTGACCGCCTCGGCATGCCCGATGAACACCGGCACGCGCACGCAGGTTGCCGTGACGGCGATGTCGGGGTCGAGGATCTTGCGCGTCTCGACCGCCATTTTCCATTCTTCCTTGGTCGAGCCGTCGTCCATGAACACATCGATGTGCGGGATCACGTTGAACGCGATCTGCTTTGTCAATTCCTCGGGCTTGATGGGATCGTTGACGTAGATCGAGCGGGTCTGGCTGAAGAGTTCGTCCATCGCGGCGCGCCCGGCGCCCGACACCGACTGATAGGTCGCAACGACGACGCGCTTGATGCGCGCCAGATCGTGCAGCGGCTTCAGCGCGACGACCATCTGGATCGTCGAGCAGTTCGG
>JASIAN010000314.1 GCA_030042035.1 Alphaproteobacteria bacterium | reverse complement strand
TATGTCGCCGACCGCGAGAACCACCGGGTGCAGGTATTCGACAGAAACGGCAAGTACGAAGCGCAGTGGAACAACATGCACCGCCCATCGGGCCTCTATATGGAGAGCGGCACAAAGACGCCGCGTTTTTTCATCGGCGAAATCGGCCCCGACATGGCGGTCAACATCGACATCCCGAATTGCGGGCCGCGCGTCAGCATTTATACGCACAAGGGCGAACTCCTGGCGCGGCTCGGACACATGCATGCCGGCCTCAACCCGGGACAGTTCATTTCGCCACACGGCCTTGCGGTCGATTCGCACGGCGACATCTATGTTGGTGAAGTTTCTTATACAAACTGGGGTCGCCGCTGCCGCGCCCGCGGCGAGGAATTGCCGCCCGGCCTCCGCAGCCTGCAGAAGCTCGTCAAAATAGGCTGACGCGCGGTCGAGGCCGCGGCCAGGGAGCTTTGGCACGTTTTGACGGCGTTGCTGCGCTGCCCTGAAAACCTGGAACCACCGTCATCCTGAGCCGGCGCGCGCTGCGCGCCGAGTCGAAGGACGCAGGGATTTCAGAAGCATCATAATGAAAGGAGATACACTCATGGGTGCGGTTGAAACGGGTTCCAGCCGAGTTTACACCACAAAGCAGATGGGAGACGCCGCTGAAATGCTGGTCGCTGCCGAGTTGACGTTGGCTGGCATCCCTGCGCTGAAGGTGCCTGACAATTGGCCGGGTTACGACGTCGTTGCCCAGCCGCCCGCCGATTGGCCGGGCTACGCTGCGAGTATCGACAATTCAGATCACGCGCCCCAGCGAGTCTCTGTAAAATCGCGGACCCCCGGCAAGCATCACAGCCGCGTTGGGTTCGATCCAGCAACATGCGATTGGTTGGCAATCGTACTTCTTGAGGATGTGGGCCGTCGTATCTTCGTGCTACCGTCTGCGCTTGCTGAAAGTTATTCGAGTAAGCCGCCGCGAGCACGGAAGCGCACACCGTGCCATCTCTATTTTGCTAAACCCCGAATGCCACCTTTATTGCATTACAAAAACAATTTTGCACTGCGCCGTACTCTCTAGCATTATATGGCGCCTCTGACGGTCACGCATGCAGTCAACGATATGACGGCCTATCTGTACATTCTTCGCTGCGCCGACAGATCATATTATGTCGGCACGACAACCGGCAGCCTGGAGCAACGGCTTGCCGAGCATCAAAGCGCGATATTTGGCGGTTATACGGCTGTTCGTAGGCCGGTTGAGCTGCTCTTTCACGAACATTTCGAGCGGCTGGAGGACGCGGCAGCTGCCGAGCGGCAAATAAAAGGCTGGCGCCGTGACAAGAAAGAAGCGCTGATCCGAGGCAATTTGGCCGCGCTGCCTGGACTGTCTCGGCGCGGCGCGAAGGCGGCGCATCCTTCGACTCGGCGCGTCGCGCCGGCTCAGGATGACGGTGCCGGTTGATGTCCTCGACCCCAGCCGCACGGACCCTTTTACGATAAACGTGAAGATGGGTTGATCTGCCTCGTGCCGATGCCGCGCCGGACGCTCGCGCCGCTCCATCCCGACGGCTGGAAGTTTATCGCCGCCGCCGCAGCGGCGGCCGCGGTGCTGTTCGCGTTCGTGCCGTCGCTCGGCTGGGTGGCGTTGATCGTGACGCTGTGGATCGTCTATTTCTTCCGCGATCCCTGGCGGGTGACGCCGATCCGTCCGGGACTGATCGTCAGCCCGGCCGACGGCATCGTCGTCGCGCTGGGGCCTGCGCCGCCGCCCGCGGAATTGCAGATGGGCGAGGCGGCGATGACGCGGATCGGCATCTTTCTCAATCTGTTCGACGTGCATGTCGCGCGCGCGCCGCTCGCCGGCCGGGTCGCGGCGCGGCATTACACAAAGGGGCGCTTTGTCAACGCCAGCCTCGACAAGGCCAGCACTGACAACGAGCGCTTGGCGATCCGCCTGACGCCCGCCGACGGGCCGGAGGGCACCGACATCGCGTTTGTGCTGATCGCCGGGCTCGTCGCGCGGCGCATCGTGTGTCCGCTGTTTGCCGGCCAGCGCCTTGCTGCCGGCGAGCGCATCGGCCTTATCCGTTTCGGCTCGCGCGTCGATGTCTACATCCCGCCGCCGTTTGTGCCGCTTGTCGCGCTCGGCCAGCGCATGATCGGCGGCGAAACCGTGCTTGCCGACAGCAGCGCGGGCCAGCCGCCGCACGATTTCGTAGCCCATTGAGCCAAAGATCAGTCGGCGAGCGCGGCGTCGAATTCTCTCGCCCGCGGCTATGCCCGTTCGCGGGCCGTCGCATCCACCGCATCGCCCCGCGCGCGACGGGGGCGGCGCAGCGGCGGCGCCGGCTCGATCGAGCCGGTGACTTCGGTGCGGTGGCGCGGCAGCGCATGCGGGTATTCGGCCTGCAGAAACGCGATCAGTCGCTCGCGCACAAGGCAGCGCAGATCCCAAGTCTGCCCGGCATCGCGGCCGCTGACCAGAGCACGCAGCTCGATCACATCGGCCAGCGCCTCGGTGACCTGCAAAACAGCGACCTTGCCGTCCCACAACGGCGTCGCCGAGACAATCCGCTGCAATTCTTCCCGAACCCGCTCGACGGGGACCGTATAGTCGGCGCGCAGCGTGACCGTACCGAGCAGGTCCGTGCTCTGATAGGTCCAGTTCTGGAACGGCTTCTCGATGAAGTAGCTGAGCGGCACGATCATGCGCCGCAGATCCCAGATGCGGATCACGACATAGGTGCTGGTGATCGTCTCGATCCAGCCCCATTCGCCCTCGACGATAACGGAATCCTCGACGCGGATTGGCTGGGTCAACGCGATCTGGATGCCGGCCAAGAGATTGCTCAGCACCGGGCGGGCGGCGAGGCCCACGACAACGCCGGCGGCGCCTGCGGAAGCGAACAGGCTGACGCCGAATTGCCGCACCGTGGCGACCGTCATCAGGGCCGACGCGATCGTGATGATGACAAGCACGGTCTGCGACGCCCGCAACAGGATGTTGACCTGCGTGACATGTTTGCGAGCGAGCAGATTGTCTGGCACTCCGGCGCGGAAGCGGCGCAGATAGAGCTCCGCCGCGGCGTCGAGCGCCTTCGCCGCCGTCCAACCGAGCGCCAGGATCAGCGCGATCAACAGGATGTGCCCCGCCACGACCGCCCATTCGTAGGGAAACCGGGCGCCCGGCAAGGCAGCGCCGAGGGCGAGGATGATCAGTACCGCCCCGACCGGCCACTGGCCGCGCTGCAGCAGCCGGTGCAGAAACGGGCTCCTGCGCGCGGTCAACCGAACAAGCCGTCCGATGAACCAGCGATAGGCGATGAGCATGACGAGCGCTGCACCCGCCATGATCGCCAATCCGATCAGCCAATCCGGGACCCACCCGGCCAGGATATGCAAAACCCGCAAATCCACCCCTCCCCGATGTTGCTGCGATCGTCAGCCGCCTGCATTGGCGCGCCGCGAATTGCTTCCGCTCAACAACCAGCCTACCGCAAAGTTGCCTTCGATGCTCAACACGCCTGGCGCTGGCGCGACATTGCCCACCGCGCGGCAGGCGCACACCGCGGAGGAGGTGATGGCCAAACCCGGACCGCGCAACCTGATCACCGACGTACCGGGCGTTCTCGTCGGCCAGGCCGAGGACGCCGCCGGCATAACCGGCACGACCGTCATTTTCGTCGAAGCCCCGGCCACGGCGGCGGTCGATGTGCGCGGCGGCGCGCCGGGCAGCCGCGAGACCGAACTGCTCGACCCCGTCGCGCTGGTGTCGCGGGTCGATGCGGTCGTGCTGTCGGGCGGCTCGGCCTTCGGGCTGGAGGCGGCCGGCGGGGTCATGGAGGGGCTGGCAGCGATGGGGCGCGGCTTTCAGGTGCGCAACGTGCGAGTGCCGATCGTGCCGGCGGCGATCCTCTTCGACCTCGCCTTTCCCGGCCGCCGCGCCTGGGAGGGCGAACC
This sequence comes from Alphaproteobacteria bacterium, assembly GCA_030042035.1. Lineage (GTDB taxonomy): Bacteria > Pseudomonadota > Alphaproteobacteria > ATCC43930 > CGMCC-115725 > DATARH01. Next base: position 13,041 of record JASIAN010000314.1, on the reverse strand, counting down.
GCCCTATCGCCGGCTCGGATGCGACGCTCTGGCGCGGGCCGGCGGCGCATTCGCGCTCGGTAACGCCGGCGCCGGGCTGGGCGCCAAAGCTGGGCGGCTGAAAGGCGGGGTCGGCAGCGCGTCGCTGCGCCTCGCTGACGGCGCGACGGTCGGCGCGCTCGTCGCAGTCAACAGCTGGGGATCGGTCGTGCGTCCCGATAACGGCCGGCTGTGGGCGGCCGAACTGACGCTCGCCGACGACGTCCCGTCACAGCCGCCGTCGTCCGAGCGGCAGCTCGACCCGGAGGATTTCTCGGCCTGCGCTGCGCCGGTTGCCGGCGCCAACACGACGATCGCGGTTGTCGCAACCGACGCCGCGCTCGACAAGAGCCAATGCCGGCGTCTCGCGATCATGGCGCAGGATGGGCTTGCCCAGGCGATCCGCCCGGCCCACACGCCGTTCGACGGCGATATCGTGTTTGCGTTATCGACGGCGGCGGAGGCGTCCGCGATCGATCCATTGCGCCTCGCGCGGCTCGGCCAGGCTGCGGCCAACTGCCTGGCGCGCGCGATCATGCGCGGCGTCGTCGCAGCCGAACCGCTCGGCGGCCTCCCAAGCTGGCGCTCAATGTTGCAGCGGCCGATCTAGCCTGTCGTGGCAACGATCTAGCCCGTCGCGGCAACGACACGGGCGCGGCATTCGCCGAGGCCGATTTGGGCAAACCCGTCGCGGCGGCAATGCGCGCGAAAGATCGCCTCGTCGCCATCTTCGAGGAACGTGCGAGTCTCGCCCGACGACAACGTCAATCTGCGCGTGCCGTCCATGCTCTGCTCGCTGAGGCTGGCCCAGCCCGCTTCGTCCGGCCCGGAGATCGTGCCGGTGCCGAACAGATCGCCGGCTTCGAGGTTGCAGCCGTTGCAGGTGTGGTGCGCGACGAGCTGCGCCGGCGTCCAATAGAGGTCGGTCGTGTTGCTGTGCGAGATGCGCGAGGGAGGCTGACCGCGCTCCCGCATCTGCGGCGTCAGGATGAAGGATTCCAGCGCGATGTCGAGGGCGCCGTGCCGCTGGTCCTCGCCGTCCATCAGATAGGGCAGTGGCGCGGGGTCGCCGGCGGGGCGCGGCGGCTGCGCGATGCGGAACGGTTCGAGCGCTTCCGGCGTCACGATCCACGGCGATACCGTCGACTGGAAACTCTTTCCGAGAAATGGCCCGAGCGGCTGCGATTCCCATTGCTGGATGTCGCGGGCCGACCAGTCGTTGACGAGGCCGATGCCAAAAATGTGCTCGGCCGCCCGGCCGATCGGGATCGGTTCGCCCTGGCGGTTACCGGGGCCGACCCAGATCGCCAGTTCCAATTCGTAATCGAGCTTGCGGCACGGGCCGAACGTCGGTGCTGCTTCGTCGGGCAGTTTGCGCTGGCCGTTCGGCCGCCGCACCGGCACGCCGGCCTCGCGCACGGACGAGGCGCGGCTGTGATACGCCACCGGCACGTATTTGTAATTGGGGCTCAATGGGTTGTTCGGGTCGCGCCGGCGCCCGCCATTGCGCGCGTGGTGGATGCCGGCGAAGAAATCGGTGAAATTGCCGATCCGCACCGGCAGATGCAGCGAGCAGGCCGCGGCCGGGTAGAGGAGGCGGTCGGCCAGCGGCTCCGCCCTGGCGCGGCCGTCGCCATCGGCTGCGAGCAATGCAAAGACCTGCCGCCTGAGGGCACGGCGCGCGCCGGCGCCCAACGCCATCAGAGGGTTGAGGACAGGGCCGGAGGCGGCCCTGGCGGCCCGCGCGGCCTCGCCGGAAAACAGCCCCGCGTCGCAGGTGGCGCGCAGGTCGAGGATCATGTCGCCGATCGCGATGCCGCCGCGGGGGTCGCCGCCGCCGACCGCGCTGCCCGGCGGGCTGAACACGCCGAACGGCAGGTTCTGCAGCGGAAATTCGCCGTGGCCGTTGGCCGAAGCGACCCAGCTCTGCCGCCTGCCGTCATGGGTGTCATCGATCATGCCACTTCCCCCTGCGATACGCTGGCCGCTCGCGCCTGCCGCTCGGGACGCACGGCCAGCAGCCCCAATCCCATTGCCAGCGCCATGAAGATGCCGACCACCGCGACCATCGGCAAGACGCTGTCGTGCGGCAGCACGCCGATCGCGAACGTGGCGATCCCCGATACCGCCATCTGCAGGCAGCCGATGAGCCCTGACGCGGCGCCGGCGATGCGCGGATTGATCGTGATCGCAGCAGCCATCGCCGGCGGCTGGCTCATGCCGTTGCCGACCGAGCTGACCGTAATCGGCACAAACAACGCCCACGGATCGGCGTGCGCCAGGCACCACAGCGCCATCGCGATGCCGGCGAGGAACGACAGCGCAAGGCCGGCGACGAACAGGCTGGTGCTTCCCCAGCGCACCGCGAACCGCGCGGCAATCGCGTTGCCGAGCATGTAGGTGGCCATCGCCGGCAGGATGAAAAGGCCGTAGGCGCTGGGCGCCCGGTGCATGAGCGAGGACAGCACATAGGGTGCGCTGCCGCAAAACGCGAACCATGACGCGCTCGTCGCGGCGCTGCACAGCGCATAGGCGCGGAAACGCGGCGAGCGCAGCAGCGCCGTGTAGGACCCGGCCATGCCAATGAAGTCGAGCCGCACCGGGCGTCGGTTGGTTTCGCCAAGGCGCAGCGCGACGATCGCCAGCACGATGGCGCCAAACCCGCCGAGCAGCGCGAAAATCGCCCGCCAGCTGACCCATTCGGCGAGATAGGCGCCGATCGCCGGCGACACGGCCGGCGCCAGCGTCATCGCCATCATGACGAGTGCGATGCCGCGCGCCGCCGCCTCGCGCTCCCACACGTCACCGATGATCGCGCGGCCCAGCACAATGCCGGCGCAGGCGCCCGTCGCCTGCAGCACGCGGCCGAGGATCAGCGCCGCGAGCGACTGGGCGAGGCCGCACAACAAGCTGCCGGCGACAAACAGCAGCAGCCCGGCGAGCAGCACCGGGCGGCGGCCGAAGCGATCGGAAATCGGGCCGTACAGCAATTGCCCCGCGGCGATGCCGGCGAGGTAAAGGGTCAGCACGAGCTGCACCCGGCCGGCGTCGTCGGGAAACACCCGCGTCAGGATCGGCAGCGCCGGCACGACCATGTGCAAGGCGGAGAACGCCAGCGCCGTCACCGCCGCCAGCAACGCCAGCGACGGTCGCCGCGGCAGCCCCTCCGCGTCATTCATCAGGCGCCGGCGCGAAAGCTAGCAAGCGTGCGGCGCTGTCTGCCGTTGCTGTCGAAATTTGCCGGGTCGAGCCAGGCGTCGAAGGCCGCCTTCAGCACCGGCCAGTCGCGGTCGATGACCGAGAACCAGGCCGTATCGCGGTTTCGCCCGCGCGTGATCATCGCCTGGCGGAACAGCCCTTCGTATGTGAAGCCGAGCCGCAGCGCCGCGGCGCGCGACGGCAAATTCAACGAATCGCATTTCCACTCATAGCGGCGATAGCCGAGCTCGTCGAAAACCCGCCGCATCATCAGATACATCGCCTCGGTCGCCGCCGGCCGCCGCTGCAAGCGCGGGCTGAACACGAGGCCGCCCACCTCGACGACGCCCATCGCCGGCTGGCAATTGGCGTAGACCGCGACGCCGACCGCCTTGCCCCCCGCCGCGCTGTCGCAGATCGCATGATAGAGCCGGCCCGGGTCGCCGAGCACGCCGTCGAGCCAGTCGCGGTAGTCGCCAAGCGTCGCGAACGGACCGAAATTGTAATAGGTCCAGAGCCGCCCCTGACGGTCCTGCGAATTGGCCTCGAACAAGTCCGCCGCATGGCGCTCGGGGTCGAGCGGTTCGACCGTGCAGAAGCGGCCCCTCATCGTGGTCTTCGGCGGCCGCGGCCGCGGCGTCCAGCCGAGGACGGGCGCGCCGACGGGCTGGCCCAGCGCGTTGGTGTAGGTCTCGTTCGTCATAATGCGCAAAGGCCAGCACAGGCGGTAACAGCCGTCAACAGCGTCGATGGCGTGGCCCGGCACAGCGGCGAGTGCCGGGTTCGACGACGGCTGCATCGGGCTGGTGCCGGGCTGGTGCGGTTATTGCACGCCCGCTACCCGATCGTGCGATGTGATCCACCCTCAACGATTCGGCGGGCAGCATTGTTCATCGGCCAAGCCCCGCGCATTGTTGTGTTCCGAAAGAAGCGCGGCCGGTTCCATGCAAGAACCTCATTCGTCGGGTGCGCCATAGCTCACGATTATACCGCTGAGCGGCGGAACCATCTTATTCCGGCGCGAACCCGAGATTAGGCCGGGTCCTGGCAATGCCGCCTGTGAGATGATCTCGATCCGATCGGCGCGGTTGCCGGCCAGGGGCATTGCATAGAGGCGCATTTCCTCAGGCACGCCGCGCAGCCGACGCGCGCCGCGGTCATCGAAATTCAGCCGCGATCCGGCGGCCAGGTCACGCACCGTCGCCGATACGACGACTTCACCGGGCCCCGCGATTGCCGCGATCCGGGCAGCGATATGGACCGCGATGCCGCTGATCTCGCCGCCGTTCAGGTGGATTTCCCCGGTGTGGACGCCACCGCGCACAGAAATGCCGAGCGGCGCGATCGCCTCGGCGATGGCCGCAGCACAGTGGACGGCGCGCGTCGCGCTGTCGAAGATGGCGAGAAACCCGTCACCGCAGTTGCGGATTTCCCGGCCGCCGAACCGCTTGATCTGCCGGCGCGTCGCCGCATCGTGACGATTGAGCAGCTCGCGCCACGAGTGGTCGCCCACCCGCGCCACCCACATCGTCGATTCGACGATGTCGCTGATCAAAATGGTGACGAGCACCCGGTCGGCATCGACCTCGTCCGAGTTCTCGCCCGCCTTGCCCGCTGCCGCGGGCGGTCCGATCGCCGCGGGCGCGATGCGCCGCATCGCGCTTCGCCCAACCCGCAGGGCCATGGCGATCAAGCGGTCGAGCCATTCCGGGCCGGCCGCCGGCCGCTCCATCCCGGCGAACGGCTGAGATTCCGCATGTTCGCTCAATGCGGCTTGGCGGACCGCCCGCGCCTCCGCTTCCGCGATCCAACGGAGCTGAACGTTGCTGCTCATGACGAACTCCACTTGCATGTGCGCCACGAAGCCGCCCGGCAGGATCGGTAAGGATCTTCGCTGCCCCGGCGGCCGCCGACCCGGCAGGGCCGGCTCCGATCGGGCGATCATGGCGTCACGGGGCGCGGAAGGCTTGAAGGAGCGACGGATTTACCGATAAGAATCCCTTAAGAATCCCCTATTGTTTCCTTAAGGATCGCTTTAGATCGCTCCGGGAGCCGCCCGTTGCGTTACGAATTCGGCGAACACGCGCTCGACGTGGGCCGCCGCGAATTGCGTCGGCGCGGCGAGCGCATCGCGGTCGAACCGCAGGTTTTCGATCTGATCGTCTACCTGGTGGAAAACCGTGAGCGCGTCGTCAGCCGTGACGATCTGATTTCCGGTGTCTGGGGCGGCCGCATCGTGTCGGATTCGGCGGTGACGACGCGCATCAACGCCGCCCGCCGGGCGCTCGGCGACAGTGGCGCCGCGCAGAAGGTCATTCGCACATTGTCGCGCAAGGGGGTGCGCTTTATCGCCGAGGTGCAGGAGGACGCAACATCGGACCGGCCGGCGTCGTTGCCGCGGCCGGCCGGCGCAGCGTCGCCGCACCCCCTGCCAAAGCCGTCCATTCTGGTTCTGCCGTTCCGCAACATCAGCGGCGATCCGAGCCAGGACTATTTGACTGACGCGATAACCAGCGATCTCACGGTCGATTTGTCGTGCATGCCGGACGTTGCGGTGATTTCGGCGGCGACGGCGCTCACCTACCGGGGCAGCAGCCTCGACATCCGACAGATCGGACGCGAACTCGGGGTCCGCTATCTCGTGGTCGGCAGCATCGGGCGCAGCGGCGACCGCGTGCGCACAAATGTTCAGCTGCTCGACGCGGCCACGGGTGAGCAACTGTGGGGCGATCGCTTCGAGAACGAGTTTATCGCGCTGGGCGATCTCGAGAACGCGATTACCGGCCGCATCGCCGCCTCGTTGAATGTGCACGTCGTGCGCGCCGAGGGACGCCGGGCCGAAAGTGCGCCGCAGCCAGACGCGCTCGACCTCAGACTGCGTGCCACGAGCCTGCGGTTCAGCTCAGTCACCCCGGAAAACACATCGGCGACTCGCACGCTGCTGCAGCGTTCGGTCGCGCTCGATGCAAGGTCGGCCGAGGCCTGGGCGCGGCTCGCTGAGATCATTGTGTCGGACTACCTGATCAATTGGAACAACACCGGCGCGCAAGAACTGCGCGAGGCAGAGCAAGCGGTTCAGAAGGCGCTGCTGATCGATCCGAACCACGCGCTCGCCCACGTTGTGCACGGCTTGATCGCGCGGGCGCGCGGCGAGCATCACTCGGCGTTGGAGGCGTTCAGCCGGGCCATTGAACTCGATCGCAATCTGGCGTTTGCCCATGCCCACAAGGGCAACCAGTTGATCCTCGTCGGGCGGCCGGCGGAGGCGCCGCCGTTCGTCGAGCAGGCGATCAGGTTGAGCCCGCAGGATGCGTCTATCGGCATATTTCACTGGATCATCGGCCGCGCGCGCTTTTTTCTGGGGCAATACGACGAGGCGATCGTCTGGCTGCGTAAATCGATCGAGACGAGGCCCAATCTGTGGTTCAACCGACTTTACCTCGTAAGCGCCTGCGCCCTGGCCGACATGCCGGAGGAGGCGGCGCGAGCGCTGGCGGAGTTCAACCGCCGCTTTCACGAGCCGGTTTATACACTGGCCGTCGTGCTGGAGCACGAACGCGCCACCCCGAATGACAACCCGATTGTGATGGCTGCTCGCGAGAAGTTCCATGAAGGCTTGCTGCGCGCCGGGATGGCGGAGCGTTGACGCGGCCGCGTGCGAACCCGTTTGCGCGAATGCCGCCGTTGGCGCTAATATCAAAGCGACAGTCAAGTCATCGGGGAGGGCTTGGTGATGCGAAGCACCGGCGATCCCCTCCGTCGCGCCATATCGCTCTATCAGCGGCCCGTGACGCGGGGCAGAACGCACGATATGCGCAGGCTGCTCGACCAGGCGGCCGCCGATACCGCGACCTACACTGCCGTTACCGACCTTTGCCGTTATCTGAACCGCTGGGATGATGTGGGGCCGGCGGTGCTGAACGACTTCGAGCCGGTGATCCAACGCGCGTTGGCGTACGATCCCCAGTTTCATCTGGCGCATTATGCGCTCGGCTTTCTCCGCCGCGCGCAGGGGCAGCACGAAGAAGCACTCGCCGCGTTCGAAGAGACGATCAGGTACGCGCCGCCGACCTTCGCCCGCGTGCATGCGCAAAAGGGCGAGGAACGCCTGTACCTTGGCGACTTCGACGGGTGCATCTCCGATGTAAACCGGGCGCTGGAGATCAATCCGAACAGCAACGTGCGCGGCTATTTCTATTGGGTTCTGGGGCGCGCCCACTTCTTCAAACAAGATTACAAGACCGCGATTGACTGGCTGCAGCGCTCGATCAGGGGGTGGTCCGAGGTCTGGTATAACTACGCCTACCTGATCGCTGCCCAAGCGCTCGATGATCCGACGCGGGCCGTGCGGCGGACGCGGCGGGCGCGGGCGGCATTCGACCGGAAATTCCCCAACTATTCACTGGCCCAAGTCCTGCGCAACGAGGCGGACGCGACGCCCTGCGACAACCCGGCCGTGCGCGCCGGGCGCGATCGCTTTCACGAGGGGCTGCGGCTCGCCGGCATCTCCTGAGCTAGCCGCGCGCGAACGTCGTCCGCCGCCATTGCATCCAATTTTGGAACCTCGTTGCTCAGCATTCCATCTGCAGCGAAGCGAGCGGATGCACCGCACACGGCCGCTCAGGCGGAGCGGCTGGTACCCCGCTTCATGCCCCCTCCGCCAACGCCGTCGGACCGCAGCCGCGCGGGAAAATCAGGTCGGCACCGTGTCGAACCAGTGCTGCGCTGCGAAGGTGGACATTCGCATGCCCTCGTGTGCCACCCCCGGCACAACGATCCGGCTCCAGCGGCACGGCACGCCTAGCCGGGCGGCTGCGGCCTGAGCGTATTCGAGGAAGTAGGAGGCCCGCTCGAAGCGGTTCGACCCCTGCGCCATCGCGGAGTCGTGCTTCGGAAAATTCTCGGTCGTTCCGTCGATGTCGCGGTCGCCGGAGAAAATCACCAACGGATAGCTGAGAAACCGCACCACATCATCGCTTGTCAGCCCGATACCGCCGAGCCCGTCCGGATAGCGCAGATCGAGGGTCGGCAGCGTATACCAACCGGGGTTCGCGGCGCCGACCGCCGAAAACATGGCGTGCGGCTGCGTCGCCAGTAGCCGATGCGCAAACTGGCCGCCGGCGGAATGGCCCCACAGCGCGAACGCATCGCGTGTCGTCACGCCCGCTTCCCGTAGCAGCGCGAAGACGCGACCGGGGATCGTGAAAGACCAGCACTCGGGCGGGCGCAGCGCGCCGTCCTCGGCTAGGACATGGCCATTATTGTAGGTCAGCGCGTCCGGCCATGCTTCCTTTGGAAAAGTGATCGCGACAACCAGGAAGCCGTGCCGCTCGGCGGCCGGAACCCACGCGTCGCAATACTCCGCGCCGTTACGGCTGGCGCCGTGCTGAACGATGACGACGGGGTTTTCCGGCTCGTGCCACGGCGGCCGGAAGCATTCGAGCACGAGCGGCCGGTCGGGACTGAACCGGTCGAGATAAGGGATGCTGGCCCTGCCCGGCTGCTGCAGCGCCTGGAAAAGGTCGATGGAGCTCATCACAGGCCTCGCACAGAAGCGGGCATCGCCCGTCAGTCGCCGCATAGTTGACCCCGCCGGCGGGCCCCGGTCAATTGGCGAAGAAGCAAGCCTTCATCAGCGCCGGTATCGACCGATATTACCGCGGTGGACGAAGGTACAAGGACGCCTATGTGAGCGGCGCCAGCGCGGCGGCACATTCGGAACCATCGCCAGCTCAGCGCCGGCGATGCTGCGGCGGAAGGCCTCGCCATCGGCCGCTGGATCAGGCGATCGTTATCGCCCCAAATGATGACGGGTTTTCGCGCTGATCCGATAAAGCCGTTCGGCAAGTCCGCGGTCAGGAAGCGGCAACAACAGCTTGCTTGCCATCGTTAGCTGGCGAGCGTTGCGCACGAGGAAGGCTTCGAGAAACGCGGGGTCAGACCTCGCGCGGTGCCAGCGCCGCCATCTCGGCCGCAATCATGCCGCCCATCGAATGGCCGACGAGGATCAGCCGGTCGAGACCCAGTGCATCGCGGTGGCGCGTGCGGTATCTTCCGATGCCCGCATCCTGCTGCTCGACGAACCGCTGGCGGCGATGGGCGCGCGGGAGGCGCGACTCATCATCGATCTGATCGAGCGGTTGAAGGTAGTTCGCGACTATCGCAGCGCGGCGAGCCAGGGAGAGCCCGCCCTGCTGCGTTCGAGGGAACCTTCGCCTGTTCGAGCCGGAATATCGCCGGTGATCCTCTATTTTCAGGGATTGGCTTGCATCGCGAAAGGCCGCCGCGCCGTAATCGTTGCGGCCCTTGATCGTGTCGCTGAGGGTGCGGCCGGGCGCCGGCGCGTTACAGCAAATGCCATATTCGCCGAGCTGCCCGGCAATCGTTCCAGCGCGTCGATCGCGGGCAGCGAAATCATCAAGTTTCATTTCAGAGGGTGTTATTGCAGCCCACGCCGTTTGTACCAGGGATGCGAGTTCCCGGGCACCTTGACGCGCAAGCTGTAGACCGAGGTGTGGGCGCAGCAGAACAGCGTCTTGAGGTCCGGCCCGCCGAACGCGAAGTTGACGGCCTGTTCCGGCCAGCGGATGACGCCGATACGCCGACCGTCCGGCGCCATAACCCAGATGCCACCGGGGCCCGTGCAATAAACCCGGCCGAGGCTGTCGACCTTGAGGCCGTCGGGGATGCCCGGCTCGTCACCCTCGTTGAGGTCGGCGAAGATGCTGCGCCCGACCATGTGCCCTGCCGCGTCGAGCCGGATCGCGTGGATGTACTGAGACGACCGTGTGTTGGCGACGTACAGCGTGCGTTCGTCCGGCGATAGCGCGAGGCCATTCGGGTATTCGCAATGCGCCAGCACGCTCAAACCGCCATCCGGCGCCAGACGATAGACGCAGGCACCGTCCCACAGATTGTTCTCACCGGCGGGGCCTGGAATCTCGCGCTCGTGGTAGGGACGGCGCTTGTCCGGGTCGGTGAAGTAAAGGCAGCCATTCGAGTGGCAGATCACGTCGTTCGGCCGGTTGAAGCGTCCGCCCTCGTAGTTGTCAACGAGCGACTCGACCGTGCCGTCGGGATCCATGCGCGTCAGCCGCCGGTCGTCGCCTTCGCAGACGATGAGGCGCCCCTGCAAATCGAAGGTCGTCCCATTGCCGCCGATCGTCGTGCGGACCAGCTCTGGCTCCTTGCCCGGTGTCAGTCGAAACAGCTTGTTCCGACGAATGTCGACAAAGAACCAGTAGCGGTCGGGATGCCACAGCGGCCCCTCGGTGAAGATGAAGCCGGTCGCGAGGCGCTCAGGCGCCGTGGTTTCGAGCACGTCGGGCAGATAATTGGCGGGCGGCATGGCTTGCTTCCTTGATCTGCAGTTCTTGGTCCGGCGGTGGCGCGTTCAGGCCCAGGTGGCGATCGCGGCGGCGATGACGCGGTTGAGCGCCCCCAGGTCCATCGGGTAGTCGGTTTCGTTGCTGACGGCGACAGTCAGCCGGTGGCGGCGCAGGATGAAGATGCGCTGGTCGGAGGCGCCCGACGCCCAGGCGGTATCAAGCGGCAGATCGGGAAACAGCCGGTCGGAATTGGTGCGGAAGCACGCCGCGTAGCTGGTCCCGGTATGCGTCGCGGTCAGCGCGTAGTCGGCCCAGCCCAGCGGCAGCAGCCGCTCGCCGTCCCACAGGCCATCCTGCAGATACAGCACCCCAAGTTTCGCGTAGTCGCGCAGCGTCGCAAACCCGGCGCCCGAGGCGATCAGGTTGCCCGCAATGTCGGCGGAATGCTGGTAGCTCGCCATGCCGAGCCGGTCGACCAGCAGGCCGTACAAGGTTTCGTGATACGGCTGCCCGCGGCGTTCGATCTGGTCGCGCACGATCGCGCCGAGCACGTTGAGGCCGCTGTTGATGTAGCGGAACACCGCGCCGGGCACGGTGGCGACGATCGAACGCTGTCCCGCCTCGAACGCATCCGCAGCATCCTGATAGACCGCGCTGTTCTCGAAGCCGAGGCTGACCCGTCCGTCACCGTGCGCCACCGGAAACGCCAGCCCCGAGCGCATGCGCAGCAGGTGGTCGAGCGTGATCAGCCGGTGGATCGTGCGGGGATCGCGCCACAGCGGCGCCGGCGCCGGGTCATGAACCGACGCGAACCAGCCTTCCTCGATGAGCCGGCCGATCACGGTGCAGGTGATCGCCTTGGTCATCGACCAGCTCGGGGTCGCGCGATCGGCGGCGCCGACTTCGCTGTAGCGTTCGCACAACACCCTCTCGGCGTTGGCGATCAGGATGCCGTATGCACCCGTCGAGCGGGCAAAGAAGGCGTCGAGCGCGCGGCCGACCTCTGCCGGCGGGACCGCCGGCGTCTCGACGGCATCGCCGAGCGGCCAGGCGTGTTCGGGGTCGGGCCGCCGGCGGGAAATCCGCTGTGGATCGAAGCGCAGGCTCGCGTGCGGCCCCAGGACGATCCCGCCATAGCCCGGCCGCGCGACCGCGGCGCCGACGACCGGCTCGCCAAACCCCGCGTCGTTCCAGCGCACCGTGACGCCTCGGTCGGCGTTGTCCATGTCAATGACGATGTCGCCGCGATGCTGGGCAGCGGCAAGTTCTGCCTGGCCATCGGGCGCAGCACGGAACCCGAGCCCGCCGGGCGCTACCGCCGGCCGCCAGCGGAAATGCCGCTGTGCCGTCGCGCGATCGAGGCCGCTGACGTAACGCATGTCGACGAGGCGTTTCGCCGCAAAGTTGAGAGTGCGCTGACGCAGCGCGCGCGGCGACGCGTCGTAGACCAACGGCTCCGGTGGGCCGTCGCCGAAGGGCTGCGGCGTGCGATCGAAATAGGCCTCCACCGGTGCCGCCGATCCCGGTCGTGCGTCGCTCATTGCGGCTCTCCTTGCAGCGATGGGTGGGCCCAGATGCCGCTTGCGATCCGCGGAGGGGCGGCAGCCGAGGCGAAGCGTCATAGCCGATTTGACCATCCATTTCCGGGAAATGGCGTGGAAATCTGAAAATCGCAGAAATCGTGGGCTTTGGCCATTTCCAGCTGCGCCGTTGAAAATGATTTCCAGGCAGGTCTCGAAAATGAGCGATTCCGCCATTTCCAATGTCCAGCATGTCCGCGCCCTACGGGGGCCAGCCGCCGTTGAACGTCGGCGTCGGCCCGCCGTGCGGCCGTGGCGCGGCGAGCCGTGTATGGCCCTGGTCGCTGTCACGCGGATCGAGCCGCAACATCTCGCCGGCTACCGTGACGGAACGAAGAGGAGAGCCGCAGCGCTCGCTTTGTTAGGGGGCGGCAATCGGACGGTACACCACCCCCCGGCAGCACGACCGCCTCGAACTGAGGGTAGAGCGGTTCCGTTCCGGTCGAATGTCAAGCTGCTGTATTCCGGTCATCCGTCCTGGCTATCCGATGGATGTAGGGCCGTCATGGCGATATCCCGCCTTTGGTCTCACAGAACTCCGTTCGCGCCGGTGCAGCTGCCACGTATGGTTTCACCATCTTCTTGGGATCGACGACCCGATCGAATTCGGCCTCAGTGACAAAGCCCAGCTTCAATGCCGCGTCCTTCAGCGTGAGGTCATGGTCCATCGCATAGTGGGCGATTTTCGACGCCTTGTCGTAGCCGATGACCGGTGACAGTGCCGTCACCAGCATCAGCGAGCGCTCGACGTATTCGTTGATCTTCTTCAGATTGGGCTTTGTACCGTGCACCAGGAACTTGCGGAAGTTCGTGCAACCGTCGGTCATGATCGTGATCGAATGCATAATATTAAATATCATCAACGGCTTGTAGACGTTCATTTCGAGATAGCCGCCGGCGCCGCCAAAGCCCACGGC
>JASIAN010000313.1 GCA_030042035.1 Alphaproteobacteria bacterium | reverse complement strand
GCGGCCGCGGGAATGCGCGCCGGCATAGGACCGGCGACGCTGAGCCTGGGCGGCAAGACCGATCCGCGGCTCGGCGGCGGCCCCTTGACCCTGAGCGGCGAGATCACCCATCTGACCAACGGCCGCTTTGTCGCGTGGGGCCCGATGGGCGGCGGCGTCGAACGCGATTACGGCCCCTCGCTCGTGTTCCGAGTGGGCGGCATCGACATCGTTGTCATCACCAACAACGGCCAGGCCACCGATCTCGGCCAGTTCACGTCACTGGGCCTCGATCCGGCGCGCTATCCGACCGTCTGCGTCAAGTCGATGCAGCATTTCCGCGCCGCATTCGAGCCGATCGCGCGCGACGTGATCCTCGTCGATACCGGCGCGCTGTGCGCGCCGCATTATACGCCGGAACATTACCGTCGCGTCCGCCGCCCGATCTGGCCGCTCGATCCGCTCTGAGCGGGCGGCCGGCCATCGCGGTGAGGGTTTTGAGGCGCTCCGCGGCGCCTATGTGTGCGTTTTGCGCGTTTTGATGCGGTAATTAACCACCAATTAAACGACAGGGTGCATCCGGGGTGCAGACAGCACCTTGCCCTGCGGCTGGGGGGATGCGCCATGGATCACGAGGTTCTCGCGAGCCGACGGCTGGAGGACGCGTCGCGCGCAGACGCAGCGATCGGCAGCGCGCTGCACGCTATTTCCGGGCATGGTCGGCGGCTGCTGGTCGCGGCCGTTGCGGCGGCTGGCCGTGATTGGCGTCTTCCCGCTGTGGCGGTCACCGTGTCCGCCGTCTTGTTTGTCGTTGCCGTACCCTTCGCGAAGGTGCCGTTGGTAGCGATCAGGGCCTTCATCCCGGCCTATGAAGCAGCGCTGCTGGTCTGCGATCTGATCACGGCGTTGCTGTTCTTCGGGCAGTTTGCGCAGGCGGGATCAAAGCGGCTGCTGGCAATTGCCCTGGCGTATTGGTTCGACGCTTTGATGATCGTGCCGCACGCGCTCAGTTTCCCAGGGCTGATTACCCCGGCCGGTCTGCTCGGCGGCGGCGACACGACGGCATGGCTGTACATGTTCTGGCACGCCGGCTTTCCGCTGTTCTTGACGGGCTATGCGCTGCTCAACGACGGCGAGCCGCTCAAATCCCGCGGCAAAGGACGGGCTGCCGTCGCGGCGGCGATCGTCGTGGCTGTGGCGGCGGGACTGACGCTGGTGGCGGCGAACAACCACCGCCTGCTGCCGGCAATCATGCGTGGCAATGGCTATGCACCGGCGATGAAATTCATCGTCACGACCGTGTGGGCCTGCAGCTTGGCGGCGCTCGCCGCATTGTGGATGAAACGCCCGCGATCGGTCCTCGATCTCTGGCTAATGGTAGTGCTGTGCGCCTGGCTGTTTGACATCGCGCTCAGCGCCGTCCTCAATCACGGACGCTTCGATTTGGGGTTCTATGCGGGACGTGCCTACGGTCTGGTGGCGGCGAGTTTTGTCCTGACGATGCTGATTACCGAGATCGGCGGCCTCTACAGCCGCCTTGCGGCTGCGACAGACCAGCTGGAGGTGCACGCATCCGAGCTCGAAGACCGGGTCTGGGATCAGACAAACGATCTGCTGCACGCCAACCGGGAACTTTCTGCGATCATCGAGGCGTCGCCGGTCGCCGTCTTCATGCTCGATCGCGACGGCCGAGTTGCGATGTGGAAAGCTTCGGCAGAACGGGTCTTTGGCTACACCGAGGCAGAGGCGCTCGGCGGTCCGCTGCCCTGCCTCCTCGACGGCCAGGCAGACGAGGTTGCGGCCGACATCGCCCGCGCCCTCGGTGATGCCGCAGCCGGCGGGTCGACTGAGACCCAGCACCGTCGCAAGGATGGCGTTGTCATTGACACGCTTGCCCGCTGGGTGCGCGTGAACGACGAAATAGGCCAGACGCGCGGCGTCATGTATGCCGTGGCCGACATCACCAAGCGGAAGCAGACCGAACAGAACCTGTTCAGCGCCCGGCAGCGCACTGAGGCAACGCTCGCCGCGCTGCGCAGCAGCGAAGAGTTGCTGAAGCGGGCACAACGCCTCGCCCATATCGGCAGCACAGTCCGCGATCTGCGCACCGGTGACGTTGAATGGTCGGACGAGGCCTATCGCATCTTCGGCGTGACGCGCGAGGACTGGAGCCCGACAACGGAAGCCATCGTGGCGATGATTCATCCCGACGACCGCGCCATCGTTGCCGCAGCCCTCGATTCGAACGGCGACGCCGCGCCGCCGGCGGAATCGCGGATCATCCGCGCCGACGGCGCTGTGCGGGTGCTCTACCGAGAGACCGAAATCATCCGCGACGAAGCCGGTAACCCGCTCTACCTCGTCGGCACGCTCCAGGACATCACCGAGCGCAAGAATACCGAAGAGCAATTGCGTCAGTCGCAGAAGATGGAGGCAATCGGCAACCTGACCGGCGGCATGGCGCACGACTTCAACAATCTGCTGGGCATCATCATTGGCAATCTCGATATGGCGCGCGAACGGATCGGCGACGCCGCAGAGCTCAACGAGATCGTCAATGAAGCCCTCGAAGCGGCGTGGCGCGGCGCCGATTTGACCCGTCGCCTGCTCGCCTTTGCCCGGCGTCAGCCGCTGCGGCCGGTCCGGACGGATGTCAACAAATTGGTCAAGGACACCGTCAAGCTCCTGCGTCGCCTGATCGGCGAGGACGTTCGCGTCGAGCTGACCCTGGCCGACGGCGTGTGGCCGGTCATTGTCGATCCGGCGCAGCTCGAGGCAAGCCTCGCCAATCTCGCGACCAATGCGCGTGACGCGATGCCAAAGGGCGGGCGGCTGATCATCGCGACGGGCAACCGGCAACTCGACGCCGATTACGTGTCGTCGCACCCGGACGCAAGCACCGGCGACTTTGTCATGATCGAAGTCAGCGACACCGGCACCGGCATGTCGCCCGAAACCATGAGCCGGGTGTTCGAGCCGTTTTTCACCACCAAAGAGGCCGGCAAGGGCACCGGCCTCGGCCTCAGCATGGTGTTCGGCTTTCTGCGGCAGTCGGAAGGGCACGTAAACGTCTACAGCGAACTGGGGGTCGGCACGACCTTCCGTCTTTACCTGCCGCGGGCCGCGGCCGCGGCCGCTCAGCGCGACGATCGCGAGGTTCGGCCGATCGCCCGCGGCGCCGGCCAGACCGTTCTTGTGGTCGAGGACAACCCCGGCATGCGGCGCATCGTGCAACGCCAAATAGGCGAATTGGGCTATCGCGTCGTGGACTGCGACAGCGCCGCGGCCGCGCTCGAAATTTTGCAGCGCGAGCCGGTCGACCTGCTGTTCACCGACATCGTGATGCCGGGCGAGCTGGACGGCATCGAACTCGCCCAGCAGGTGCGAGAGCGCTGGCCGGCGCTCAAGATCGTGCTCACCTCAGGCTTTCCCCAGTCGCGGCTCGACGGCAACGGTGTCCTGTCGGCCGACATCGGCCTCTTGAGCAAACCATACAGCAGAGAGGCGTTGGCGCAGGCGTTGCGCACGGCGATCGACGCGTGACCGCAGGGCCGGCGATAGGAGTCCAAGATGGCGAACATCCTGGTCATCGACGATGAATTGCCGATGCGGCGCCTGTTGACGCGGTTGCTGACGGCCGCCGGCCATACGGTGCACGCAGCAGCCGACGGTCAAGTAGGCATCGCACTGTTTCACGAAGTCGCGCCGGAGCTCGTCATTACTGACATCGTGATGCCGGAAATGGAGGGCATCGAGACGATCAGGGAACTGCGGCGAAACGGCCGGCCGGTGCCCATCCTGGCGATCTCGGGAGGCACGCCGCCGGTGTATCTGCGCGCCGCGGCCGAGCTCGGCGCCACCGCGGCGTTGCCGAAGCCGTTCGCCGCCGACGCCCTTCTGTCAACCGTGAACGAATTGCTGGCCGCCGCCTCGCCGCCAAAGTGAGCGAGGGTCGCGGCGGCGCGCGACGCCGCCGTTGATGCCCCGCTCAGCCCGTTCCCAACAGCCGATTGACGGCGCCGAGCAGGGTCGTTTGATCGAACGGCTTCTGCAGCACCCCGGCTGCGGCCAGCGTTTCGATCAAGGCGTAAAACCGATCGCCGCGACCGCCGCCGGTCATCGCCAAGATCTTGATGTCCGGGGACAGCGCCCGAATCTCCTTTGTGGTCTCAATCCCATCCTTCTCCGGCATAAAAACATCTGTGATGACAAGATCGGGCTGGCAGCTCGGCAGGATTGCAAGAGCAACTCTGCCGTTCTCGGCCTCGACCACCTCGTGGCCAGCGCCGGCCAACATTCTCCCAAGCATCCGGCGCAGCCGTTCGTCATCATCGATCAACAGGATTGTCGCCATCTTGATCGCCCGCCTGGCAACTCATTCATTACTTCCTCATTGAGCATTGTTGCCGCAAAAATGGTACATAAATTCTTAACCGTTTTCAGAAATACGCCGGACGCCGGTGGCTATTTCTCCGGCACAGAGCGCTTCGGCTCCGCCGCGTCGGTCACTGCACAGCCGCGACCCCCATGACGGGAATGCCGGATGCACCCGGCCTGCGCTCATCGAGCAGACGCCGGGCGTCCCGCGGCCGGTTAGCCTCGATATAGGCCCGCAGCAACGTGAACTCGATCAAATCGTGCTGCGCACGGCTGCCGCCGATGCGTTCGTTTTGCCCGGCGAGCGGCGCCAGCGCCTCGATCGCGCCGGAAAAATCGCCGCGTTCAAAGGCCCGGAAGGCGCCCGCCAGCGTCGGCAGGTAAGAGCCGGACGGGTAGCGGCCCTCGCGCGCGAGTTCCTCCATCTGCCGGGCGCGGGCAGCGAGCCCGGCCTCATCGCCGATGACCGCCTGCGCCAGGATCACGTGCAGATCGGCGAGCCCGCTGCCAGGCCGCGGCAATGCGCTGTTCGCATGCTCGCACAACGCGCGCCACGCGGCGGCGTCGCGGCGCTGGCCGGCAAGCTCGGAGCGCCACAAAAACGACGCCCCGTCCGACATTTTCTGCTGCGGCCCGCCGCTGTGCCGGTCGAGCGCGAAGGCATCGCGATACAGCCGGGCTGCTTCGGCCCAATTGCCGGCCTGGATTTCGCACAGCGACCGGTGCCAGCTCAAATGGCCATAGAAAAAACCGTCGCGCGGATAGGTGGCGAGCCACGAGGAGAGGAAGCTGCGCGCCGCCTCCAGCTCGCCGCTCTCATAACAAACATGCGCGAAACCGTGCGCACCATGCGCGTTCTTCGCGTTCAGAGCCAGGGATTGCTCGATTTTCGCGCGCGCCGCCGCGAGCTGCCCGTCCTCGGACAGCGCCATCGCGTGATACGACAGGAACCAGTAATCGTCGCCGTAATGCGGCGCGAGGCTGTCCATCAGCGCCGCGATCTCGTGCTTCTGGCCGATGCGGCCAGAGCTGCCGATCAGACCGTTCGGGTTCGCCGCGCTGGAGACGACCAGCGCGTCGCGCGGCCATGTCGTCAGATGGGCACACATCGCGTCGATCGCGGCGTCGGTGTGGCCGGCAACCACAAGATCGAAGAACGCGATGTGACTGGCCTCGCGCTCCGACAGGCCGGCGGCTGCGTCTTTGGCTGCCGAGAGCACCGTTCGCGCCGCCGCGACGTTGCCTTCCCGCAGCAGCGTCTGGGCCTTGCCGGCGTGCGCCAACGCGAAACCGGGGTCGGCGGCGAGGGCGCGGTCATAGGCCAGAGCGGCGCCGGGGTAGAAGGTCAGCGCCAGATCGCTGCCCTCGACATAGGAATCCCGCGCGGCGGCGGATGCGGTGGACAAAACAAGGCCCTATCGATCTGTCAGCATCGCATCAACCTTTATTCGGCGACCAGCCATACGCCTTGGCGCAGGCGCCGCCCATCAGCGTCGCCCGCTCGCTGTCACTCAGCCGGCCGGTCTCGCGGAATGGCCGGACCGCCTGTTCGTAGTTGACGACGGCGAAGGCGCGCGTCCAGTCCGTGCCCCATAGGCAGCGATCGAAACCCCAGGCGTCGAAGATACGGGAAAGCGGTTCCCAGATGTCCGCAAACGGATAGGGCTCGCGCGACAGCGTGCAGGCGCCGCTGACCTTGATGACCGCATTCGGGCGCCGCGCGAGGTCGAGCACCTTCGGCAGGTCGGCCCAGGGCGCGGGCGGCGCCGGCGGCTCACGCGGCTGCAGGATGCCGAGATGGTCGATGATGAAGCGCGTCTCCGGGTGGCGGTCGATCAGCACCGCGCCGGCGTCGAGATTGCCCCAGAACAGCACATTGACTGGGAAATCGTGGCGCGCTGCGGCGCGGCAGATGCGGTCGAGGCCGGGGTCGTCCGGCGCGCGGCCCGCTTCCCTGGTCAGCATGATGCGGATGCCGACCGCGCCCGGAACCTTCTTCCACTCGGCGATGACATCGGCGACCGCCGGGTCGTCCGGGTCGACCGGCTTGACAATCGCGAAGCGGTCGGGATGGGCCCGCTGCACCTCCACCGCGTAGCTCGCGTCGTAGCGGTACATCGAAAAGGCGGAGATGAAGATCGCGCCGTCGACGCCGAGCTTGTCCATCGCCGCCACCATCTCGTCGCCGGTCACGTGAGCGGGCCAGTTCGGCACGCTGTGCCACGGCCGCTGCGGTGTGTTCGCCTCATAGGCATGGACCTGGGAATCGATAATCGGCATCGCGCGCGCTCCTCTGTGCCGCGCGAGTTTGCTCAACAGAGCGGGATCGTGTCCAGATGGGAGCCG
The DNA here is from genome assembly GCA_030042035.1 of Alphaproteobacteria bacterium. Classification (GTDB taxonomy): domain Bacteria; phylum Pseudomonadota; class Alphaproteobacteria; order ATCC43930; family CGMCC-115725; genus DATARH01. The sequence continues at coordinate 11,557 of JASIAN010000313.1, read as the reverse complement.
TCAGCGATCCTCGGCGCTAGCGGCGGCGCTCTTGCACCAGCACGCCGTCGCGCGCCAGCGCGGCAATCTCGGCGTCGGAAAAGCCGCGCGCGCGCAGCACCGCCGCGCCATGTTCGTTGAAACGCGGCGGCGCGCTTCTCGTGCCGCCCGGTGTGCGCGACAGCTTGATCGGGGTGCCGAGGCCGCGATAGGCGCCGAGTTCCGTAACCATCTTGCGGTACGCGGTATGGTCGGCGGCCATCGCCTCATCGACGTTGAGCACCGGCCCGGCCGGCAGGCCGGCCGCCAGCATGCGGCGGGTCAGCTCATGCCCGTCCTCATCGGCGAAACGCGCATTCAATGCCTCCGCCAGCGCGTCGCGATTGGTGACGCGGGCGGCATTTGTTGCAAAGCGCGGATCCTTCGCCAGCTCCGGCATGCCGAGAAACTCGCAAAACTTCCGGAAAGTCGGGTCGTTGCCGGCGGCGACAAAAATCTCACAGGTCCGAGTCTTGAATTTGGAATAGGGCTGCAGATTGGGATGCGGGTTGCCGGTCGCCCGCGGCCGCCGGCCGTTGAGAAAGAAATTGGCGGCATGCGGATGCAACAGCGCCATGCCGCAATCGTGCAGCGTCATGTCGCAGAATTGCCCCTTGCCGGATTTCTCCCGCTCATGAAGCGCCATCAGGATCGCGATGGCCGAGAACAGTCCGGTCGCGATATCGACGATCGGATTGCCGAGCCGCGTCGGGCCGCTCGTCTCGGTGCCGTTGATCGACATCAGCCCGACCATCGCCTGCAGCACCGCATCATAGCCGGGGAAGCCGCCGAGCGGCCCGTCGGCGCCAAAGCCGGACACGCGGCAATGAATGAGGCGCGGGAAGCGCTTGGACAGCACCTCTTCGTAGCCGATGCCCCATTTCTCCATGCTGCCGGGCTTGAAGTTTTCAGTCAGCACATCGGCGTCTTCGAGCAGGCGCAACAGCACCTCGCGGCCTGCGGGCTTGGAGAGATCGAGGCCGACGCCTTTCTTGTTGCGGTTGATGCCGAGGAAGTAGCTGGCATCGCCCGCTTCGTCGAATGGCGGGCCCCACTCGCGCGTCTCATCGCCCTGCGGCGGCTCCAGCTTGATCACGTCGGCGCCGTGATCGGACAGCACCATCGTGCAATACGGGCCGCCCAACACGCGCGTCAGATCGATGATCTTGAGCCCGGACAGAGCGCCGGGACCTTGCGCCAGGGCTTTGCCCGCGGCCATCGGTGAAACGTCGTTCACGCTGCCTGCCTCCTTCCGAACATGCGCGCGTCGCATCGGGGATACGTTTAGAGCATCGCGTCGCCGATCGCACCGGGCAAAAGCGCCGGATGATCAGCGAGGGGACGGCGTTGCCGCTGCCGTCAGAGATTGAGCAGTTCGGCGATCGTGTCGGTCGCTTTGAGGCCGTGGCCGGTGAGGACCGCAACGGTGGTTTCCTCGCCGCGCAGCGCGCCGGCGGCGACGAGTTGCGTGAGCGCGGCGGCCGCCGTCGCAGCGGTCGGCTCGACAAACAGGCCGACGCGGCCGAGCGCGCGCAACGCGAGCGCGATATCGGCCTCCGGCACCGCGACGACCCCGCCGCCCGAGCGGCGCAGCGCCGCCAATACCTCGCTGGTGCGCACCGGCTTTACGGTCGCGATGCCATCGGCGAGTGTCGGCCCGGGGGCGAACGGCACGTCAGTGTCGGCGCCGGCGTCCCAGGCGGCGGCGAGCGCCGCGCAATTCGCCGCCTGCACGGCAAAGAGGCGCGGCCGCCGCGCGATTTCGCCGCGGCGCAAGAGTTCGGCGAAGCCGCGGTCGAGGCCGAGGATGTTGCTGCCGTAGCCGGTCGGCACGATGATATTGTCGGGCGCCGCGAAGCCCAATTGCTCCCACAATTCGTAAGCCAGCGTTTTTGTGCCTTCGATAAAGAACGGCTGCCAGTTGTGGCTGGCGTAGAAGCTGCCGCCGCGTGCCGCGGCCGCCAGCGCCGCCTCGGTCACGTCCTGCCTCGTGCCCTGAATTGCATGCAAGGCGGCGCCCGCCGCGGCGATCTGCACGAGCTTGCCGCGCGGCGCCGTCGCCGGCACGTAGATCGTGCAGGCGAGGCCGGCAGCCGCCGCATAAGTCGCCAGCGAGGCGCCGGCATTGCCGGAGGAATCCTCATGGATTGCCTCGACCCCGACCGCCAGCACATGGTTCAGCATAACGGCGGTGCCGCGGTCCTTGAACGAGCCGGTCGGCATCTGGGATTCGAGCTTGAAGAGCGCCGGCGCGCCCGCCCATTCGCGCGCGACCAGCGGCGTCCAGCCCTCGCCGAGCGAGATGCGCGGCGGGCCCGCAAACGCCAGCGCGGCACGGTAGCGCCACAGCGACGCCTCGCCCGCAACGATGTCGCCGCGCACCAAGCCCGGCCCCGGCGCCAGGTTCAGGGGGCTGCCGCAGGCGCAGCGCCATACCGGCCGGTCAGCGGCGATCCGGGCGCCGCAGGCCGGACAGAGATAGCTCGCGACTTCGGCCATTGGATGCCGTCAGCCGCGCGGCTGCAGGCCGGCCGCGAGGCTCATGCGGATCAGCTCCGACAGGCTTTTCGCGCCCATCTTGTCCATGACGCGGGCGCGATGAATCTCGACCGTGCGCGGGCTGATCGCGAGATCGTAGGCGATCGACTTGTTGGGCAGCCCGGCCAAGAGGCCCTGCAGCACCTCGCGCTCGCGTGGGCTCAACAGCGCGAGGCGCGCCGCGGCGCCCGCTGCCACCAGATCCGCCGCGCTGCCGCTTGCCGCCGCGACCCGCGGCAACGCGGCCTCGATGCTGCCGACGATCGCGTCGGCGGCAAACGGCTTTTCGATGAAATCGAGCGCACCCGCTTTCATCGCGCGCACCGCCAGCGGCACGTCGCCATGCCCGGTGATGACGATGAGCGGGAAAGTGAACCGGCGCTCGTTCAGCTGCCGCTGCAATTCGAGCCCGTCCATGCCTGGCATGCGGATATCGGCGATCAGGCAGCCAGGCCGCAGCGTCGGCGCCGCCGCGAGAAAGTCGTGCGCCGAGCCGAACGTACGCACCGTATAGGCGCGCGCCTCGAGTAGCGCCGACAGCGATTCGCGCACCGCCTCGTCGTCATCGACGACGTAGACAAGCCGTTCGGCCGCGCCGTCAGCCGCCACCTTCGGCCTCCCCGTTGCGCTCCTCCGGTGCCGGCATCGGCAGCGTGAGCCGGAAGATTGTGCCGCCCGACGGGTTGGCTTCGGCCGCCAGCCGCCCGTGATGCGCCTCGACAATGTCGCGGCAGATCGACAGCCCCAGCCCCATGCCGGTTTTCTTGGTTGTCACAAACGGGTGAAATAACCGCTCGCCGAGTTCCGGCGCGATCCCCGGGCCGCTGTCGATGACCTCGACCTCGGCCATACCGGTTTCGGCAACGGCGCGCGTCACGATCGTCAGCTCGCGGCGCTCGACCGTCTCCATCGCCTCGACCGCGTTGCGCACGAGGTTCAACACCACCTGCTGGATCTGCACGCTGTCGGCGAGCACGGGCGGCAACCCGCGATCGAGCTCGAGGTTAACCCGCACCCCCGATTGGCGCGCGCCGACGAGCGCCAGCGCCAGCGCCTCTTCGACCAGCTTGTTGAGGCTTTCGCTGCGCCGATCGGTTTCGCCTTTGCCGACGAACTGGCGCAATTTGCGGATGACATCGCCGGCCCGTTCGGCCTGCCCGACCGCGCGCCCCATCAGGCTGCCGACGCGCTCAGCCGCTTCCGGGCCGCCGGCCAACAGGTGGCGCGCCGCTTCGAGGTAATTGACGACCGCGGTCAGCGGCTGGTTCAGCTCGTGCGCCATCGTCGAGGCCATCTGCCCCATCACGCTGAGGCGCGAGGCGTGCAGCAATTCGGCCTGCAAATCCTGGACGCGGCGCTTGGCTTCCTGCACCTCGGTCAGGTCGCGCACAAACCCGGTGAAAAACCGGTTGCCGTCGAAATGGAATTCGCCGACCTGCAATTCCATCGGGAATGTCTCGCCGCTCTTGCGCTGGCCAACGACGACCCGGCCGATGCCGATGATGTGGCGCTGGCCGGTGCGCCGATAGCGTTCGAGATAGCCGTCATGCGCCTCCTTGTAAGGCGTCGGCATCAGCATCGTCACGTTATGGCCGATGACCTCGCCGGCGCGGTAGCCGAACAGCCGCTCGGCCGCCGGGCTGAACGCTTGGATCATGCCGCGCTCGTCGATGACGATGATGCCGTCCGGCACCGTGTCGAGCATCGAGCGCAGCCGCAATTCGCTCTCGCGCAGCGCCGCTTCGGTATTCTTCCGTGCGCTGATGTCGCGCAGGATGCCGACGAAGATCGTCTCGCCATCGACCTCGGCTTCGCCGATGGCAAGATACATCGGGAAGTCGCTGCCGTCCTTGCGCAAGCCATACACGTCGCGGCCGATGCCGATGATCTTTTTCTCGCCGGTCCGCCGGTAGTTAGCGAGGTAAGCATCGTGCTCGGCGGCATAGGGTTCGGGCATCAGCATCTTGACGTTGCGGCCGAGCAGTTCGGCAGCAGCATAGCCAAACACCCGCTCGGTCGCCCGGTTGACCGAGCGGATCGCGCCCGTTCCGCCGATGACGACGATCGGGTCAAGCGCCGCCTCGACGACGGCGTGAAACAAAGCATCGCGTTCAGGCATCTCGCTCACTCGCTCGCCGGACCGCGCTGCGGCCAGGAAGCTTGCGTTGCACTGCGGCACAGCTTACCCGTTAGCCATGATCATCCGAAGAGGCGATGCGATGACCGTGCGAATCTTTCATAACCCGCGCTGCAACACCTCGCGCAAGGCACTGGCGCTGCTGCGCGAGCGGGGCATCGAGCCCGAGGTCGTCGAATACCTGAAGACGCCATACACCGCCGCCCAATTGACGGCGCTGCTGCGGCAGCTCGGCCTGCCGGCGAAGGCGCTGGTACGAAAAAAGGAGGCGGCGGCGGCCGGCATCGATCCGGCGACAATGTCTGAAGCGGCGCTGATCGCGGCGATGGCGACCCACCCGATCATCGTCGAGCGGCCGATCGTCGTGTCCGGCAACAAGGCTGCGCTCGGCCGCCCGCCCGAAAACGTGCTGTCTGTGCTATAAGGGTTTGGCAGGCCGGGCGGAGGCAAGCTGATGCCGAACTACATGTTGGCAACATTTGCGGCGGCGGATGGGCCGCGCGCCGGCCTCGTCATCGACGATCGCGTCTACGAGTTGGCGTCACAGACGGGCGAGCCGCGGCATGCGAACCTGCTCGGCTATTACGCCGACTGGCCGGAATCAGAACGGCGCCTTCAGCGCGCCCTCGCCGCGAGGCCGCGCGGCGACGCGCGGCCGTTGTCCGAGACGAAGCTGCTGGCGCCGCTGCTTTATCCCGGCGCGATCTATTGTGCCGGTGCCAATTACCAGGACCATGCCGCCGAGATGAATGCGCGGCAGGGCCGGCCGCCCGATCCCGACCCGCACACGCTCGGCCTCAAGGCCTGGCATTTTATCAAGGCGAGCCGCTCGGTGACGCATCCCGACGCCACCGTCGTGCTGCCGCGCGCCTCGAAGAGCGTCGATTGGGAGATCGAGCTGGCCGCCGTGATCGGCCGCGCCGCCAAGGATGTGCCCGAGGCCACGGCGCTGCAATACGTTGCCGGCTACACGATCGGCAACGACCTGTCGGCGCGCGACCTCGGCTTCCGCGAGCAATTGCCGGCGGCCAACCCGTTCCGCACAGATTGGCTGGCGCACAAATCGTTCGACGGCTCGTGTCCATTGGGGCCGTGGATCGTGCCGGCGAGCGAGATCGGCGACCCGCAGGCGCTCGGCCTCAAATTGTGGGTCAACGACGTGCTGAAGCAGGATTCCAACACGGGCAAGATGATCTACACGCTGGCCGAGCAGATCGCGCAGCTCTCCAGCCGCATCACGCTCTATCCTGGCGATGTGATCATGACCGGTACGCCGGCCGGGGTCGGCGCTGGCCGCGGTGAGTTCCTGAAGCCCGGCGATGTCGTCCGCCTGTGGATCGAGAAGATCGGCACGCTGACCAACACGATGGCGTAGAGGTTCTGCGCCCTTAATTCGCTGCGGCAGCCTCGGCGGCGCGGCGCTGACCCGCGGCGATGCGGCGGTCGCCGACCCAGGCGATCAGCGCAGTCAGCAGCATGATGATGACGCTGGCGCGAAACACCCAGAGGGGCGCGCCCTGGTCCATCAAGAAACCGAACATCAGCGGGCCGATCGTGCCGGCAATGTTGAAGCCGGCGGTGACAACGCCGAAGGCGCGGCCGACGGCGCCCGGCGGCGCCGCGGCGCGCACCAGCATGTCGCGCGACGGCATGATGAGGCCGCCGAGAAAGCCGGCCGCCGCCATCGTCATAACGAGCGGCGCGGCGCCGAGCGCGATGACGCCGATGACCAGCACGATGCAGGCGTTGACGCCGTAGCCGATTGCCGCGACCTCGGCGTGCCGCCGCGTCTTGTCGGCGACAAAGCCGCCGGCCAGCACTCCCAACGCCTGGGCGCCGAGGTAGAAGGTCAGCGCCAGATTGGCGATCGAAACCGGGGTGCCATAGGCGCGGGTCAACGCAGCGACCGAGAAATTGCTGATGCCGCTGCCGGATAGGCTCAGGAGCGCGAAAAATCCGGTCAGCGCCAGCAGCGTCGGCGTCAGGATGCCGGTCAGTTCCTTGATGCCGCCGCCGGGCGCCGCGCCGGCCATGGCCGCCGCCGGCAGATTGTCGACGCCGCGCGCCAAGGCGAGCGGCAGCGCGACGACGAGCGCCAAGACGCCAGCCAGGATCAACCCGATATTGAGACCGAACGCCGCGACGAGGCCGAGCATCGTCACCGGCGCGACCGCATTGCCGAGAAAGCCTGAGAAGGTGTGGATCGAAAAGGCGCGGCCGACCCGCGCCGGCGCGATCTTCGCCGACAACAGCGCGTAATCGGCGGGATGGAAGACGCTGTTGGTCAACCCGACGACGCCCATCATCATGAGCAGGTGCGGATAGGACGGCGCCATGCCGAAGCTGATAAACGCAGTGCCGGCGATCGCCAGCGCCAGGATCAGCATGCGGCGCGAGCCGAGCCGATCGACGAGAAACCCGACCGGCAGCTGGGCGCACACCGCGGTTACATTGGCGACGGTCAGCGCCAGGCCCAGTTCGACAAAGCCGACCCCCAGCCGCGCCGTCAGGAACGGAAACAGCGGCGGCAGCACGAGGCTCTGGAAATGATTGACGAAATGCGCCGACGAGACGAGCGCGATCGCCTGGTACTCCCGGCCGCCCTGCCTCAAGCCGCCGGGGTTCGCCAATGCCTGTACCGTCATCCGCCGATCTCGGATTGCCGCTTTTTTGACCGGCACAACATGGCGTCAGACTGCCTCAGGGGCAAGGCACGGTTGAACAGCTCTGCCCCCCGCGAGACGGGAAGCTGCGCCTGCCGTCGGCCGGTGCCGGGCGGAGGACCTGCCACATCGCAGTATCACAATCCGCGCGGTGGGATATGCTGGCGACGAGACCCCGAACGAAGGAGGTGGCGATGCCACGGGTGAGCGAGATTCACGAGGACGGCGGCGATCCAATCCTGGCTGACGTGTTCCGCCGCCAGCGTGAGATGTTCGGCGATCTGTTGAACCCCACCAAGGTCATGGCGCATTGCCCGCCGATCCTGCGCGCCGCGGGTGCGCTCGGCGCAGCGATCGAAGAATCGAACCGGCTGCCGGCGGAATTGCGCTCGCTGATGTATTTGCGGGTCGCGACGATCAACGGCTGCCCATTCTGAATCGACATCAATTCCCTCCGTGTGAGGGATGCGGTGGGCGAAGCAAAGCTGCTGGCGGTGGCGAATTGGCGTCACAGCGATCTGTTCAGCGAAGCCGAACGCGTCGCGCTCGAATATGCCGAGCGGATCACATTCACCGACCAGCGGGTCGATGACGCGCTGTTTGCCCGGCTCAAAGCGCATTACGACGAGCCGCAGCTTGTGGAATTGACCGCGGCGATCGCGTTCGAGAATTTCCGCAGCAAGTTCAACCCGTCGCTCGGCATCGAGGCGCAGGGCTTCTGCCCGTTGCCGCCGCGCTGAGCGGGCGTTGCCGCGCGCGCGACTATTGCAGCGCGCGGCAGGCGCGCTCGATGCGGGTGCAGGCTTCGCGCAACTCGTCGTTCGAGGTCGCGTACGAGATGCGGAAATGCGGCGCGAGGCCAAATGCGCTGCCGTGCACGACCGCGACGCCCTCGGCTTCCAAGAGATAGCGCACGAAATCCTCGTCGGTCTCGATCGTCTTGCCGTCAGGCGTCTTCTTGGCGATGACGCCGGCGCACGATGGATAAACGTAGAATGCGCCCTCCGGCAGCGGGCAATAAAGGCCCGGCACCCGGTTCATCCAATCGACGACGAGATCCCGCCGCTCCTTGAACAGCTTGTTGTGCTTCGGAATGAAGTCCTGCGGGCCGGTCAGCGCCTCGATCGCCGCCGCCTGGCTGATCGAGCACGGGTTGGCGGTCGAATTGGACTGCACCGCGCCCATCGCGCGGATCAGTTCGCGCGGGCCGCCGGCATAGCCAATGCGCCAGCCGGTCATGCAATAGGCCTTCGAGACGCCGTTGACGGTCAGCGTGCGCTCGTAGAGCCGCGGCTCGACCTGCGCGATCGTGCGGTACTGGAAATCGTCGTAGACGAGGTGCTCGTACATGTCGTCCGTCATGATCCAGACGTGATCATGGGCGAGCAATACCTCCGCCAGCGCCTGCAGGTCGCGCTCGGTATAGGCCGCCCCCGACGGGTTGGACGGCGAATTGAGGATGAGCCATTTCGTCTTCTTCGTGATCGCCGCGTCGAGATCCTCGGGGCGCATCTTGAAGCCGTTGTTCTGCGGGCAGGCGACCGGCACCGGCTCGCCGTCGCACAGCAAGACCATCTCGGGATAGGACACCCAATAGGGCGCCGGAATGACGACCTCATCGCCGCGCGAGAGCGTCGCGACGAGCGCGTTGTACAGCACCTGCTTGCCGCCGTTCGATACGGTGATCTGGGTCGGCTCGTATTGGAGGCCGTTCTCGCGGCGGAATTTCTCGCACACCGCGCGCTTCAATTCGATGCGCCCGTCGAACACGGTATAGCGCGTCTCGCCACGGCGGATCGCCGCGATGCCGGCCTCGCGGATATTGGGCGGCGTGTCGAAGTCGGGCTCGCCCTGGCTCAGCGCGATGACGTTGCGCCCGGCCGCCTTCAACTCCGTGGCGAGCGCGGTGATCGCCATCGTCGGCGAGGGTTTTACGCGGGCAAGACGGTCGGCAAGGAAGCTCATGGCACCATTCCGGGTCGCAAACTCCCTACCCTAATGGCGTTCAATGCGGCTGTGAAGATGCTGCGGCGCACATCGGCGCGCCGACGGCATCGCAGGGACCCAGCGACTGGCTGCCGGCAGCCATGCCGGTGCGATCTCGTCGATGCTGGGCGCGGTCGCGCCACCTGTCGTCAGCGCAGCGCGGCTGGGGCGGCGCCGGCCGGCTGCGTCACCTGCATTTCCGGCTGAAGCTGCAGCGTGGGAAGCGTACCGGCTGCCCGCAGTGTCACGAAACAGGTGAAATCCAATACCGCCAGCCCCAACGCGATGACAGCCAGCACCGCGTTCATTTCGCCCAGCAGCCGATCGAATCGGCGCGCGAATGACGGCGAGGGTCGATCCTTGGGTTCAGCTTGCTGCATCGCGTTTGGTCCCGTCGAGGCTGGGCGCGGCCTGCCCGCGCCGATGCCTAGACCTACGCCCGCGATGCGGCTTCTGCCTTGACGCAGCTCAATTGCGCTGCCGATTCGGCGCCCTCACGACGGGCGGAACGCGGCGAAGGCCTTCGTCGCGTTGGTCAGCCAGCTTTCAATGAAGAATGCCTCCTGCGGCTTGCGGCCGAGTTCCGCCATCGCGCCGAGCACGAAGATCCAGTTGAGCATCTCCTGGTGGCCGTGCGCCTCGATGTCTGCGAGCGTCGAATTGCGCCACAGCGCGTAGTCGCCGTTGACCATCGCGTCGAAATAGCGGCGGTCGGTCACGACATCGGGGTGGAAATAGCTCGTGTCGCCGGCGAGGAAGGCGTGCGACCAGCTGGCTGACGCCACGAGTGCGACGCGATCGGAGCCTTCGCCGAGGATGCGGGCGAGGGCGCGGCCGAGATCGAAGCAGCGCCACGCCGAGGGGCCCGGCGGGTCGAGGTCGTCTTCCGCGGGAATCTTCGACAGGTCGTTGACGCCGCCGCCCCGCAGCGGCACGAGCTGACGGCCGTAGCAATTGGTCAGAAACGGCACGACCGGATAGTCGAAACCCTGGCGGTCCCAATCGAGAAAGAGGAGCGTATTGAGGATCGCGTGCGGCATCGCGTCGTGCCGCGGTTCGTAGGCGTAAGCGACCTCGAACCCGTCGCCGATCAGCCGCGACGCGAGCCGCTTCGCGGCCTTCTTGTCGGCGTGGTAGCGGAACTCCTTCGCCACCGGCTCGTCCCAGGCGTTGCGATAGCCCGGCCGTTTGGCCGCCCACGGCCTCGCCGAGAATGCATCGAAACAGTTGATCTGGAAGGCTGGCACGCCATCTTCGCGGAAATTCTCGTACTGGTCGTCGCCGAACACGATGACGAGATCGGGGCGGAACGCGTCCAATTCCTTGCGCGCCCAGCGCATCGCCGCGACGAGCTCCTCGCGGTGGCGCTCGACATGCGTCTTGCCCTCGTCGTTGCCCCATTCGCGGCGCATCGGCTCCGGCCAGCGCGCCGGATCCTGGTAGCGTTCCGGCAGCAGCGGGTCGCGCATCATCGTGCGCAGTCGAGCCGCGGTATCGCCGCCCTGCGCCAACAGCGGCGGCGAGTGCGTCATGCCCAACCCGAGAATTTCGCCCATGTCGATCCTCCCTGCAGCCGGCGCTAAGCGTCGGCAGAAACAATATCGCGGCCCGCGGAATTAAGCGAGGCGGACCGCATCATCCGCGGCGTAGAGTTCGGGAGGCAATTCCGGTGCAGCGCGGCCGCGCGCATACAGATAGGATTGCCAGAACAGGCAGGCGGCGACCGAGCGCCACGGCCGCCACTTGTCTGCCAACGCGCGCAATTCGGCGTCGCGCGGCCGCTCGCCGAGGCCGAGGCATTCGCCGACCGCGATCTGCAGGCCGAGATCGGCGGCCGGCCACACATCGGCGCGGCCGAGCGCGAAGATCAGGTAGATTTCGGCGCTCCAGCGGCCGATGCCTTTCAGCGCGACAAGCGCGGCGAAGGCGTCGTCGTCGGACAGAGCGGCGAGCGCGGCGAAATCGAGCCGGCCGGCGATGACCGCCTCCGCGAGGCCGCGGGCGTAACCCATCTTCTGCCGGCTGAAGCCGCAGCGCTTCAGCGTTGCGTCGTCGAGCGCCAGAAATGGTGCGGGCGCCAGCGGCCGGCACAGGCCGGCGAGGCGGCGGTGCATCGCTGCCGCCGCGTCGATCGATACCTGCTGTTCGAGGATGATGTGGAGGAGCGTCGCAAAACCGTTGCGCCGCCGGCGAAAGCGCGGCGGCCCGGCGCGCT
>JASIAN010000040.1 GCA_030042035.1 Alphaproteobacteria bacterium | reverse complement strand
GGATGAATGCATCGATTGTGGCGTCTGCGAGCCGGAATGCCCGGCGGAAGCGATCATCCCGGACAGCGAGCCCGCGGCCGAACGCTGGCTCGGCCTCAACCGCGAATACGCCGCGAACTGGCCCAACATCACGCGCAAAAAGCCCTATCCGGAGGATGCCGACGACTGGAAGGGCGTCGAGGGCAAATACGAAAAATTCTTCAGCCCGAAACCGGGCGGCAGTTCATAGCCGGCGGTGCGGCGCATGTTCGTGATGCGTTCTTGAAGCGGCGGGCAGACGCCCCATATGGGCGATGGGTCTGCCGCGAGGAAACCGGCAGCCGGGGAAGGTCACAGCAATGGCGCTTCGCTCGCTCCTCTTCGTGCCGGCCGACAGCGGGCGAAAGCTCGCGCGCGGCCTTGAGAGCGGCGCCGACGCGCTGATCCTCGATCTCGAAGATTCGGTTGCCGCGGCCAACCGGCCGACGGCGCGTCGCCAGGCGCGCGAATTTCTTGCGGCGCACGGGTCGGAGCGCATCCGCCGTTATGTGCGCATCAACCCGCTGCGGAGCGGCCTCGCGCTCGACGATCTGGCGGCGACCGTCGCCGGCCGACCCGACGGCATCCTCGTGCCGAAATGCCTCCCCGAGGACGTGTGCACCGCCGACCACTATCTCGCCGCTTTCGAGACCGCTGCCGGAGCGCCGGTCGGCGCCATCCGCATCATCGCGATCGCCAGCGAGACGGCGGAAGCGGTGTTCCGCCTCGGCGGCTATGCCGGCTTGTCGCCCCGGCTCGAAGCGATCACCTGGGGCGCCGAGGATCTCGCCGCCTGCCTCGGCGGCAGCAACCGCACAGCCGAGGGCGAATATGACGGCCCGTACAAGCTCGCGCGCTCGTTGTGCCTGCTCGGCGCCGCGGCGGCGGGGGTTGCCGCGCTCGATACGATCTATACCGACTTCCGCGACGACAAGGGCCTCCGGGCCGAATGCGCCGCCGCCAAGCGCTCGGGGTTTGCCGGCAAGATGGCGATCCATCCGGCGCAACTCGCCGCGATCAACGAAGCGTTTTCGGTCAGCGCCGAGGAGCGCCAATGGGCCGAACGGGTCGTCGCCGCGTTTGCCGCCCAACCTGACGCCGGCACGCTGGCGCTCGACGGCAACATGATCGACCGGCCGCACCTCGTGCTCGCTCGTCGCCTCCTCGGCCTGCCGCCCGGCTGAGTGCGGCCCGCGCCGATCGCCGGCCGAAAAAACCGACACCCGACGCCGCAGGAGCCCGCCCATGCCGGAAATCCAATCCTTCGCCCCCGGCGGATACCGCTTTCTCGTGCATCAGTTCCAGTATTCCGGCGGGGTTGCGGCGTTGCCCGGCTTTCGCATCGAGCGCGCGCGGTTTCTGCGCCCGCTGCCGCTGGCGGCGGGCTTTGCCGCGGCCGAGGCGCATCTCGCCCGGCTCGGACGGCCGCCCGCGGCGTTCTGCGCCTGCGAATTGCGCTCGCCGCGGCAGTTCACTGAGGCGGGCTTTGTCGCGTTCAACCGCCATTATGTGCAGCAGCTTGCCGCCTGGGGCATCTTCCGCGACGAAATCAACCCGGTCGCGCGGTCCAACGTCTGCCCGGAATTGGCGCCGCCGGCCGAGCCGTCTTTCTACGCGTTCAGCTACACGGTGCCGGGCGAAGAGGGCGGCTTTGTCGCGGCCGGCAGCGGCGAGGCGCGCGAGGGCCCCGGCAGCTACGCCGAGCGCATCGTGCGATTGGGCGACCAGTCACCCGCCGCAATGCGCGACAAGGCCCATCTCGTGCTCCAGATCATCGAAGAGCGCATGGCGGCGCTCGGCTGCGGCTGGCCAGAAGCGACCGCGACGCAGCTTTACACGGTTTACCCGATCCATTCGTTTCTCGCCGACGAGTTCGTTGCGCGCGGCGCGACGGCGGGCGGGCTCACGTGGCATTTCGCGCGCCCCCCGGTCGAGGGGCTCGATCTCGAAGTCGATGCCCGCGGCGTCAGCCGCGAGCTGGTGCTCGCTCAGTAGCAGGCAATCTCGATCGAGTGCTGGTCGGGATCGTCGATATAGACCGACTGGATCGTACCGATCGCGCCGGCGCGCGGCCCCTGCATGCGGATGGGCACGCCGAGGCGTTCGACTTGCGCAGCGATCTCGGCGGCCGGCGTTTCGGTGATGAAGCAGATATGCGCCGGCTGGCGCTTGTCGCCGCCCATCGCGCCATTGGCCCCTGCCGCACCGGCCTGGTCGAGGTGGATCTTCTGGTTGCCGAACAACAGCGCGGCGCGGCCTTCGCCCATCCGCTCGCTCCGCATGCCGAGCACGCGTTCGTACCACGCGATGCTGCGGTCGATATCGGCGACGGTGATGTTGAGATGGTCGATGCGCTCGATCTTCATGGCTGCCCTCCCGGCGGATGAATTCCTGCACAGAGTGCCACGCCGCATCCAATCAGACCAGCGCGCTCAATAATTCGAGATTTCGACGAGGTTCTGGTCGGGATCGCGGATATAGACCGACTGGATCGTACCGGTCGCGCCGGCGCGCGGGCCTGGTCCGGCGACGATCGGCACGCCGCAGCGCCCGAGATGCGCGACGACCTCGGCGAGCGGCACCTCGGTAATGAAGCACAGATCGCCCGAGCCGGGGGTCGGTTTGTCGGCGACGAGACCGGGGATGTTGTCGGCGGGGTGCAGGTTGATCTTCTGCTGGCTGAAGCGCAGCGCGGTGCGGCCCTCGCCGAACCTGACGACCTCCATGCCGAGCACTCGCGTGTAGAAGTCGCAGGTGCGCGCGATGTCGGCAACGGTCAGCACGAGGTGGTCGAGACGCGCGATGTTCATCTGCCGGCTCCCGCGGAGTACGCCCAAGCTTGCCATGACGCGGCCGAAAATGCAGGAATTATCCGACAAAAATTGCCAAGGGGTCGTGATGCGCGATTTCAATGTGCCGGGGCGCTCGGCTGCCTA
>JASIAN010000312.1 GCA_030042035.1 Alphaproteobacteria bacterium | reverse complement strand
TCGGAGCCGGCGCCCGGCTCGGAATAGCCCTGGCACCAGATTTCGTCGGCGCTGAGGATCTTCGGCAGGTGTTGCTGTTTCTGCGCCTCGGTGCCCCAGTGAATGAGGGTCGGACCCAAGAGGCCGATGCCGCTGGCGCACGGCAGGATCGGACCGCGGGCGCGGAAATATTCTTCGTCGAAGATGACCTGCTGCATAAAGCTGGCGCCGCGCCCGCCGTATTCCTTGGGCCATGAGATGCCGACCCAGCCTGCGGCGTGCATCTTCTTCTGCCAGGCGATGCGCTTTTCGAGCGTCTCGCGATCCGGCGCGACGCGCTGATCCTGCGCGTCGTCGACCTTCAAATCATCGGTCAGATTGGCGTCGAGCCATTGGCGCAACCCGGCGCGAAATTGGGCATGTTCGGGCGTATCGGCGAAATCCATGCGGCATCTCCTCGGACTGCGCGAGGATAGCCGGCCCCCACTGCCGGCTCAATGGCCGCAGGATTCACCACGGAGACGCAGAGGACTGTTCCCCCTCGAGGTCCTCTGTGCCTCCGTGGCGACCTTCAATTCATCCCGTAAAAGCCGAGGGCACCGCCAGCCATGACCTGGTGCTGGGTTTGCGGCGACAAATCCTTGATGCGCTCGCGCAGCATGTCGGGTGCGCCGGGGAAGAAGCCGTCGGGATGCGGGTAGTCGGTCGCCCACATGATCTTGTGCGGGCCAATATAATCGGCCAAGACCTTGACGCTGCCCTCGACCGGCTCAAACGAAATCCAGCAATTGCGCTGGAAGAGTTCGCTGGGCCGCGTTTTGAGGCCCGAATCGTTGAAGCCCTGGTCGTCGAAATGGCGGTCCATGCGATCGAGCCACGGCGCGATCCAGCCGCCGCCCGATTCCAGGAAACCGATGCGGATTTTCGGGTGGCGCTCGCAGACGCCGCCCCAGATCACCGCGAGACAGGCCAGCATCATTTCCATCGTGTGGGTGATGATGTGGCGCGCGCCGCGCCCCTCGAAGCGATCGATGCCGACCTGCGGCATGCCGGCTGCGGCGCCTTCATGAAACCCGATCGAGAAATCGAGGTCCTCGGCCGCCGCCCAGAACGGCTCGTAATCAGGATGGTCGATCATCTTGTGGTTGTACGGGTTGGGCCGGATAAAGCCACCCTTGAAGCCGAGTTCCTTCTTGGCGAAGCGCATTTCGGCGATCGCCAGATCGACATCCTGCATCGGCAGCATCGCGACGCCGAACAAGCGGTCGGGGTAGGGCTTGCAGTAGTCGGCGAGCCAGCGATTGTAGGCGCGGCACACCGCGGCGGCAAGCTCGGGATCATGGATCGCGCCCGAGAACAGGCCGAGGCTTGGATAGAGGAAGGCGGCATCGATGCCGTCGAGATCCATGTCGGGGATGCGCTTGTGCGGGTCGAAGCCGCCGGGTTTCCCGTCCTTGTATTCCAATGTGTTGGAGACGATGCCCTGGCGCGCGCCGACGGCGCCGATACGGCCGATGCCGAGCCGCCCGTTGCCGACCGTGTGCTCGTCCATGATGAGCTGCTCGGTGCCGGTTTCGGTCTTGACGATACGCGGCGCGCGGTCGCGGAATTTCGGGTCGATGTAATGGTCCCACAAATCGAGCGGCTCGAGGATGTGGCCGTCGGCATCGACGACGTTGTAGGTGCGACTCATCAGCGTCTCTCCTTCAGGAAGGACCGGGTGCGCGCATTCTAGCCGAGCCGCGTTGCCGGAGCGAGAGTCGAATGCCGTTCAGCATGTCGAATGGCAGGGTGCGGCGGCAGACGCGAACCCGCCCGACCGCACCCGCCGTCGTCCGCGAACGGATCAGCCCTTCGGCGGCCTCACTTCGCCGCGGATCGCGCCCGCCGGATGGTCTTTTGTATGGAGGTTGACATACCAGCCGCCGGCGAGAAACTGCTGCGCCTGCACGGAGGTCAGCGTTGCGGAGCCGGTGATCGGGCTTTTGACCGGTTCGCCCTTCTTTGTCAGCCATACTTGCACCGGCCCGTTCTTGCCGGGCGCGCCCGCGTGGAAATGCGCCATCGTGACGGGGCTGGCGAGGCCTTCGTAGGTGATCGACCAGGTGACGACGCGGGTTGCCGGATCATAGGTGATGTCGGCGGTGCCTTTGCCGCTGGTATCGACGGCCGGCACTTCCTTGGCGCCGGACAAGGCCACCTTGAAGCTGGTCGATGCAGCGAATGTCGGCGCCGACCAGGCAAACGACAGCAGGCCGGCGCCGATCAGGGCCGTCCGCCGTGACATTTTGTTGACCATCGCATCCCCTCTGTCTGCGCGATTGCGTGATGGGCGCCTCACCGTAGCCGCGGGCGCCGAATTGCGCCAGTGCGATACAGCCTTGCACAGCGGCGGCAAATCATGGCCCGATCCGTGTGAAGCCGAAGCGAAGGGAAAAAGAGGCGATGCGCGTATTCACCAACGTGCCGCAGCACGATCTGCGGCTGGTGCCGGCGGCGGCCACGGCGGCCGAGGTGGAAGGCTATGACGGCATCGTCGCGCCGGAAAACCAGCACGATCCATTTCTCGCGCTGGCCGTGGCCGGCGCCGCGACCGAACGGATCGAACTGCATACCGGCGTCGCGATCGCCTTTGCCCGCACGCCGATGGCGGTGGCGGAGGTCGGCTGGGACATGGCCGGTTCGACCGGCGGCCGTTTTGTCGTCGGCCTCGGTTCGCAGGTCAGGGCGCACAACGAGCGGCGGTTTTCGGTGGCGTGGTCGCCACCGGCGCCGCGCATCCGCGAGTACGTGCAGGTCTTGCGCGCGATTTGGCGCTGCTGGCAGACCGGGGAGAAGCCGGCCTACGAGGGGCAGCACTATCGCTTCACGCTGATGACGCCGAATTTCACGCCGCCCAAGATCGACGTGCCGCCGCCCGCGGTCATGATCGCCGCGGTCGGGCCGGCGATGCTGAAGGTCGCGGCCGAGGAATGCGACGGCGTCAAATTGCACGGCTTCTGCACCCGCAAATACCTGACCGACGAGATCATGCCACGCATCGCGAAGGGGTTCGCGACGGCCGGCCGCCCGCGCGAGAAATTTGAGATTTCCGGCGGCGGTTTTCTCGCCACCGGCCCCGATGACGCGAGCGTTGCCGCGCGCTTCGAATGGGTGCGCCAGCGGGTTGCGTTCTACGGCTCGACGCCGGCCTATTATGGGGTCTTTGCCGTGCACGGGCTCGAAGACCTCGGCCTCAAGCTCAACGCGATGGTTCGCCAGGGCAGATGGGGCGAATTGGCGAAAGAGGTGCCGGACGATGTCGTGCACCTGTTCGCCGCGGTCGGGCGCCACGACCAGATCGTTGGCGCGATCGCGAGCCGCTTCGGCGGCCTCGTCGATGCGCTGACCTTGCGCGGCGACGGCGTCGGCGAGGTGCCGCCCGACCTCGTGCAGGACATCCGCCGCATCCCGCACCAGTACCGCGGATTGCCGCGGTGAGATCGGCTCGGCCGTGACAGCGCGCCGCCGGCCCGCGGGGTAGTTGTCGACGGCTTCGTCGGCGCGTTTCATGGCCTCGGCGGCGGGAGGGCAGCCCGGCAGGCTTGGCCGAGGAAAGGCGGGCCGGCGACCTGTGATGGGTCCCTCAATCGGCGGCTTCGGCGTGATGCGCCGCTGCCGGCGCCGGCGGAAAGCGCAGCGTTGCCGTCGTGCCAATGCCGAGCCGGCTTTCCACAGCGAGCGCGCCATGGTGGGCGCGGATCATCGCATCGACGAGCGCCAGGCCGATGCCGGCGCCGCTGCGCGTCGTCAACTGCTCGGCGCGATGGAACGGCCGCGTCGCATTGGTGATCTGTTCGGGGGTCATGCCGACCCCGGCGTCGGCGACGCTGACCCGAACGCCGCCCTCGCCGTCCGCGGTGCCGCCGATCGTGACCGCGCCGCCCGAGGGCGTGAACTTGATCGCGTTGCTGAGCAGCTGATGCAGCATCTCCTTGACCATGCGCCGGTCGGCAGCGATCGGCGGCACCGCGGGGGTCGCCTCGCTGACGATGATGCTGACGCCTTTTGCGGTCGCCCGCTCGCGCGCCGCTCTGGCCGCGGCGGCAATCAATTCCGCCAGCGCGACGCACTCTAGCGCCGGCTCGCGCGCGCGGCTTTGCAGCTGGGTCAGCGCGACGGCGCGCTCGAGGGTGTCCAGCGCAGCCCGGCCGTTGGCATCGATGTCGTGCAAATCCCGCAGCTGGTCGGCGCTATCGGGCTGTTCCGCCACCGCGTTCGCGAGATATGTCGCCAGATCGAGGATTTTATGCAGCGCCGGCGTCATTTTGCCGGCGAGGCCCGCGACAAACTCGGCCTTGGCGCGCTCGGCCCGTTCGGCAGCGCGGCTGGCCTGCGCCGCCTCGCGTTTGCCGCGCAGCAGCGAGGCAAAATTCTCTTCAAGGCTCTCCAGGCGGAATTCCAGCACGTCGCGGATGCTGATCAGCCCCACCACCGCATCGTCCCGCACGACGGGAACATGGCGGATACGGTGCGAGGCCATCAGCGACAAGGCCGCATGGACCGTCGTTTCGGGCCCGCAGGTCACGACTGCTGCGGTCATCACGCCGCCGACGCAGCGGTCGAGCAGGTCGTCGCCATGCTCCGCCAAGAGCCGCACGAGATCGCGTTCGGAAAGGATGCCGACGAGCTTCCCCTCGGCATCGGTGACGACCGTCGAGCCAATGTTGTGCTCCGCGATCTGGGTGGCCGCGTCGCGCACCGTCGATTCCGGACTGACCGCATAGACCTGATGGCCTTTGCGATCGAGCATGTCGCCGATCTGCATGATCTCCCCCGTGCGGCAGGAATTACCGGCTGCGTTGGCCTCGCTTTGCGGCTGGCGGGGGCATTTACTCACGCCGTTGCTAAACAAGAGATTAAGCAAATGCGGGAGTTAAGCCGGCTTCGCGCGGCTTTGGCGCGATCCGAAACCGCGGGACGCGGGCGCCGCGATGCTGCTAGATTTCGCGTCATGACCTATCCGATGCATCCCCTCCCGACCACCGTCGTCGGCAGCTATCCGCAGCCGCTTTGGCTCGTCGATCGCGCCGCGCTCGCCGATCACGGCGTGCCGCGCGTCAGCGCCAGCGACATCTGGCGCATCCCCGAGGACCAGCGCGAGGCGGCGCAAGACGACGCGACGATCGTCGCGATCGCCGACATGGAGCGCGCCGGCATCGATATCGTCAGCGACGGCGAGATGCGCCGCGAGAGCTATTCCAATCGCTTTGCGCTGGCGCTTGACGGCATCGATGCCGAGCATGCGGGCGCGGTGCGCGGCAGCACCGGGCGCGTGACGCCGGTGCCGCGCGTCGTCGGCCGCATCCGCCGCCGCGGCCCGGTCGAAGTGCGCGACGCCGAGTTTCTGCTGGCGCATGCCCGCCATGCGACGAAGATCACGCTGCCCGGCCCGTTCACGCTGTCGCAGCAGGCGGAGAACGCGTTCTACAAAGATGAAGAGGAGATGGCGATGGACTACGCCGTCGCCGTCAACGAGGAATTGCAGGCGCTGAAAGCGACCGGGGTCGATGTCGTGCAGCTCGACGAGCCGTGGGTGCGCACCGCGCCCGACAAGGCCGAGCGCTGGGGTGTCAATGCGATCAACCGCGCGCTCCAGGGCATTGCCGGCCCGACGATCATTCATCTGTGCTTTGGCTATGCCGCCTCGGTGCGCGACAAGCCGAGCGCCTATGCCTTCCTGCCGCAGCTCGCCGACACGACCGCCGGGCAGATTTCGATCGAGGCGGCGCAACCGCGGCTCGACCTCGGCGTGCTGAAGGATTTGGCCGGCAAGACGATCGTGCTCGGCGTGCTCGACCTCAGCGATCCGGCGGTCGAAACGCCCGAGACGGTCGCCGCGCGGCTGCGCGCCGGGCTGCAGTACGTGCCACCCGAGCGGCTCGTCGCAGCGCCCGATTGCGGCATGAAGTACCTGCCGCGCGACACCGCCTTCGGCAAGTTGCGGGCGCTCGCCGAGGGCGCTGCGATCGTCCGCCGCGAACTGGCAGGGTGACGGTCGGTCGGCGGCGGAAATCGGGCGGGCGTGGTCGGGAGACGCGAGGTGTCATTATCGCCGGATGGCATCACTGCGCCGGCGAGCGGCGGGCGGATCGCGGTCAGCTGGCGGGATCCGGCCTCTATTGTGCTGCGCGCCCGGTTGGCGCGCGCGATGCTGGCGGCGAAACCCTCTCGCCCGCTCGCACGACTGCGGCGCAAAACAATGCGCGAGCTGTTCCATTTCTTGCACCAGCAGGTCGGGTTGCCGGCGCCGGCGGTCCTGCGCCTCGGCAACGGCACAATCATCGAGGTCGGCTCTGCCAATACCGCGTTTCTCGCCTATGCGAACGCCGTTCATCAGGGTGATGGCGTCGAACCGGAGGTCAGCGCGCTGCTGATCGCCGCCGCGCCGCAACTGGAGGCCGTCTACGACATCGGCGCCAACTGGGGGTATTATCCGCTGTTGCTGGGTGGCGAGCCGCGATTTCGCGGGGTCGTTCATGCCTTTGAGATGGCGCCGCGGACCGTCGCCGATCTCCGGCACGTGATTGCCGCGGCCGGGCTCTCGTCGTGCGTGATCGTGCACGGGTTCGGCCTGTCGGATCGCGAGGGCGAGGCGTTGGCGACCCGGGAAAGGCACAGCTATTTGGCACGGGTCGTCGGGGGCGAATATCGCGGCGCCGTCGATCGCGTTCGGGTGCGGCGCCTCGACGATCTGGACCTGCCGCCCCCCAGCCTGGTCAAGATTGACGTCGAGGGGCACGAGATGGCGGTCCTCGCCGGCGGCAAGCGCACATTCGCCCGCCATCAACCGCTTGTCGTGATCGAGAGTCGCTACGAACCGATGCACGCCGGCGCGATGCTGGCGCCGCTGCGGTTGCTCACCGAGATGGGCTACCGCCTCTATCGGCTTGCCTGGCGGCAAAGTGCAGCGGATGGGCTCGCAGCCGGCAGCCACCAAGGCGAGCTTTGCTTGGCGCCGCTTGCGGTCGCGGACCGTGTTGCGATCGCGGAGCCGCTCAACCTTTTTGCCGTCCCGCCGCACCGCGACGCCAATATCGCCGCCCTCATGCGAGCCTTCTGATCAGGTGTTCTTGCGGCGCGGCAGAGAGCGTTTTAGGGTTGCGCCGCGCGACGCAATGACGGACCTCCGGCCGTGCCGCTCCCGCCGCCCGTTCTTGATCATGTCGTCATCGACGTGCGCGACCGCATGGACGAAGCGGCGCGCAGCTTCGCCGAACTCGGCTTTCTGCTGACGCCGCGGGGCTATCATACGCTCGGCTCGATGAACCATCTGGCGATGTTCGCGACCGATTACCTGGAATTGCTCGGCTTTGGCGAAGGCGGCACGATCCGCAGCGAATTGGCGCGGTTCCCGCTGGGGCTCAACGGCCTCGTGTTCAAAACCGCGAATGCCGATGAGGTTCACGCCGAAGCCGCAGCCGCCGGCCTGCCGGTATTGCCGGTGCAGCGCTTTTCGCGCCCCGTGGATGTGAAGGGCACGCAGCGCGACGCGACATTCCGCACGACGCGGCTCGATCCTGCAAAGACCGGCATGGGGCGCGTCTATTTCTGCGAGCATCTGACGCCGGAACTGGTGTGGCGGCCGGAATGGCAGGCACACCCGAACGGCGCGCGGGCGATCGCCCGCGTCGTCGTCGCTGCCGCCGAGCCGCCACGCAGCGCGGCGCTGTTTGCGGCGCTGTTCGGCGCCGCTGCGCTCTCCGAGCGAAATGGCGCATGCAGCCTCGCGGCCGGCGAAGCGCGGGTCGAATTGATGCGGCCTGCCGCAATTGCGGCGGAATTCGGCGCCGCCGCGGCCGCCGCGCCGGCGGGGCGGGACGACTATCTCGCCGCTCTCGAATTGCGGGTCGGCTCGCTTGACGCTGCCGCCGAGCGGCTGCGCACCGTCGCGGGCGTGCAGCGGGAGGCCCGCCGAATCATTGTGCCGGCCGCCGCGGCGTTCAATACGACGCTGAGTTTTGTCGCGGGTTAGCGGCGCTCGGTGCGTTGACGAGCCAACCCGCAGATTCCTAAGCTCCGGCGATGAGCGAACTTGACGACGCGATCACCCGGCTGCAGCACGCCGTCGCGCGGCTGGAAGCGGCGTCGGGCCGGCTGCGCGAGATCGCCGATGGGGAGACGCGAGTCGCCGCGGCAGCGGCCGGCATCGCGGCGCATGTCGACGCCGCACTCGACAGGCTCGGGCGGCTGCTCGAACCGGAGGGGTGAGATGGGCCAGGTCGTTGTCAAGGTGAACGGCCGCGAGTTCGCGCTGAGCTGCACCGACGGCCAGGAACCGCGCATCCGCCGCCTCGCGCAATACCTCGATGCCCGGGTCGGCGAATTCGCCAAGACGGTCGGCCAGGTCGGCGAAGCGCGCCTCATCCTCCTGGCGGCGCTGACGATCGCCGACGAATTGTCGGACGCCAACGAGGCGCTGCAGCAGGAGCGCGCCCGCGCCCAGGCCGGGTCCGCTGCGGATGCGGCGGCGGCCTCGGGCATCCGCAGCATCGCCGAGCGTATCGAGAGCATTGCGGCGCGCATCGAGTCGTCCTAGGTAAAGCGCCGGAGTGGGGCTGCGCGGTGCGTCAGGCCGCATGAGACCCCGGGGCCGTTATCTACCTCTTGGGAGCTGTCCCTGGCGCGGTCGTGGCCGCGGTACACGGCGCCCACCTGCGATGCAGGGCCACGGAGGTGTTGCCACGCCGACGGCCGAGGCGGCTCCACTCCGCACCGCGATCGCCGCAATCCTGCCATATTGGCTTGTTAGGCGGCCGCCGTCGAACAAGTGGCTGACGGTCGCAACCGGATCGCGTTAATCTCGCCGCCAGGCATGCATTCGTGGCTCGGGAAAGGCGGGGATGGCCGGCCATTCGCAATTCAAAAACATCATGTATCGCAAGGGCGCGCAGGACAAGAAGCGCGCCAAGGTGTTCACCAAGATAATCCGTGAGTTGACGACCGCGGCCCGCTCCGGCCTCGCCGACCCTGCCGCCAATCCGCGGCTGCGCGCCGCTGTTGTCGCGGCGCGGCAGGCTAACATGCCAAAGGATACGGTCGAGCGCGCCATCAAGCGCGGCGCCGGCGGCGAGGGCGCCGACGCCTATGACGAGGTGCGCTACGAGGGCTATGGGCCGGGCGGCGTCGCGGTCATTGTCGAGGCATTGACCGACAACCGCAACCGCACCGCCAGCGACGTGCGCGCCGCGTTCACAAAGGCGGGCGGCGCGTTGGGCGAGACCGGCAGTGTCGGCTTCATGTTCGATCGTGTCGGCGAAATCGTCTATCCCGCCGCAGCAGCGAGCGCCGAAGAGATGCTCGACGCGGCGATCGAAGCCGGGGCGGCGGATGTCGAGAGCGATGCCAACAGTCATGTCGTCATCGCCGCCCCGGACGATCTCAACCATGTGCGCGACGCGCTCGAAGAACGCTTCGGCCCGGCCGAATCGGCGCGTCTCGCGTGGCGGCCGAAGACCAGCGCGGCGATCGACGAGGAGACTGCGACGAGCCTCTTCAAACTCTTGGAGACACTGGAGGACAGCGACGACGTGCAGAATGTCTTTGCCAATTTTGAGGTCGGCGACGATGTGATGGTGCGGCTCAGCGCCTGATCTTCGCTGCGGTTGGGGGGACACGACAAAACGATGCGGGTTCTCGGGCTCGATCCCGGGCTGCGCCATACCGGATGGGGGATCATCGAGGTCGCCGGCAATCGGTTGGCGCATGTCGCCGACGGCGTCGCGCATGCGCCCGTCGATCTATCGCTGGCCGAGCGTCTCGTCGCGCTGTTCCGCCAGCTCGGCGACGTCCTTGACCGCTTTCGCCCCGACGAGGCCGCGGTCGAGGAGACCTTCGTCAACAAGAATGCCGCCTCGACGCTGCGGCTCGGGCTGGCGCGCGGGGTTGCGCTGCTGGCGCCGGCCGAGCGCGGCCTGCCGGTCGCCGAATATTCGGCGAACCTGATCAAGAAATCGGTGGTCGGCGCCGGCCACGCCGGCAAGCAGCAGGTGCAGCTGATGGTGCGCCGCCTGTTGCCGGGCTGCGCGATCGCCGAACCTGATGCGGCCGATGCGCTGGCCGTCGCGATCTGCCATGCCCATCATGCCGCGACGATGCACGCCATTAGCCGCGCCCGGAGCCTTGCCCAGTGATCGCGCGGCTTTCCGGGATTCTCGATTCGGTGGGGTCGGAGGGCGCGGTCATCGATGTCGGCGGCGTCGGCTATCTCGCGTTCTGCTCGGCCCGCACGCTGAGCGCGCTGCCGCGGCCCGGCGCTGCGGTGCGCCTGTTGATCGAGACGCATGTGCGCGAGGACCATATCCATCTCTACGGCTTTATCGATGCCGCAGAGCGTGACTGGTTTCGCCTGCTGCTGACCGTGCAGGGGGTCGGCGCGCGGCTCGCGCTGGCGATCCTGTCGGCGATCGCGCCGGACGCGCTGACCGTTGCGATCGTCGCGCAGGACCGCGCGGTCTTGGCGCGCGCCGATGGCGTCGGGCCGCGGCTTGCCGCCCGCATCGTCAACGAATTGCGCGACAAGGCAGGCGGGCTTGCGCTGCCGTCGGCGGCACCGATCGCTGCCGGTGCGGCGCCGGCCGGGGCGGGCGACACCGGCGCCATCGCCGATGCCGTGTCGGCGCTGGAGAACCTGAAGATCGGCCGCGCCGAGGCCTATGGCGCGGTTGCGGCGGCGGCTCGCCGGCTCGGCCACGGCGCCGCGGTCGAGGCGCTGATCACCGCCGGGCTGCAGGAGCTCGGCAAACGGGCGGCGGTGCCGTGAGCGAGGCGGCGGCGCGGCTCGTTGCGGCCGAGAAGGACGGCGAAGACGCACCGGACGCGTCGATCCGGCCGCTGGCGCTCGACGAATTCGTCGGCCAGCGCCAGCTGCGCGACAACCTGCAAGTCTTCATCGCCGCCGCGAAAGGCCGCCGCGAGGCGCTCGACCACGTGCTGTTCGTCGGCCCGCCGGGCCTCGGCAAGACGACGCTGGCGCAAATCGTCGCGCGCGAACTCGGGGTCGGCTTCCGCGCGACCTCGGGACCGGTTATCCAACGCGCCGGCGACCTGGCGGCGCTGCTCACCAACCTGCAGCCGCGCGACATCCTGTTCATCGACGAGATTCATCGCCTGGCGCCGCCGGTCGAAGAAATCCTCTACCCGGCGATGGAGGATTTTCAGCTCGATCTGATCATCGGCGAGGGGCCGGGCGCGCGCTCCATTCGCATCGACCTGCCGCATTTCACGCTGGTCGGTGCGACGACCCGATCCGGCCTCATCACCCGGCCGCTGCGCGAGCGTTTCGGCATCCCGCTGCGCCTTCAGTTTTACGAGCCGGACGAGTTGGCGCTGATCATCGCGCGGGCGGCCCGCCTCCTCGATTTCGCTCTTCAGGCCGACGGTGCCGCCGAAATTTCTCGCCGCGCCCGCGGCACGCCGCGGGTTGCGATGCGCCTGCTGCGCCGCATTCGCGATTTTGCGGCGGTTGGCGGCTGGCAGAGCGTCGATGCCGCGACCGCCGATGCGGCGCTGCAGCGGCTGGATGTGGACAGGCGCGGCCTCGACGGCATGGACCGCCGCTATCTGCGCGCCATCGCCGAACACTATGGCGGCGGGCCGGTCGGCGTTGACACGATGGCGGCGGCGTTGGCCGAGCAGCGCGACGTGATCGAAGAAGTCATCGAGCCCTACCTGATCCAGCAGGGGTTTATCCAGCGCACGCCGCGCGGCCGGCTGGTGACCGAAACCGCGTTCCGCCATCTCGACTTGCCGATGCCGCAGAGCCTCTCCGCCCAGCTCGACCTGCTCGCCGCCCTGCCCGCGGAGAGCGAGGAGTGAATTGGATTTTCATCCCAAACCGTCACGGCCGGGCGTGTCCCGGCCATCCACGGCGCCGCGTGGATGCCGGGTGCAAGGCTTGTCCTCGGGCTTGTCCTCGGGCCGCGCGGAGCGCGGACCCGTGGGCTGGGCATGACGACTTTTCATGACTGGGCAAGAAGCGCCGATGACGACTGCGCCGGCCTGCGTCCCGGTGCACACGCTGCCGCTGCGCGTCTATTACGAGGACACCGACGCTTCGGGCATCGTCTATTATGCCAATTACCTCAAATTCGCCGAGCGCGGCCGCACCGAGATGATGCGCGAACTCGGCTTCGCCCACAGCGCGATCGCCGCCGAGCTCGGCACGCTGTTCACGGTGCGCCGCCTGTCGGCCGACTATCGCGCCCCGGCGCGGCTCGACGACCGGCTCACCGTCGCGACCCGCGTCCTGGAGGTCGGCGGCGCGACACTCTTGCTCGACCAGCAGATTCGCCGCAGCGATACCGTGCTGGCCGCAATCGAGATCCTCGTCGCGTGTATCGGGCAGGACGGACGGCCGCGCCGCATTCCCGGCGGATTGCGCGCTGCGCTCAATTCTGCGGCGCATTCCACGGTAACGCCATCATCAGTCCAAAAGACGCCATAAAAGGCCGCCACAATGCACCCGATCGAAACCTCCGCACTTCCCGGTACCGTGTCGTCCAGTCTGTCGCTCGTCGATCTCTTCCTGCAGGCGGACAGCATTGTCAAACTTGTCCTGTTCCTGCTGTTGGCCGCCTCGTTCTGGTCGTGGGCTGTCATTTTCGACAAGACGCTGCGGCTGAGGCGCCTGCGCCAAGCGGCTTCGAGCTTTGAAGAGACCTTCTGGTCGGGCGGCTCGCTCGATGATCTCTATGACCGCGTCGGACAGCGGCCGCTCGACCCGATGAGCGCGGTCTTCGCCGCCGCGATGCGCGAATGGCGCCGCAGCGCCGCGAAGGGGCTGCTCGGCACGCAGAGCATGCGCTCCAGCCTGCAGCAACGCATCGAACGGGTCATGAATGTGACGGTCGGCCGCGAAATGGACCGGGTCGAGCGCTTTATGGCATTTCTTGCGACGGTCGGCGCCACCGCGCCGTTTGTCGGCCTGTTCGGCACGGTCTGGGGCATCATGAACAGCTTCTCATCGATCGCGGCGGCAAAGAACACGAGCCTTGCCGTCGTCGCCCCGGGCATCGCCGAATCGCTGTTCGCGACCGCGCTGGGCCTCGTGGCGGCGATCCCCGCGGTCATTGCCTACAACAAATTGTCGACCGATTTCGGCCGCTATGCCGGCCGGCTCGAAGCATTTGCCACCGAATTCAGCGCGATCCTGTCGCGCCAGCTTGACGAGAGGCCGTGAGGATGGCGGCGCCGGTGTACAGCGGCGGCGGGCGCGGCCGCGGGCGCTATCGCCCCATGTCCGAGATCAACGTGACGCCGCTTGTCGATGTCATGCTTGTGCTGCTCGTCGTGTTCATGGTGACCGCGCCCCTCTTGACGGTCGGGGTCCCGGTCGATCTGCCGCAGACCAAGGCATCGCCGCTCAACGAGCCGAAAGAGCCGTTGACGATCACGGTCAATCGCGAGGGCACGGTGTTCGTGCAGAACGCCAGCGTGCCGATCGACGGACTCGTCGAAAAATTGCGGCTGATCACCGGCAGCGACCCGGATGCGGTGCTCTATGTGCGCGGCGACAAGGACATCAATTATGGGCGCGTGCTCGAGGTCATGAGCCTTGTCACCGCCGCCGGGTTTCACAAAGTGTCGCTGGTCGCGGCGCCGCTGACGAGCCGCGCGGCGGCGCTGCGTCGCTGAGAGGTGCGGGGCGGCGGCGATGAGCGCGATCACGATCGAGCGCGACGCCGCGCGGGGCGCGCCGGCCGGCCGACCGGCCCCCGATATCCAGCCGAGCGGGCTCATGCTGTCGGCGGCGCTGCATATCGGCCTCGTCGCCGTCATTGCCTTCGGCTTGCCGAGCCTGTTTGGTCCGCCGCCGCCGCAGGAGACGCCCATCGCCGTCGATCTGGTGAGGATCGCGCCGGACACCCGTGCGACCCGTCCGAACCCGTTCCGCCCACGACGCGAGGCTCGGCCGATCCCGGCAAAGGCGCCGCCGGCGCCGAAGCCGAAACCACAGCCGCATCTGCACCCCACCGCCGCGGCGCCACC
The DNA here is from genome assembly GCA_030042035.1 of Alphaproteobacteria bacterium. Classification (GTDB taxonomy): domain Bacteria; phylum Pseudomonadota; class Alphaproteobacteria; order ATCC43930; family CGMCC-115725; genus DATARH01. The sequence goes on along the minus strand of JASIAN010000312.1, from coordinate 2,347 downwards.
CGCGGCCGCGCCGCCACCACCCCCGCCGCCGCTGAAACCGCGGCCGGAGCCCGTCGCAACAAAAGCGCCGCCGCCGCCGCCGCTGAAACCGCGGCCGGAGCCGGTCGTCGCCAAAGCGCCGCCGCCGATCCCCGAACCGAAGCCGAAATTGGCTGCGTTGCAACCGCATGACGCAGCGCGGCCGGCGGTGCGCAAGGCCGACGCGCGGGCCTTTGAAAAGCTGCTCAACAGGCTGAAGGACCGGCCGCGTGACCAGCCTCAGCCGCAGCTCGCGCGGTTCGACGCGCTGCTGAAAAACCTGACGCAGCACGACGACGCAGCGGCGGACACGCCGCCCTCACCGCATCAGGAGGCGGCGACCACGGAGGCTTCGGCGCAGCCGAAAGCGGCGCTTGGCAGCCAGCTGACGGCAAGCCAGCTCGACCTCCTGCGCCAGCAGATCGAACGCTGCTGGGACGTGCCCGCCGGCGCGCGCGACGCCAAGGACCTCGTCGTCGAGCTCAAGGCGGACGTCAATCCCGACGGCACGGTCCACGCCGCGACGATCGTCGATACCGCCCGCTATGCCACCGACCCGTTCTTCCGCGCCGCCGCCGACAGCGCCAAGCGGGCCGTGCTGAACCCGCAATGCACCGGGCCGGAAAACCCGCTGAAGCTGCCGCCAGACCAATATCAGGCCTGGCACATCCTCGACCTGTTCTTCAACCCGAAGGATCTCTTATGAGTGCGGTTATCCGGGCGAGGCCCCTCCAGCGCGGTATGAGCCGGCGGGTTTGCCTCGGATCGGCCGTGGCGCTGCTGCTGCCGGCCCTGCCCGCCCGCGCCGATCTGCGGCTCGACATTACCCGCGGCCAGATCCAGCCGGTGCCAATCGCGATCCCGGCCTTTGCCGGCGGCGGCGCGGCCGGCCAGGCCGGCGCCGCCATCGCCGGCGTCGTGACCAAAGACTTGCAGAGCTCGGGCCTGTTCCGGCCGCTCGATCCGCACAGTTTTCTCGCGGCTGTCTCGGCCGGATCGCAGCCCAATTTCGCCGATTGGAAGCCGCTCGGCGCGCAGGCGCTCGTCACCGGTTCGGCGCAGGACCAGGGCAACGGCCTGCAGGTCGAATTCCGGCTGTGGGACGTTCTCGCCGGGCAGCAGCTCACTGGGTTCGCCTATACGACGACGCCGGCCAACTGGCGCCGCATCGCGCACAAGATCGCCGACGCGATCTACCAGCGGATCACCGGCGAAGAAGGCTACTTCGACACGCGCATTGCCTATATCGCCGATTCAGGGCCGGCGCAAAACCGCATCAGGCGCCTCGCGATCATGGACCAGGACGGCGCCAACAACCGCTATCTGACCGACGGCCGCTATATCGTGCTGACGCCGCGTTTTGCGCCGTCGGCGCAGGAGATCGCCTATCTGTCCTATGCCGGCGGCCAGCCGAACGTCTATCTGATGACCCTCGAAACCGGGCAGCGGCGGTCGATCGGCAACTTTCCGGGCATGACCTTCGCGCCGCGCTTCTCGCCCGACGGCGGCCGGCTGATCTTCAGCCGCGCCGAAGGCGGCGCCAGCAACATTTTCACGATCGGTCTCGGCGGTGGCGGCCTCAGCCGGCTGACGAGCGGCGACGCGATCAATACCTCACCCTGCTACTCGCCGGACGGCAGCCAGGTCGTGTTCAATTCCGATCGCGGCGGCTCGCAGCAGCTTTATGTCATGAGTGCCGGCGGTGGCGGCACTCACCGCATCAGTTTCGGCTCAGGCAAATACGGCACGCCGGTGTGGTCGCCGCGCGGCGATCTGATCGCTTTCACGAAGATCGACGGCGACACGTTTTATATCGGCGTGATGCGGCCGGACGGCTCCGGAGAACGGCTGTTGACCCAGGATTACCTCGTCGAAGGGCCGACCTGGGCGCCGAACGGCCGGGTGCTGATGTACTTCCGCGAAGGGCCGATGGACGCGAGCGGCAACGGCGGCGCGCCGCGGCTCTTCACGATCGATTTGACCGGGTACAACAAGCGCGAGGTGCCGACGCCGGGACCGGCGTCGGACCCGGCGTGGTCGCCATTGCTTCAGTAATCAGGAACGATATAGTCCGCCGCCGCGCGCTGCCGGCACGAGGGCGGCCGGCGGGCATAACGACAGCGCCGGCACCATAGCAACAAGGGGGTTCGATCATGGTTGGACGCTTCGTTGCCCTGGCAGGGGCCTTGTTGATGCTCGCCGCTTGCAGCAGCACGCCGCCGCCTCCGCCGCCGGGCCCGCCGGGCGCCGGAATGGCCGGGGCGGGCAGCAGCATGAGCAGCTCGAGTTACGGCCCGGGATCGCAGGGAGACCTGGCGCAGACCGCCGG
>JASIAN010000311.1 GCA_030042035.1 Alphaproteobacteria bacterium | reverse complement strand
CGCAGCACGTAAAGTGCGGTCGATTCGGTCGAGCGGATCAGGCCGGTCCCGGCGCAATGCGGGCAGGGCTGGGTCGAGGCCTCGGCGAGCGACGGCCGCAGCCGCTGCCGCGACATCTCGAGCAGGCCGAAGGCGCTGATGCGGCCGACCTGGATGCGCGCGCGGTCGTTTTTCAGCGCCTCCTTGAGCCGGCGCTCGACGGCGCCATGATTGCGGTGCTCCTCCATGTCGATGAAATCGATGACGATCAGCCCGGCAAGGTCGCGCAGCCGCAACTGCCGGGCGATCTCCTCGGCCGCTTCGAGGTTGGTGCGCAGCGCGGTTTCCTCGATGTTGCGCTCGCGCGTCGCGCGGCCGGAATTGACGTCGATCGCGACCAGCGCCTCGGCCTGGTTGATCACGACATAGCCGCCAGAGCGCAGCTGGGCGACCGGCGAATGGATCGCGTCGATCTGGCTTTCGACCTGGTATTTATGGAACAGGCCGACCTGCTCCTCGCGATAGGGCTGCACCCGCTTGGCATGGCTCGGCATCAGCATGCGCATGAACGCCTTGGCCGTGCGGTAGCCTTCTTCACCCTCGACCTGCACCTCGTCGATGTCGCGGGTATAGAGGTCGCGGATCGAGCGCTTGATCAGGTTGCCTTCCTCGTAGATCAGCGCCGGCGCGGTCGATTTCAGCGTGAGGTCACGGATCTCGTTCCACAGCCGCAACAGGTATTCGTAGTCGCGCTTGATCTCGGCCCGCGAGCGCTCGGCGCCGGCGGTGCGCACGATGACCCCCATGCCATCGGGGATTTCGAGCTCTTCAAGGATCTCTTTGAGGCGCTTGCGATCGGTGATGCTGGTGATTTTGCGCGACACGCCGCCGCCGCGATTGGTGTTTGGCATCAGCACGCAGTAACGGCCGGCAAGCGACAGATAGGTGGTCAGCGCCGCGCCCTTGTTGCCCCGCTCCTCCTTGGCAACCTGCACCAGCATGATCTGGCGGCGCTTGATGACCTCCTGGATCTTGTAATGGCGCGCTGGCGGGAAGCGGCGGCGCTCGTCGGCGTCCGCCTCCTCGACCTCCTCGACCTCGTCGCCGCCAAAGGTTTCAACACGAGCGGCCGCGGCCTCGCGCTCGGCCTCACCGTTTTTGTCGCCGTTCGCCTCGTCGGAAATCTCCAACATGGGCTCGGCGAAATCATCGGGGCCGGCGACGAACCGCGCCGGGCTGCCGGCATGCAGCGCGATCACCGGCGGTTCCCGAGGGCTTTCCACTTCAACCTCCGGCGGTACAGCGGCAAGCATCAGTCCACCGCCAGCCGCGCCGGCTTTGGTTGCGAGGTCCCATTCGGCCGCAACCGCAACGTCGCCTCCATCATCGAGCGACGCGGTAGCGGCCGGTTCTTCGCCGGCCGCGGTAGGACGCGGCGGCGCGGTCCCGGGCGTCCCGGCAATCGACGCCGCAACGTCCGACGCCGACGCCTCTGTCTCCTCCGCTATCTCCTCCGGCACGCTGACGGTCGTGTCGCTGTCGCCCGGTTCGGCTGCGGCGTCATCCTCGCCGCTGGTCTCAGGGACGCGGACCGGTTCGGGCAGCGTCGCCGCGAGCGGTGCGCCGCCTTCCTCGTCGGCGTCGTCAGGAACACCGGCGGTCTCGGCGACAGCGTCCTGTTCGGCGCGCTGCTCGTCCTCTGCGAACTGCCGGTCGCCGATCGGGATCCGGTAATAGTCCGGATGAATTTCGCTGAACGCCAGGAAACCGTGCCGACTGCCACCGTAATCGACGAATGCGGCTTGCAGCGACGGCTCGACCCGCGTAACCTTTGCCAAATAGATGTTGCCTTTGACCTGCTTTTTTGTGGACGACTCGAAATCGAAATCTTCGAGACGTGGGCCGCTGGTCACCACCACCCGGGTTTCTTCGGGGTGGGCGGCATCGATAAGCATACGCTTTGCCATGCGGACGGAACTCCGGAGCGCGCGACTGCGGCTGCCCATGCGGCGGCCGGCGGCGCGGTGCTGTTGGGATGAAAATAACGGCGATGGAAGCCGGGAACGTCTGGGATCATGGCGTCGCTGAATTTTCTGGTTTGGCGTCGCGTCGGCAGACACCCTCGGCTTCAGGTTCGTACGACCGGCATGCCTGACCCTGCGACAGTGCGCGACGGCAGAAACTCGCCGCCCCTGGCACCCACCGCACGGCCTCCGGGCGCAGGCCCGGTTGGCGGATTCGCGCCATGCAATGTATCGGCCAATCGCCCGCGCGACAACGATTTCCTGCTCGGAGGCGCCGCTCCGGCGCGGCGCGCTGCCGCAACCGCCTTGGAATAGTCATCGGCTTGGCGCATAACGCGCCGTTCGCGGATCGGGGGGGCGCCTGCCGCCGCGGTCGCGTGAGAAGCCGGCGCTGTTGCGGGCGATGGTAAAAATCGTTCGAATCCTGTTTGTCTGCGCGGTCCTGGCCGCCATCGCCGGCGGCCTCTTTGCCGGGTTGACAATCTGGTATTTTGGGCGCGATCTGCCGAATTACCAGCAGCTGGCGCACTACCAGCCGCCGGTCATGACCCGCGTGCTGGCCGGCGACGGTCGTCTGCTGGCGCAATACGCGACCGAGCGGCGGCTGTTCGTACCGATCGCCGCCATTCCGAAGCGGGTCGGCGAGGCGTTCATCGCCGCCGAAGACCGGAATTTCTATACCCATCACGGCATCGATCCGCTGTCGATCCTGCGCGCTGCCTTCGTCGATATCGGCCGCCTCATCAATCATCGCCGGCCGATCGGCGCCTCGACGATCACCCAGCAGGTTGCGAAGAACATGCTGTTGTCGAACCGGCTGTCGATCGCCCGCAAAATCCGGGAAATCCTGCTCGCGACAAAAATCGATGCGGCGCTGCCGAAAGACCGCATCCTCGAACTCTACCTGAACGAGATTTATCTCGGCGCCGGGGCCTACGGCGTCGCGGCGGCGGCGCTGACCTATTTCGACAAATCGCTCGACCAGCTGACGCTCGGCGAGGCGGCCTTTCTCGGCGGACTGCCGAAGGCGCCCAACAACTACAACCCCGAGCTCTTCCCCGCCGCGGCCAAGGCGCGGCGCGACTGGGTGCTCGATCGTATGGCGGAGGACGGCTACATCACCGCCGCACAGGCGGCTGCGGCCAAGGCGACGCCGCTCGTACTGCGCCATCGGGAACCGACCGAGATCGTCAACGCGCCGTATTTCGCCGAGGAAGTGCGCCGCGCGCTCGTCGCACGCTACGGCGAGAAGATGCTGTACGAGGGCGGCCTGACAGTGCGCACAAGCCTCGATCCCGCGATGCAGAAGGCGGCGGACAAGGCGTTGCGCGACGGCCTCGTTCGCTACGACCGCGGGCACGGCGGCTGGCGCGGCGCGGTCGGCCATATCGATCCGGCGCCCGGTTGGCCGCGGCGCCTCGCCGAACAAGAACTGCCCGCCGGCGCCGACGCGGTCGGCTGGCGGCTGGCTGTCGTGCTGCGCGACGCAGCGGCTGGCGCCGCGATCGGCCTCAAGGGCGGCGCCACCGGCTGGATCCCGTTTTCCGCGATGCGCTGGGCGCGGCCGCTGCGCCAGGACGGCACGCTCGGCCCCTATCCGCGCCGGCCGGCCGATGTCGTCAAGCCGGGTGATCTGGTGCTCGTCGCCCCGCTCGCCGCCGCTCCAGGCAAACCCTCTCCGCGCCGCCTCGATGGCGCGGCGGAGGCACCGGCGCATCTCTACAACCTCTGTCAGATTCCGGAGGTCTCCGGCGCCCTCGTCGCGATCGACCCGCATACCGGGCGGGTCCTGGCGATGACCGGTGGCTTCAGTTTCGAGATGAGCCAGTTCAACCGCGCGACGCAGGCCGAGCGGCAGGAAGGCTCGACGATCAAGCCCTTCGTCTACCTGACCGCGCTCGAACACGGCTTCACCCCGTCGACGCTGATCCTCGACGCGCCGATTGCCCTGCCGCAGGGGCCGGGACTGCCGCCGTGGGAGCCGCACAATTACGAGGACCGGTTTGGCGGCCCGACGACGATGCTGGTCGGCCTCGAACATTCGATCAACGTCATGTCGGCGCGCACGACCGCGATCATCGGCCTCGATGCGCTCGCCAAGACCGTCGAGAGCTTTGGCATCATGGACACGATGCCGCACGATTATTCGATGTCGCTCGGCGCCGGGCTGACGACGCCGCTGCGGCTGACCACCGCTTACGCGATCTTGGTCAACGGCGGCAAGCGCATCACGCCGACCCTCGTCGACCGCGTGCAGGATCAGAACGGCCGGACGATTTACCGCGCCGACAATCGCCCCTGCCCCGGCTGCAGCAACGTCGATTGGCACGGCCAGCCGGTACCCGTCATCCCCGATCCACGCCAACAGATCGCCGATCCGGCCGCGGCCTTTCAGGTCGTGCAGATGATGGAGGGGGTCGTTGCGCGCGGCACCGGCCGCGCCGTCGCCGCGGTGGACCGGCCGATCGCCGGCAAGACCGGCACGACCAGCGATTTTGCCGATGCGTGGTTCGAGGGGTTCACACCCGATCTCGCGGCCGGCGTCTTTGTCGGCTACGACCAGCCGGTCTCGCTCGGCAACGGTGAGCAGGCCGCGGTCGTCGCGGCGCCGATTTTCCGCGATTTCATGATCGCCGCGCTGAAAAATCAGCTGCCGACCGAATTCCGCATCCCGCCCGGCGTCGAGCTCTATCGCGTCAATCCGACGACCGGGCTGCCGCCCGAACCCGGCGAGAACGCGATCTGGCTGGCCTTCAAGGATGGCACCAACCCGATGACCAACCACGATCTCGGGCTGCAGGTGGCGCCGGGGCCGCTCGCCGCCGCGCCGAACCCGGCGCCGTCCGACGGCGGCATCGCGACGCCGCCGCTGCCGGCCGTGTTGCCACTGCCGCTGCATGACGTCCCGGCCGCCGGCACTGGCGGCCTCTATTAGGCGAAGCCACGGGGAGCGGCATGGCAACGGGCGCGGGGCGGCGCGTCGGAGTGATCGGCGCCGGCATCGTCGGCGTCTGCGCTGCGCTGCAGCTGCAGCGCGACGGGCACGACGTGTTTCTCGTCGAGCCAGGCAATCCCGGCGAAGGCGCCTCGTTCGGCAATGCCGGCTGCCTCAACGGCTCGTCGGTCACGCCGACGGCGATGCCGGGCGTCATCCGCAACCTGCCGCATTGGCTAATGGACCCGCTCGGGCCGCTGGCGCTGCGCTGGACCTATCTGCCGGCGGTCCTGCCGTATCTCGCGCGGATTGCACGCGCCTCGTCGCCCGACAGGGTACGGGCGGCGGCGCGCGCCTTGCGCCCGCTGCTGGCGCCAACCGTCAGCCTGATGCGCGAGTTGGCGCGTGACGCCGGCGCTGACGATTTGATCGAGCAGGTGGGCCATCTTTACGTCTACCGCTCGGCCGCCGCACTGGCGAAGGACGATTTCGCGTGGACATTGCGGCGCGAGAATGGGGTTGTCGTCGACGAATTCGACGCCGACGCGTTGCGCCAGCTGGAGCCGGCGCTGTCGCGCGACTATGTGCGCGGCCTCTTGGTGCGCGAGAACGGCCACACGACGAACCCGCTGGCGCTCGTGACAAGGCTTGTCGCCGCATTCCGCCGGCACGGCGGCGACGTCGTGCCGGCGCGCGCCGCCGGCTTCCGGCTCGACGGCGGCCGTCTCGTTGCGATCCGCAGCGGCGCCGGGGACCTGCCGGCCGACGCGGCAATCGTCAGCGCCGGCGCCCATTCGCGCCGCTTCGCCGCGGCGCTCGGCGACAAGGTGCCGCTCGAAACCGAGCGCGGCTATCACCTGATGATCGCCGACCCGGAGGTGATGCCGCACGTGCCGACCGCCGACGCCGATGGCAAGTTCGTCGCGACGCCGATGGAATTGGGTCTGCGCTTTGCTGGAACCGTCGAGTTGGCCGGTCTCGCTGCTCCCCCCGATTGGCGCCGTGCTCGCATTCTGTTGGAGCAAGGCCGAAAGATGCTGCCTGGCCTTGCCGCCAGCTACCCTGAAGAGCGCATCTCGATGTGGATGGGCCATCGCCCATCGATGCCGGACTCGCTGCCGGTGCTCGGCGCCTCATCCGCGAGCCCGGACGTGATCTACGCCTTCGGCCATGGCCATGTCGGGATGACCGCCGCGCCGATGACCGGCAAGGTAGTCGCCGATCTGGTTT
>JASIAN010000310.1 GCA_030042035.1 Alphaproteobacteria bacterium | reverse complement strand
CGAGCTGCGGCTCGACCAGGATGATCGCTGGCCCGCCCGTCACCCCCTCGCGGCTCTTGTTCGTCCCGGCCATCGGCTAAACCGGCCGGCGCCCCTCACCCCGACCCTCTCCCCGCCGCGCGGGGAGAGGGAGAGATGCGGCGCTCTCTCGCTTTACCTTCGACGTTCGTATCGCAGCGATGCCGCCGGGTTCCCTCTCCCCGTAAACGGGGAGAGGGACAGGGTGAGGGGTGTCTTCCGCCATTACGCGCGGCGCCAGTCGGTCGTGCCGTCGGGTCGGTCTTCGAGCACGATGCCTGTCGCCAACAGTTCCGCGCGGATCTTGTCGGCATCGGCAAACCGGTGCTCTTTCCGCGCCTGCGCGCGGGCGGCGATCCGCGAGTCGATCAGCGCTGCGTCGCTAGCCTGTGCGCCCTTCAAATACTCCTCGGGCGTTCTGCCAAGAAGGCCGAGGAGTCGCCCGCCGGCCGCGAGTGCCGCTTGATCTCGGCTACGGCCTGCGGCGTCTCCTTGTTCGTGTGAGCGATTGATCGAATGCGCAAGCTCGTAGAGATGCGTCAATGCGAGCGGCGTGTTCAGATCATCTTGCAGCGCCTCCAGGACGACAGCCGGCGGACCAGGCGACAGGTCGATGGCCAGCGGCTTTCCCCGGTTCAACGCCACATAGAAGCGGAACACGGCCTGCTCAGCCTGCTCCAGCTTCGCTTCAGTCCAATCGAGCGGGTCGCGGTAATGGGTCGAGAGGAGGGCGAGGCGGATGACTTCGCCCGGTACATCGTGCTGCAAGAGCTCGCGCGCGGTGACGAAGTTGCCGAGCGACTTTGACATCTTCGTCTGGTCGACCGACAGAAAGCCGTTGTGCACCCAGAAATTGACGAATTTCTCGCCGCCGTGGGCGCTCTCGCTCTGCGCCAGCTCGTTTTCGTGGTGCGGGAAGATGAGGTCGAGGCCGCCACCGTGGATGTCGAAATGCGGCCCCAGATGCGCTTCGCTCATCGCCGAGCATTCGATGTGCCAGCCCGGCCGGCCGCGCCCCCACGGGCTGTCCCACCCGGGCTGGTCGGGGGTGGACGGCTTCCACAGCACGAAATCGCCGGGGTCGCGCTTGTAGGGCGCCACTTCGACCCGCGCACCGGCCAAAAGTTCCTGCCGGCTGCGGCGCGACAGGCGGCCGTAGCGCGGCCAGGAGCCGACCGCGAACAGCACATGTCCTTCGGCCGCATAGGCGTGTTGCGTCGCGATGAGCTGCTCGATCATCGCGATCATCTGCGGCACATGCGCTGTGCAGCGCGGCTCGAGTGAGGGCGGCAGGGCGCCGAGCGCCGCCATGTCCTGATGGAAGAGGTCGGTCGTGCGGCGGGTCAGCGCGTCGATCGGCTCGCCGTTCGCGCGCGCCGCATCGATGATCTTGTCGTCGATGTCGGTGATGTTGCGGACGTAAGTGACGTGCCCCTCGCCGTAGGTATGGCGCAAGAGACGGTAAAGCTGGTCGAACACGACGACGGCGCGGGCGTTGCCGATATGCGCGAGGTCGTAGACCGTCGGGCCGCACACGTACATGCGTACGTTCTGCGGGTCGATCGGGACGAATTCCTCCTTGCGGCGGGTCAGTGAATTGTAGAGCTGGATCGGCATCGGCAATCGGCAGAGGGCGGCTTGCGGCAATCCGTACTAGATTGCCCCGAAGGCCGCAAAGGCAAGAGCCGATTGCCGCCGTTGCCGCGCCGTGCCGCAATCGCTAGAAAGCGGATTGCCGGCGGGCACGGACGCAGCGAAGCGGAGGGCAGGATGGCTGAGGCGGAAGGTGAAGCGCCGATACGGCCTGACCGCACGCTCGACGCCACCGGCCTCTTATGCCCGCTGCCGGTGCTGAAGGCGCGGCGGGCGCTGCGCGACGTGCCGGCCGGCGGCGTCCTTGAAGTCCTGGCGACCGATCCCGGCGCGCCCAAGGATTTCGAGCATTTCTGCGCGACAACAGGTTGCACGATGATGGGGCAGCGCGAGGAAGCGGAGGGCGTGATCCGCTTTCTGCTGCGCAAGCCGGCGTGAAGGGGGGGAGGGGACGCATGGCGGCATTGATCACCGCGCCGCGCCTGTTATCGATCGGCGGCGGCGCCTTGGCGGAACTGCCGGCGCTGTTGGCGCGGCTCGGGCTGGCGCGCCCGCTCGTCGTGACCGACCCCTATATCGCGCGCTGCGGCATCCTCGATCGCGCGACGGCGCTGCTCGACCAGGCAAAAATCGCGTTCGCGGTGTTTTCCGACACCGTGTCCGATCCGACGACCGCGGTCATCGACCAGGGCGTCGCGATCCTGCGCGCCGGTGATTTCGACTGTCTCGTCGCGGTCGGCGGCGGCAGCTCGATCGACACCGCGAAGGGCATGTCGGTGCTCTTTGCCAATGGCGGCCGGATGCGCGACTGGAAGGTGCCGAACGACATTCCGACGCTCGGCCCGCCGATCGTCGCGATCCCGACGACGGCCGGCACCGGTTCCGAGGTCACGCGGTTCACCGTCGTCAGCGATACCGAGACAGACGAGAAGATGCTGGTTGCCGGCCTCGCGTGCTGTCCCATCGCGGCGATCGTCGATTACGAGTTGACGTTGACGATGCCGCTGCGCCTCACCGCCGACACCGGCATCGACAGCCTGACGCATGCGATCGAGGCCTATGTCAGCCGCCGCGCCAACCCCTACACCGACGGGCTGGCAAAGAATGCGATGGGCCTTATCGCCCGCCATATCCGCTCGGCCTGCGCCGCGCCCGACAACCGCGCCGCGCGCGAAGCGATGATGCTCGGCGCGACGACCGCCGGCATGGCGTTTTCCAATGCCAGCGTCGCGCTCGTGCACGGCATGAGCCGGCCGATCGGCGCCTTTTTTCACGTGCCGCACGGGTTGTCGAACGCGATGCTGCTGCCAGAGATCACCGCCTTTTCGGCGCCGGCGGCGCTCGATCGCTACGCCGATTGCGCCCGCGCGATGGGCATCGCACCGGACGGCGAGGGGAGCCAATCGGCGGTCGCGCGCCTCCTCGACGAATTGCGCGCGCTCAACGACGAACTCCAGGTGCCGAGCCCGAAGGCCTACGGCATCGATCGCGCGCGCTACGACGAACTTCTGCCGGTCATGGCGGCGCAGGCCTTGGCCTCCGGCTCGCCGCAAAACAATCCGCGGGTGCCGACGCGCGACGAAATCATCGACCTCTACCGACGAGTGTACGACTGATGCCGGCCTTTGCTTTTAACGTGAACGGGCGTGCGATCGCGGTCGAGGCGGACGGCGACACGCCGCTGCTCGATGTGCTGCGCAATCATCTGGGGCTTGTCGGCACGAAATTCGGCTGCGGTCTCGAGCAGTGCGGCACCTGCATGGTGCTGCTCGACGGCAAGCCGGCGAAATCCTGCGGCAAGGCGCTCGCGACTGTTGCCGGCCGGTCGGTCGTGACGATCGAGGGCATCGGCACGCCTGACCATCCGCATGCGCTGCAGCAGGCGTTTCTCGACGAGCAGGCTGGGCAATGCGGCTATTGCCTCGCGGGCATCATCGTGTCGGCAAGGGCGCTACTTGACCGCAATCCGGCGCCGTCGCGGCGCGACATCGCGCTGGCGCTCGACGACAACATTTGCCGCTGCGGCAGCCATCCGCGCATCCTGCGCGCCGTCACCCGCGCCGCCGCTATGCTGCGCGGAGAA
>JASIAN010000309.1 GCA_030042035.1 Alphaproteobacteria bacterium | reverse complement strand
CCGCTCCAGGGCAAATTCCGGTTCGGGAAACATGTCAGGCATCGGCCGTCGCCACCTGTATTGCCGCGATACTTGGGTGCAGGACCGGCCGGTAGCCGGCACGGAGTGCTCCCAGCGTCGAAGGTGGCGTGACGAGCGCGCTCGCACGAGGAATTTTAACGGCCCGGTCATAGCCGTCCGGTGTCCAGCGAAACGCGCATCCATGCGCCACGGTGTAGGCCTCGCCCGCTGCCGCGATCACGGTACCGTCGGGCAAGTCCGCGGCAGGAGATAACAGCGCGTGCAGCCGCTTCCGTCCGTGGTCGAGCCGTTCCCCGTGCAAGACGGCGTCCATCTCCGGCGCCGACGGCACCGCTTCTCCCCGCCCGAACGCCCAGGCAGAGCGAAACGCCTCGGCAGCAGCGCGCCGGCAGTAGAAGCACGGACGATGACCGGCGGCGAGCGCCACCGCCTCGTCGAGAAAGAACAGCTCGGTCCAGCTGCGGCCGCCCATCACCTCGCGGTGCCGTCCCTTGTAATCGAGGACGCAGACGAGCCACGCCTTGGTCGCCCAGCGCCGCCGCGTCAGCAGCCTTTTGGTTGCCGGGACATGGATGATCCCGCGGTTGCCGGTGAACAGGCCGCGTTGCGATATCGCGACGATGTCGCCAAACGGCGTTACCCGGTTCTGCAATGGCATAGATCGCTCGGTTCTTCAGCCGCACTTCAGCCGCGACGGCGGACAGGCGCCAGAGTTCGTCGCGCATCCCCGAATGTCCCCATCCCGACGAAAGCACCGCCCGAAACGCCGGTATAGGCTAGCGCCCGCTCCGCGTGCGCACCGAGAATTTCGGCGGCTTCCGCCGAACCCAGGCGACGAAGCAACGCGGCTGCGGGTGATCACGCAACCCGCGCGATTGTGTTGTACTGCCGTACCAGTTCCTTCTCCAACAGGGCCGCGTGGATGGCGGTATGGCAGACGCGGTGCAGCGCAGCCGCGTCCCGACCGTTGCGGCTGCGCGGCACGAGATGGTGCCGATTGACGCTACCGCCGGCCACGAGCTTGCGTCCGCATAACGGACAATCTCAGAGATCGGTCATTCTGTCTGCGCTCCCCGGCGTGTCTCACTCGGGGAAGTGGAAGATGTTGGCCGGTTCCTCGCAGAAATCTCGCGCCCGGCGAAGGCGCCGCGTCATCGCCATGACTTAGGGCGCCGCCGCGCAAATCATGTCGATCTGGCTGTCGTTCAGTGACAGCCTGGCGCGGCGACAGGCGGCCAGGACGATGTCTCGTACCACAGGTTCGTTGACCGGCTCCGGCCGGACGGTTGGCGGCGGCTCGTTCGAGAACGTCGCCGCCGGATCGAGGTCGGGCCGGCGGCTTCGCCAATTCGTCGCTTTCTCGTATGCGTGAGCCGCGCGCAGTACGGACACCTCGTCAAATGGGCGTCCGACGAGCTGCAACGACAGTGGCAAGCCGGAAGCGGTGAAACCCATGCACTGCGCGAGCGCGGGACCGCCGGTGACGTTGAACGGCGTCGTCAGCGACGAGTTCTGCCAAAAGCTGATCGTCCGCCAGGTTCCGAGCCGAGGCGCCGGTCCGGCCGCCGTCGGTGTCAGAAGCACATCGTACTTCTCGTAGATCGGCGCCATTTCCGCCAACATCAGGCGCCGCTCACGCTGCGCCTGAACGTAGTCGGCCCCGCTGTACAGTACCGCTGGGAGTGCGCGTCCCAGGAAATCTGCGCCGAAATCGCCGGGGCGCGTGCGCAGTTCCTCCTCGTGGATGGCGTATTGCTCGCTTTCGGCGATCGTGATCTTGACGGCGTAGTAATCCGCCGCCGGCCGGATCGGGACATCCTCCAGAACCGCGCCGAGCGAGCGGAAGACGGTGTACGCTTCGTCGAGCGCGCCCCGCACCTCCGGCGCGACCGTCGTGTCGTCCTCGTACAAATGCCTGACGATGCCGACCCGCAATCCGCGGATATCGCCGGTCAGGGCCGCGCGGTAATCCGGGATCGGGCGCCGCTGGCCGAGGAATGGCGCCCCCGGCTCATCGTGGCGGGTCCGTTCGCAATGAGCATCGGTCTCGTTTGGATGGCGCTGCTCCTGGCTCCGGGGCCCGCCGGCTGCGCTACTTCTGCCAATCACCTTCATCGGCTAAGGCATCGGCGCGGCGTGGGCCTTTGTGCTGCAACGCGAGATGAGCGGTGCGAGAGCCGGCGAGGACAATGTCGCCGCGGCGTCCTCCGCCACGGTGCAACAGGCGGGGATCGCCTTCGGTGCGGCAATCGCCGGCCTGGTTGCCAATGCCAGCGGGCTGGGCAGCAGGCTCGACATCGCCGCTATGGTGGGCGCGTCCATATGGGTCCCGCTGATCCTCGCGGCAGCGCCATTCACGGCGTGCGCAATCGGGATACGGCTGAACGTCCTGACCCAACGCGACGAGCACAAGCAGGTGACCGCTGCGACGAGCGCGTGAAGGACGTAGGCCGCGCCAGGCGCCAGAAGGGTCGCGACAAAGCAGGTGACCTGGGCCGTGCGATGGGAGCCGCCTGGAGGAGGGGACGATGATCCATCAATTGCGCATCTACGAAATATTCGAGGCGACCAAGGAAGCGTTCTATGCCCGTTTTCGTGACCATGCCGCGCGCATTATGAGGCGGCACGGCTTCGATATCGCCGCGATGTGGGAAGCGCGGACGGACGACTGCATCGAATTCGTCTATCTGCTGCGCTGGCCGGACGAACCGACAAAAACTGGCGCGTGGATGTCGTTCATGGCTGATGTGGAATGGGACGAGATCAAATGCGCGACCCGCGATCAAGGGCCTCTTGTGGGCAAGATCGAGGACCGCACGCTTCGCGCCACATCTTATTCGCCACCATTCGGCTGACAGCGCAGACGCCGAATACGGCGACCTATTGCAGGTCCCAGGTGCGCAACTTATCCCGGCTCGCCCAGATCGACACGAGGCGAGCCGTACGCAGCTCCTCTGAGATGCGCCATCCCGCTCGCTGACAAAGCTCCACCCTGCATTGTTCCGCGGTTCCGTGAGCGATTTGGTCAGAGATCCCGAGTGAGCCTCGCGGGTGTCGCCAAGGCGAGTGGCCGCAATCGGGACAGGAGCTGCCGGTCTCGGGCGACGGTCGGCCGTCGTACGTGTTGTAGAGGGTTTCGGATGACGGCCCCACGACGAGCCCAGCCACGCGCACCGGGGCCGTCGTCCGAAAGCCTGCAGGGAGGGAAGCCGCGGGATGTCGGGGCAGCGGTGCCGCGGGTTCTATGGGGATTTCGACAGCGTCGTCGAGGCTACCGCTGCGGATGACGCGGCGGACGGAATGATTACGGCGCCAGGCGGTGATAGCGATGAGGCCGGAGTTGCCCGACGACAAGGATGGCCGATCGGGGCCTTGCGGGATGCCGGTTTGGACGAGCGCCGTTGCGGCCGGCCGTGGACCCGCAAGACAGATCGGCACAGCGGGGGCGACTGAGGGTTCCCGGGCTCATGAGGTGTCGATCCTGCTGGCGGCGGGCATTGCAGCCGGCCGGTGTCGCACCGGCTCGCCTGCCTTGAACCGCTCGATGATGCGCATGGCCGAGCCGCAGCACGGGCACGGCTTAAGGGCTGTGGGCGGCTCAGAAGCGATGTCCTCAGGCTCGGGCGCCGGCGGGGCGGTGTCGAGCAGCTTGCGGGCGAGCATGAGGTTGTCGGCCTTCACGCCGCTCGCCAGCAGGCCATAGTGGCGGATACGGTGAAAGCCGGTGGGCAGCACGTGGATCAGGAACTGGCGGATGAACTCGTGCGTGTCGAGGGTCATGGTCTTGTAGCGGCCGGGTCCGTTGATCCGATAGTCCTTGACCTTGAACGTCACGGTCTTCGCATCGGCCGCGATCAGGCGCCGGTTCGAGATCGCCACGCGATGCGTGTAGCGGGACAGATAGGCGAGCACCGCCTTGGGCCCGGCGAGCGGGCGCTTGGTGTAGACGTACCAGC
>JASIAN010000308.1 GCA_030042035.1 Alphaproteobacteria bacterium | reverse complement strand
AAGCGCACCGCGGTCTTCATCGTCTCGGCCGACTGCAGCACGAAAGGGAGCTGCATCTTGCCGGCGCCGAACAATTCGCCGACCGTCTTCATGCCGGAGAGCAGGATGTCGTTGATGATGTCGAGCGGCTTGTGGGCCTGCATCGCCAGTTCGAGATCGGCTTCGAGCTCCCGCCGGTCGCCGTCGACGATGCGCTGCGCCAGGCGGTCTTCGAGCTTGTCCGGCCGGCCTTTCTTTTCGACCCTGTCGCCGGCGCGGCCTTCGAACAGCGCGATGAATGCCTGGAGCGGGTCGTATCGGTCCCCTGGGCCGTCACGGCGGCGATCGAAGATCAAATCCTCGGCGACCCGCACCTCGTCTGCCGGAATGCGGTGCAACGGCAGGATTTTCGAGAAATGCACGATCGCGCCGGTCAGGCCGCGGTCGAGCGCGTGCTGCAGGAACACCGAGTTCAGCACTTGCCGCGCCGGCGGGTTGAGGCCGAACGAAATGTTGGAAAGCCCGAGGATGATCTGGCACGCGGGCATCTTCGCGCGGATGCGCTCAATCGCGTCCAACGTGTGGAGGCCGAGCCGGCGGTCGTCCTCGTTGCCGGTGCAGATCGTGAAGGTCAGCGGATCGAACAGCAGGTCCGACGGCGGCAGGCCGTGCTGGTTGCAGGCGAAATCGTAGAGCCGTTCGGCGATGCGCAATTTGCCGTCCGCGTCCTTTGCCATGCCGCCTTCGTCGATCGTCAGCGCGATGACGGCAGCGCCGAAGCGGCGAGCGAGCCTGAGGCGCTTGTCGGCCGCCGCCTCGCCGTCTTCGAAGTTGATCGAATTGATGATCGGCTTGCCGCCATAGAGTTTGAGGGCGGCTTCGAGCACCGGGTATTCGGTCGAATCGATGACGAGGGGTGCATTGACCGCGCCGCGCATGCGGCTGACGATCTCGCTCATATCGGCGATCTCGTCGCGCCCGACAAAGGCGGTGCACAGATCGAGCGTATGCGAGCCTTCGCGGGCCTGCTCGCGCCCCATCTCGACGCAGCCGTCCCAGTCGCCCTCTTCCTGGAGGCGGCGAAAGGCGCGCGAGCCGTTGGCGTTGCACCGCTCACCGATCGACAGATAGGCGTTTTCCTGGCGCAGCGGCACCTGGCTGTAGAGCGAGGCGACCGAGGGCATCCATAGCGGATGGCGGGTTTTTGGCCGGGGCCGCGGGCGGTCATGGCCGATGCGCCGCAGCATCTCGTCGAGCGCGGCGATGTGCCGGGCTTCGGTGCCGCAGCAGCCGCCGATCAGGTTGACGCCATCTTCGATGACGAACCGTTCGAGCCATTGCGCCAGCTCCGTCGGCGCCAGCGGGTAGCGGGTTTCGCCGCCGATCAGTTCGGGCAGGCCGGCATTGGGTTGCAGCGAAATCGGTCCGGGCCAGTTCTCGCCGAGCCATTTGACGTGCTCGGCCATCTCGCGCGGGCCGGTCGCGCAGTTGAGGCCGATGACCGGCACATCGAGCGCCTCGACGATCGTCGCCGCGGCGGCGATGTCGGCGCCGACCAAGAGCGTCCCGGTCGTCTCGATCGTCAGTTGCACGAGGATCGCGACATCGTCCTTTCCCGCCTCCGCGCGCGCCCGCTTGGCGCCGTTGACCGCGGCCTTGACTTGCAGCGGATCTTGGCAGGTCTCGATCAGGATCGCATCGACGCCGCCGGCGACGAGCCCCGCGCATTGCAGGGACAAGGCGTCTTCCAGCTCCTGGTAGCCGATATGGCCAAGCGAGGGCAGCCGCGTACCCGGCCCGACCGAGCCGAAGACAAAGCGCGTCCGCCCGTCATGCGCGAATTCGGCGATCGCCTCCTGCGCCAGTTCGGCGGCGCGGCGATTGAGGGCATAGGCCTTCTCGGCGATGCCGAACTCGCCCAGCGTGATCGGCGAGCCGCCGAAAGAATTGGTCTGGATCGCATCCGAGCCAGCGGCGAGATAGCCGCGATGCACGTCGCGGACAAAATCGGGTCGGCTCTCGCACAGAATTTCGGTGCAGTTTTCGTGGCCGCGGAAATCCTCGACGAGGCGGAAATTGCGGGCCTGCGCCTGCGTTCCCATCGCGCCGTCGCACAACAGCACGCGGTCGGCGAGGTAATCGAGCAGATGGGTCATGCTGCTGATGCCGCCGCGCCGGCGGGCTTCGCGGCGCGCACGCCGAGCAGGTGGCAGATCGCGACCAAAAGGTCGGCGCGGTTCAGCGTGTAAAAATGGAATTCGTGCACGCCGCTCGCGTGCAGCCGGCGGCATTGCTCGGCGGCGAGCGAGGCGGCGACGAGACGGCGCGTATCGGGATCGTCATCGAGTCCGTCGAAATGCGCCCCCAGCCAGGCCGGGATCGAGGCACCGCAGGCCGCCGCCATGCGCTTCAGTTGCGCGAAATTGGTGACGGGCAAGATGCCGGGGACGATCGGACACGCGATACCGGCCGCCGCGGCGCGGTCGCGGAAGCGCAGGAACACGTCGGCTTCAAAGAAAAACTGGGTGATCGCGCGGCTGGCGCCGGCGTCGAGCTTCTGCTTCAGATTGTCGAGGTCGTGGCCGGGGCTGCGGGCGGCCGGATGGGTTTCGGGATAGGCCGCGACGCTGATCTCGAAATCGCCGATTCGCCGCAACCCGGCGACGAGATCGGCGGCGTAGGCGTAGCCGCCGGGATGCGGCGCATAGCCGGTTCCGATGCCACCCGCCATTGGTCCATTTGGCGGATCGCCGCGCAGCGCGACGATGTGACGAACGCCGGCGTCCCAATAGGCGCGGGCAACGGCGTCGATCTCATCGCGGGTGGCGGCAACGCAGGTAAGGTGCGCCGCCGGCTCCAGCGCCGTTTCCCGGCGGATGCGCCGCACCGTCGCGTGGGTGCGCTCGCGGGTCGAGCCGCCGGCGCCGTAAGTGACCGATACGAAGCGCGGCCGCAACGGTTCGAGCCGCTTGATCGCAGCCCACAGCCGCTCCTCCATGTCGGGTGTTTTCGGTGGAAAGAACTCGAACGAAATGCGCGGCGGCCCGGCGTCAAAATCGCTGACCGGGTCGGCGGCGAGCAGTCCACGGGCTGGGTTCATCGGTCGAGTACCCGTTCGACCGCAGGGGCGCCAGCGGACACCCGCGCCCGCCCCGGCGCCGCGAGGCTGCCTGCGGCGGCGGCCGGGCGATGTGCCGTCCAGATCACCACGGTCAGCGGCTCGCCGGGCAGGCGACGCGGCGCGTCGGGCTCGAGCCCGGCGAGGCGGCACCACTGCGCAACATCGGCGTCGGCAAAGCCGAGCCGGCGATGGGCATGCTCGTCGCGCAGGAATTCGAGGCCATGCGGCGCGAAATCGACGACGAGGAGGATGCCGCCGGGGCGCAGCACCCGCGCCGCCTCGGCGATCACCGCATCCGGCCGGTCGGCGTAGTGCAGCACCTGGTGGATCACGACGGCGTCGAACGACGCGTCGGCAAGCGGCAATTGATACATGTCGGCGAGCCGCACCATGCTGTTGGCGAGCCCGGCGCGTTCAAGATTGACGCGGGCGACGGCGAGCATTTCGCGCGACTGGTCGATGCCGAGAGCGTTGCCGGCGTGCGGCGCCAGGATTTCGAGCATGCGCCCGGTGCCGGTGCCGATATCGAGAAGGTCGTGCGGCGCGGCGGCGGCGACAATCTCGGCCAGCGCCGCCTCGACCTCGCGCTCGTCGATGTAGAGCGAGCGGATCCTGTGCCATTGCGCCGCGTTGTCGCGAAAATAGGCGGCGGCGAGTTCGGCGCGCTGCCGCTTGATGGCGGCGAGCCGTTGCAGATCGAGCGCGATCGTCTCATCCGATTCGTCGCAGGCAGCGACGAGATGGCGCGACAGCGCCGCCGCCGCGCCGCCGGCGCTGAGACGATAAAACACCCAGCTGCCTTCGCGAAAGCGATCGAGCAGCCCGGCATCGCACAAAAGCTTCAGATGGCGCGACACGCGCGGCTGGCTTTGCCCGAGAATTTGCGCCAGCTCGCTGACCGTCAATTCGCCGCGGAAGCACAGCACCAAAAGGCGCACCCGCGACGGCTCGGCGACCGCTCGCAGCGTCGCAACCAATTCATTCAGCGGCACGGTCCCATTGCCCTTCATTTCATTGCTAAGCATATAAACATATCTTTATATCGTCAAGTGCAAAAGGCCCGTGCTCGCGTCGGTCGTCATGAGCGCCATCCGCGCTGCCGGTACACGCTACGGATCGCTTGCCGAAGCCGTTCGTTTTTAGCCATTATCCGGCCCCGCTGTCGCCCGGCAGATGGATCATCCGAGGCTCGCCGATGCAGTCCTGTCGCTTGTCGCTGCTGGTGCCTGCGTTTTTGGCGGCCATCCTCGCCACGGCCGGCTGCACCGCGCCGGCTGCCGGCGGCGGACCGCAGCCGCAGCTTCTCGATCAGTCCAACAGCGATCCGTATGAAAGCGCCAACCGCGCCGTCTTCGGCTTCAACAACGCCTTCTATCATCACGTGATGTTTCCGGTGGCTCGCGCCTACCGCACGGCATTGCCGCCGCCGATCCGCCAATCGCTGCACGATTTTCTGCGCAACCTGAACGGGCCGGACATCTTTGCCAACGATCTGCTGCAGGGCCAGCCGACGCTGGCCGTCACGACCTTCGGCCGGCTGGTCATCAACACAACGTTCGGGTTCGGCGGCCTGGTCGACGTCGCGTCGCTGACAGGCATCCCCTATCACCCGAACGATTTCGGCATCACGCTGGCGACCTGGGGCGTGTATTCGGGGCCTTATCTGATCGTCCCGGTGCTCGGTCCGGCGAACCCGCGGCAGCTGGTCGGGCAGGTCGCCGACAGCTTCGCCGATCCCGGCGATTACATCGCGAGCCAGCACCAGTACCTGTGGGTCGCGGTCGTGCGCAACGTGGTTGCCGGGGTCGATACGCTGTCGCGCAACGTCGACAGCCTTGAGGACATCGAGAAGACCTCGCTCGATTACTATGCGACGATCCGTTCGTTATATTGGCAGCGCCTCGCAGCCGAGATCCGCCATGAGACCTCGAGCCTGCCGAACCCGGCGCCGGTGTCGGGCGGGGATTAGCGGCCGCTATCCGGCCTATTGTAAAAGGACGGTCCAGCCGCCGTCGCCGCGAGACGTGGTTAGCATGATCAGACGCCCCGTTCTTCCCGCCGTGCTCATCGTCGCGGCGTTGCTGGTGCCGGCATGGCCGCACGGCGCAGCGGCGCAGGACGCGCAGGCTTTTATCCGCCACCTCGGCAACGAGGCGATCGAGGTGCTCGGCCCCGGCGTGCCGCAGGAGCAGCGGCTCGCGCGCTTCCGCGCGCTGTTCCACGCGGATTTTGACGTACCCGAAATCGCCCGCTTCGTGCTCGGCCGCTACTGGCGGATCGCGACGCCGCAGGAGCGGCAGGAGTTTATGCACCTCTTCCAGGAATACATCGTGCGCGCCTATAGCGCCCGGCTCGGGCAATATTCCGGCGAGCCGTTCCGTGTCGCAGGGGCGCGCCAAGACGGCGACGAAACCGTCGTGAGCAGTCAGATCGTCGAGCAGGGCGGGCAGGCGGTCGCCATCGATTGGTATGTGACCGAGACCGCGGCGGGCTACAAGATCACTGACGTTTATGTCGGCGGCGTCAGCATGGCGGTGACGGAGCGCGACGAATTCGCGTCCGTCATCCAGCGCAGCGGCGGGATCGCCGGTCTCATCGCGCAGTTGCGCCAGAAGCTGGCGGCCGGCTGACGCGCGCTGCACCGGCCGCGGCGGCATGCGGCGTTCCAGCGCTTCGTTTTTCCAGCGCTTCGTTAAGGTTAAATGAACCTTCCAGCGCATAGGTAGGTTCCGCTCGGGCCGCCTGCCGGCGGCAGCCGTCGCGCCGCGGAGCCATGGCTCAGACATCGCGCCAATTTGCGCTCGAAACGCACGATCTCGCCAAGGCCTTCGACCGGCCGGCGGTCGCAGGCCTCGATCTGCGCGTGCGCCGCGGGGAATTCTATGTGCTGCTGGGTCCCAATGGTGCCGGCAAGACGACGACGCTGCGCATGATTGTCGGGCTCTTGCGGCCGGATCGCGGGGCTGTTTCGGTGCTTGGCATCGACGCGCTCGCCGATCCGGTCGGCGCCAAACGGCTGATGGCGTGGCTTTCCGACGAGCCGATGATCTACGACCGGCTGACCCCCACCGAGTATCTCCATTTCGTCGGCGGTCTGTGGGGCGTCGAGGCGGAAGCGGCGGCGGCGCGGGCGCGCGGGCTGTTGGGCGTGCTCGGCCTCCTGCCGCACGCCGACGAACGCTGCGAACGGCTGTCGAAAGGGATGCGGCAGAAGGTGGCGCTGGCCGGCGCGCTGATCCACGAGCCGCGCCTCATTATCCTCGACGAGCCGTTCACCGGGCTCGACGCGGCCGCGGCCCGGCTGGCGAAGTCGATGTTGCGTGAGCGGGTAAGCGCCGGCTGTTCGGTCATCATGACCACCCACATCCTCGAGGTCGCCGAGCGCATGGCCGACCGCGTCGGCGTCATGGTGGCCGGCCGGCTCGTCGCCGAAGGCACGTTGGACGAGCTGCGGCGGCGGGCCGGCGCCGGCTCCGCGACGCTCGAAGACACGTTTCTCGCGCTCGTCGCGACCGACGGCGGCGCCGTCGGCTCGGCCGCGGCATGACGGCGCCGGGCACGATCCTTTGGTTCGCGCGGCACGAGCAGCGCCTGGCGTGGCGCGATTGGGTGTGGTTGTTGTCGGGCGGGCACAGAAGGCATTGGGCGATCGGAGCGCTCGGCCTCGCTGTCGTCGTGCTGCTGATGCACGGCCTTGCCGCGGCGATGCTGCCGCGTTCGATCGATTGGCAGGCGCCGCCGGACCGGCATACGCTCGTCGTCATCGGCGGGACGCTGCTGCTCTACGGCTCGCTGATGCTGTCGCAGGCGATGGAGAGCGTGACGCGGGCGTTTTATGCGCGCGGCGACAGCGATCTTGTGCTGTCGTCGCCGGCCTCGGCGAGCCGTCTCTTCGCCGTCCGCATCGGCGCGATGACCGGCTCGGTGATGGGCATGTCGCTGGTGCTCGGGGCGCCGGCAATCGATGTTCTAGCCTGGCGCGGCGGTGCGCATTGGCTCGCGGCCTACGGCGTCATGGCAGCACTGGCGATGGCCGCCGTCGCGCTGTCCGCCGTCGCGACGGTGCTGCTGTTTGCCGCGATCGGGCCGAAGCGGACGCGGCTCGTGGCACAGGTCCTCGCCGCCGTCGTCGGCGCCGGCTTTGTGATCTGCGTGCAGTTCCTGGCTATCCTGTCGGCCGGCACGCTGTCGGGGCTCGCTCTGTTGCGTTCGGGCGCGGTGCTCCGCCATACCCCGGCCGCCACCACCGCAATGTGGCTGCCGGCGCGTGCCGCCGCCGGGAATTGGCTGGACCTCGCTGTCGTCGCGGGCGTCGCGGCGACGCTGTTGGCCGGCGCGATGCGTTTTTGCGCGCCGCGCTTCGGCGCCTTGGCGCAGGCGACCGCCGCGATCGCCGAGGGCCCGGCGCGGCGGCCGGCGGCGGCCGGCCGGCGACGGCCGGGCTTTTGCTTCACATCGCCGGCGCAGGCGCTGCGGGCCAAGGAATGGATGCTGCTGCGCCGCGATCCCTGGCTGATCTCGCAAAGCTTGATGCAATTGCTCTATCTACTGCCGCCGTTTTTCTTGCTGTGGCAAAGCTTTTACGGCGACAGAAGTGGCGCGCGGCTGTTTGTGCCGGTGCTAATCATGGCGGCCGGGCAATTGGCCGGCGGCCTTGCCTGGCTGGCGGTGTCGGGGGAGGACGCCCCCGACCTGATCGGATCGGCGCCGATCACGCCGATCCGCGTCTGGCGCGCCAAGGCCGAGGCGGTGGGCGGCGCGCTGGGGCTGGTGTTCGGCCCGGCGGTTATCGCGCTGGCGATCGATACGCCTCGTCTGGGCATCGTTGCGCTGCTCGGCATCGCCATCGCGGCGGCCTCGGCCACGTTGATCCAGTTCTGGTTCCGCGCGCAGGCCAAGCGCAGCCTGTTTCGCCGTCGCCACGTCTCCTCGCGCATCGCGACCTTTGCCGAGGCGTTTTCGTCGATCACCTGGTCCGGCGCCGGCGCGGTGGCGCTGATCAACCCGTGGCTGGCGATCGTTCCCGGCGGCGTCGCGCTCGCGGTGGTGGCCGGTGCCTGGTCGTTCAGCCCGCGCCGCGGCTGACCGCGATTTAGGCATCGTCGCCGATTATGGAAACCCGCCGACGATAGCGCCTTGACTCGGCGACTCCCGCCCGGCAGTTTCGGCCGGCCGCGGTACAATCGAGAACACGGGAGGGAGCGTTGATACGGGGACGTAGCGAGCGGCGGCCGGCGTCGGATTGCCATGGCTAGCGCCGGAGCGGCCGCGCTGCTCGAAATCCGCGACGTGGCGTTGCGCTTCGGCGGCATCGTCGCGCTCGACGGCGTCTCTTTCAGTTTGCAAGAGGGCGATATCCTCGGGCTGATCGGCCCGAACGGCGCCGGCAAGACGACGCTGTTCAACTGCGTCAGCCGCCTCTATACGCCCAATCGCGGCGATATTCTGTTCGAGGGCCGCTCGATGCTCGCGCGGCCGGCACACCGCATCGCCGAGATCGGCATCGGCCGCACCTTTCAGAATCTGGCGTTGTTCGGCCCGCAATCGGTGCTCGACAATATCCGCCTCGGCGCCCACGCGTACAGCCGCAGCGATTTTGTCAGCGACACGTTCCACCTGCCGTGGGCGAAACGGCAGGAAGCGGCCATGACCGAGCGCGCCTGGTCACTCATTCATATGCTGGAACTCGACGACGTGGCGACGCGCCCGGCCGGCGGCCTGCCGCTCGGCACGCGCAAACGGATCGAGCTGGCGCGTGCGCTCGCCGGTCGGCCCAAGCTCTTGCTGCTCGACGAACCGGCCGGCGGTCTAAACCACACCGAGGTCACAGAGCTCGGTGCGCTTATTCGCCGCATCCGCGACGAGCGGCAGGTCAGTGTGCTG
Source organism: Alphaproteobacteria bacterium (assembly GCA_030042035.1). Lineage (GTDB taxonomy): Bacteria > Pseudomonadota > Alphaproteobacteria > ATCC43930 > CGMCC-115725 > DATARH01. The sequence continues at coordinate 13,203 of JASIAN010000308.1, read as the reverse complement.
CTTGTCGAGCATCACATGAGCCTCGTCATGTCGACGTCCGACAAGGTCGTCGCGCTCGATTTCGGCCGCAAGATCGCCGAGGGCACGCCGGCCGAAGTGCAGCAGGACCCCGCCGTCATCGAGGCCTATCTGGGGACCGGCGCGACCCACGTCATTGAAGCCGCCGCCGGGGTGCCCGCGCAATGATGCTCGAAGTCGAGGGACTGAACGCGTTTTATGGCGAGCAGCAGGCTTTGTTCAGCGTCAAATTCGATCTCGCCGAGGGCGGCGTGCGCACGTTGCTCGGCGCCAACGGCGCTGGCAAGACAACGGTGCTGCGGTCGCTGTGCGGCATGGTGCGGACGAACGGGGACATCCACTTTGACGGCAAGGCGATCGCGGGCTGGCCGACCGAAAAGGTCGTCCGGCTCGGCGTCGCCCACGTCCCGGAAGGCCGCGGCACCTTCGTTCGCCTGACGGTGGAAGAAAACCTGCAGCTCGGCGCGATGACGCGGCGCGGCCGCGCCGCGATCGCCGCCGACATCGATCGCATCTATGACCATTTTCCGCGCCTGCGCGAGCGGCGGCGTCAGCAGGCCGGCACGCTGTCGGGCGGCGAGCAGCAGATGCTCGCGGTTGGCCGCGCGCTGATGCTGCGGCCGCGGCTGTTGCTGCTCGACGAGCCCTCGTTCGGTCTGGCGCCGCTGATCGTCGAGGAGCTGTTCCACATCCTGCGGCAGATCAACCGGGATACCGGGGTCGCGATGCTGATCGTCGAGCAGAACGCGGCGCTGGCGCTGGAGCTCGCCGAGCACGCCTACATTCTGGAAACCGGCCGCATCGTCATGGACGGGCCGGCCGCCGAAATCGGCGCCGACGAGGGCGTGCGCCGGGCCTATCTGGGATACTGAGCGGAGACCGGCCGATGCAATTATTCCTGCAGCAGGTGCTGGCCGGCCTTGCCAACGGCGCGATCTATGCCGGCATGGCGCTCGCGCTCGTCATGATCTTTCTGGCGATCGACCATCTGAATTTCGCGCAAGGCGAAATGGCGACATTCTCGACCTTTATCGCCTGGCAATTGCTTGCCTGGGGCTGTCCCTATTGGATCACCTTCGTGCTGGTCGTGGCGATCTCGTTTGTCGGCGGCATCGCGATCGAACGGGTGCTCTTCAAGCCGCTGCACAACGCCGATATTCTGGCCAATCTTGTCGCCTTTATCGCCTTGTTCAGCATTCTGAACAGCGCCGACGGTTACATCTGGGACTACACGATCAAGACCTTCCCGACCCCGTTCGGCAGCAAGCCCTTGTTCGGCAGCGTGCTGATCGACGCGCATGAAGCCGGCATGCTCGTGGTGACGGCGGTGCTGCTCGGGCTGCTCTACCTGTTCTTCAGTGGCACGCGGCTCGGCCTGGCGATGCGCGCGGCCGCGCACAATCCGGTTTCGGCGCGCCTCGTCGGCATCAGGGTCGGCTGGATGACGGCGCTCGGCTGGGGCATCGCGGCGGCGATCGGCGCCGTCTCCGGCATGCTGATCGCGCCGGTCGTGTTTCTCGATCCGAACATGATGTTCGGCGTGTTGCTTTACGGCTTTGCCGGTGCCGTGTTGGGCGGCATGACGAGCCCGGGCGGTGCCGTGCTCGGCGGCTTTGCCGTCGGCGTCATTGAGAATATGGCGGGCACTTTTGTGCCCTATGTCGGCCGCGATCTGAAGCTGACGATTGCGCTGCTCGTGATCGTCGCCGTGCTGATGGTGCGGCCGGCCGGCATTTTCGGCCGTACGACAGTGAGCCGGGTATGACAACACCACAGCAGGAAACCGTGGCGCTGGGCGTCGCCGCGCCCGCGGCGCGTCAGGCAATGCGGCTCCAGACCCGTCATTGGGTCCTCGCCGGTGCCATCGCCGTAGCGCTGGTGTTGCCGTTTGTATTTCAGGGCTTCGTGGTCTTCCAGTTGACCGAAGTTCTGATCTACGGGCTGGCGATCCTCGGCCTGAACCTGATGACCGGCTTCAACGGCCAGTTCTCGGTGGGGCACGGCGCGTTCTTCGGCGTTGGCGCCTATGTGACCGCGATCATGATGCAGCGCTGGAACGTCCCGTATTACTGGACACTGCCGCCGGCCGGCATCGTCTGCTTTGTCGTCGGCATCCTGTTCGGGCTGCCGGCGCTGCGACTGCGCGGCCTCTATCTCGCGCTCGTCACCTTTGCCGCGGCCGTCGCGCTGCCGCAATTGTTGAAATTCCATGGGCTTGAAGGCTGGACCGGCGGCGTGCAGGGCATCGTCGTCAATCAACCGGACGTGCCAGCCTTTCTGCCGATCATCGACGCCGACCAATGGCTCTATCTCTTTACGCTGGCGATCACGCTGCTGATGTTCTGGGGCGCCAGCAATCTCACCGGAAGCCGCACCGGCCGCGCCATCATGGCGATCCGCGACCACGAGATTGCCGCCGCCGCGATGGGCATCAACGCCCCTTTGTACAAGACGCTGACCTTCGGCGTCAGCGCGCTCTATACCGGCGTCGCCGGCGCGCTAAGCGCCCTCGCGGTGCAGTTTGTCGCGCCGGACAGCTTCAGCCTGTTCGTGTCGATCAATTTCCTCGTCGGCTTGATCCTCGGCGGCATGGGGTCGCTGCCTGGATGCCTGTTCGGTGGCCTGTTTGTGCTCTACGTGCCGAACATAGCAGAAAGCCTGTCGCGCGGGTTGGCCGGGGTGGCGTATGGCGTCATCATGCTGCTCGTGATCTTTGTGATGCCCTCCGGGGCCGCAGGGTTCGCGCGGTACGTCGGCGGGTTGCTGGCGCGGCACCGCGAGGTTGAGCTGCCGGCGCACCGTGCGACGCCGAACGCCGTCGCGCGCCCGGCACAGCGCGTCGAGCATCAGCGAGCTGAAAGCGCTGAGAATGACTGAAGAACACCCTTTGGACGTCATTGAACAGGAGGCGCCGAGCACCAGGGAACCGAACCGATTGAGGGAAACCAGATGAAGCATCTGACACGCCGTCGCATTCTCGCCGCCGCGCCTGCCGTCTTGGCCTTCGGCGGGCCGCTGTTGAGCGCCCGGCCGGCCCGCGCCGCAAAAAAATACGGCCCCGGCGTCACCGACACGACGATCAAAATTGGCAATACTTGCTTTTACAGCGGCCCGGCTTCCTCGTATGGCACGATCGGGCGCGCAATGGCCGCTTATTACAAAATGGTCAACGAGCAGGGCGGCGTGAACGGCCGCAAGATCGAATTCATTTCGTACGACGACGCCTACTCGCCGCCCAAGACCGTCGAGATGACCCGCAAAATGGTCGAAGAAGACCATGTTTTACTCGACGCCGGCCCGCTCGGAACGCCGACCAACAGCGCGATCTGGCACTACATGAACCAGAACAAAGTGCCGCAGCTGTTCGTCTCGACCGGGGCCAGCAAGTGGGACGACCCCAAGGGTCACCCATGGACGATCGGCTGGCAGCCGAACTATCACGGCGAGGGGATCATCTACGCCAACTATATTTTGAAGCAGAAGCCCGATGCCAAGATCGGCGTGCTCTATCAGGACGATGATTTCGGCAAGGATTACCTGCGGGGAATCACCGATCGGGTCGGCACCAAGGGGCCGGCCAAGGTCGCGCTAGCGGCGAGCTACGAGACCACCGATGCCACCGTCGATTCGCAGATCATTGCGATAAAGGCGGCCGGCTGCGACGCCTTCGTCAATACGGCGATCCCCAAATTTGCTGCACAGGCGATCAAAAAGGCGGCTCAGATCGAATGGAAGCCGATCCATGTGCTGAGCAGCATCGGCCAATCCGTCGCCGTGACGTTGAAGCCGGCGGGACTGGAAAATTCGGTCGGCATCGTCACCGATTTCTACCTGAAGGACCCCACCGACCCGCAATGGAAAGACGACGCCGGTTACAAATGGTGGGTCGCCTTCATGGGCAAGTATTACCCGAACGGCGACAAAACCGACGTCAACAACGTCTATGGTCCGTCAAACGCGGCGACGGTTGTGCAGGTGCTGAAGCAATGCGGCGACGAGTTGACCCGCGAAAATGTCATGAGGCAGGCGGCGAACCTGCACAATTTCCAGGTGCCGATGCTGCTGCCGGGGATCACGATCAACACCACCCCGACCGATTTTGCGCCGGTCAAGCAGGTCCGGATGGCGCGCTTCAGCGGGCAGCGTTGGGAGCTGTTCGGTCCGCTGCTGACCGGCGAGATCGGCTGATAGGAGCCGAAATTCGGCCCTGAGGCGGCGCCGTCGGGGCAGGCGCGTCGCAGGCTCCGGGCGGCGCGTCTTGCGCCGCCCGATGAGATGGGGAGGCGACGCGCAACGCCACCGGCGTCAGAAGTCGCGAATGAATGCAAGCTTTCACCGAGGGAGGAATGTCATGAAACATCTGACCCGTCGCACCGTGCTCGCCGCCGCCCCGGCGGCGCTCGCTTTCGGCGGCCCGCTGCTCGCGCCGTTGCCGGCCCGCGCCAAACAATACGGCCCGGGCGTCACCGACCACGAGATCAAGGTCGGCAATACCGGCCCCTACAGCGGTCCCGCCTCGTCCTATGGCACGGTCAACAAAGCAGAAGCTGCCTATTACAAAATGATCAATGCGCAAGGCGGGGTGAACGGCCGCAAGATCAACTTCGTCTCCTATGACGATGCCTATACGCCGCCCAAAACCGTCGAGATGACGCGGAAACTGGTGGAGGAGGATCACGTTCTCTTTGTTGCCGGCTCGCTCGGCACGCCGACCAATACGGCAATCTGGCGGTACATGAACGAGCATAAGGTGCCGCAGCTGTTCGTCGGCACCGGCGCCACCAAATGGGACGACCCGAAGCATCACCCGTGGACGATCGGCTGGCAACCCAACTACCAGAGCGAGGGGCGCATCTATGCCGCCTACGTCCTCAAGAACAAGCCCGACGCCGTGATCGGCGTGCTCTATCAGGACGACGATTTCGGCAAGGATTACCTGAAGGGCGTCCTCGATGGTCTCGGTCCGAAGCATGCCTCGATGGTCAAAGTCAAGGCAACCTACGAAACCACTGATGCCACCGTCGATTCTCAAGTCGTCCAGATGAAATCAGCCGGGTGCAACGTTATCATCAACACGGCGATCGAGAAATTCGCGGCGCAGGCGATCCGCAAGGCGGCGCAAATCGAATGGAAGCCGCTGCACGTTTTGAGCGGCATCGGCAACTCGGTCGCCGGGACGCTAAAGCCGGCCGGGCTCGAAAACAGCAAAGGCATCGTCTCTGATTTCTTCGTCAAAGACCCGACCGATCCGGAATGGCACAACGATGCTGGTTACAAGTGGTGGGTCGGGTTTATGGACAAATGGTATCCGGAGGGCGACAAGACCGACGGCGCCAACGTCTATGGCCCGTCGGTCGCGGCGACGGTCATCCAGGTGCTGAAGCAATGCGGCAGCACGCTGACCCGCGAAAACGTGATACGGCAGGCTGCCAGCCTGCACCATTTCACGGTGCCGATGCTGCTGCCCGGCATCACGATCAACACCACCCCGACCGATTTCGCGCCGATCAAACAGGTCCAGATGGCGCGATTCGATGGTGAGCGCTGGCAGCTGTTCGGACCGCTGCTGAACGGCGCGGTCGGCTGATCCGGGGTTCGCCCGCGGCGCGTTGGGCGCGCCGCTTGCGGGCGGTCACGCTTCGCGGTCCAGCTGGTAGGTGCGACCCTTCCAGCGGACTCGGCCGCGGCGCCGCAGCGCCGCGCTGTAGCAGGCAAGCGCGGCGATCGCCGTGTAGGCGGCCGGGAATAACAGACTGAACGCAATCGGGATGCGGAAGTGCCGGGCACTCGCGACCTGCACGCCGGCGATGGTCAAGGAGCCGAGGAGCGCACAGGCAAAGCCCACTGCAGCCGCGGGCGATGCCTGCCGCGCTGCCGTCAGCCCGATCAGCAGCGGCAACAGCAGCGCGGTCCAGGCCACCGTCATCGCAGCCGTCGCCGCCGCGACGGTGGCAGGCCCGTCGCCGAGGATTTCCGTCGCGTTCTTCGCAAACCCTTGCCATAGCGACGCGAGATCGCAGTACATGCGGGTGCGCACGAAATCTTCCGCGGCGAGCATGCGATAGCGCCAACCGCGCCGCTTGATGCGGGCGGCAAGCGCCTTATCCTCGGCGACTTCTGCCCGCACCGCACGATGCCCGCCGGCGGCAAAATAAACCTCGCGGCGGATCAGCAGGAACTGACCGTTGACCGCAACCGCCGGTGACGCCGGGTCGTCGATGCTGCGAAGATCCTGAACGCAGGCGATCAGCACGAGCGCCGCCGGGATGACCAGCCGCTCCCAGAAACTGCCAAGAACCTGAAAGGTGTTGAGCGACAGCAGGTCGATGCCGTGCTGTTCGGCGGCGGCAATCGCCAGCCGCACCAATTCCGGCGCGGCCCGGACATCGGCATCGATAAAGCACAGCCAAGGAGCGTCGGCCGCCAGCGCGCCCTGCCAGCAGGCATGCGGCTTGCCCATCCAGCCGGCCGGCAGCCGGCCGGCATCGACCAGCGCGATGCGCGGGTCGGCAGTCGCGGCGTGGCCGACCGCCGCCCCCGTGCCGTCCTGCGAGCCGTCGTCGACGACAATGATCCGCAGGTCGCCGAGGCCGCGCTGCGCCGACAGGGTGGCGAGGCAATCGGCGATGTTGGCAATCTCATTGCGCGCCGGCACGATGATCGCGACATCGGCAGCAGCCGGCGCCGCATCATTGGCCAGGCGGCTCAGCGACATGATCCGGTGGGCGGCGCTCTGCCGCATGATCCGCAGCAGCAGCCAGGCGACGAGGCCCGTCCAAACCGCGCCGGCGACAAGCGCGGCCATCTAATTCGCCCGGTTCTCCGGTTGCATGGCCGCGCGCCGCGCCGGCCGGCCGTAGCGCGCGAGCAGGACGCGCCGCGACATCCATACTTCGCAGCGCCCCCGCAGAAAGCCCTGCCGCTCCAGTGCGGCCGGATTGAAGGCGCTGGTCAGCGCCCAGGCATTGAACGAGTCGCCGATCAGATGGAGCTGGCCCAGCAGCGTCAGCGGTGTCGCAACGCGCTCAAAGCCGTAGCGCTCGGCCACCCGGCGGATCTGTGTCTCACCGAGCCGGCGCGACAGCGTCGCGTCGCCACGAAAGGCTTGCACATGCTGCCAGGCGGGTTCGCACTCGACCGCATCGGCGAGCAGTTGCAGCGAGAGGAACACCCGCCGCCGCATGTGGCTGGCCCAGGCAAGATCGGGGCCGCCATTCGTATAGGGCGGCAGGTGCTCGTTCCACAGATGCAGCGTCCCGACCGGCTCGCCGGCGGCGATCGCGGTGCCGTCCGCCAGCGTCATCGCGTCGCGAGCCGCGACCAGCCCCAGGCGGAAGACGCATGCCGGGTCATCGGTATAATCGCGGATGCCGTGACAGGCGCGCAGGACGCTGTCTAGCGAACCGATGAGCAGCACCCACCAGCCGTACCGGCGGCCGGCTTCAGCGGCAAAATCGAAGCGCGATCGCGGCGATGGCGCCGCTGCGCTAGACATCGGTCGCGTCCTGTGTGGCGCGATCCGAGCGCCAAGGCTGCGGCGCGGCGCGTTTTGATTGGTACGTCGGCATCCTGGCCTCCGGCACCAACAAACACCCGCGGTATTGTTGAGTTCCGGTCCGCCGAAAGCAAGCTTCAGTCGCAATTCGAGCGACCGAGGCGCGGCTCGGGTCGGCCTACAAGAGGCCGCGAAGCATCGCGACGAGCGGCTTGTCGGCGGGCGGCATCGGGTATTCGCCAAGCTGCGCCGGCCGCACCCAGCGCAGCCGCTGGCCCTCGCGCGGCACCGCGATGCCTTGCCATCTGCGGCAGACGTAGAGCGGCATCAGCAGGTGGAACTCGGGATAGGCGTGTGACGCAAACGTGAACGGCGCGAGGCAGCTTGCGTGCACATCGATGCCGAGTTCTTCGGCCAGCTCGCGGATCAGCGCCGCCTCGGGCGTCTCGCCCGGCTTGACCTTGCCGCCGGGAAATTCCCACATGCCCGCAAGATGCTTGCCCGCCGGGCGCTCGGCCAACAGCACGCGGCCGTCGCGATCGATCAGCGCCACCGCCGCGACCAGAACGATCGGCAGCGTCGGCTCAGCTGCGATAGCTGCCGTTGATGTCGATGTAGCCATGCGTCAGATCGCAGGTCCACACGGTCGCCCGTCCGTCGCCGATGCCGAGATCGACCGCGATCTTGATGTCGCGCCCTGCCATGTGCGCGGCGACCGGGCCTTCCTCGTAGCCCGTGACCGGCGCGCCCCGCGCCGCGATCGGCACTCCGCCGATCGCGATCGACAGGCGATGGCGATCGGCCCCCTCGCCCGATTTGCCGATCGCCATGACGATGCGCCCCCAATTGGCGTCGCCGGCGGCAATCGCGGTCTTGACCAGCGGCGAATTGCCGATTGCGAGGCCGATGCGGCGCGCCGCCCGCTCGCTCTCGGCGCCCGAGACCTCGATCGTGACAAATTTTTCCGCCCCCTCGCCGTCGCGCACGACCTGCTGCGCGAGATCGGTCATGACCGTGAGCAGCGCGCGCCGGACGTCTCCGAGGCGCGGGTCGCCGGGATCGGAGATTGCCGCGTGGCGCGCCTGCTGCGTCGCGACTAAGAGCAGCGTGTCGCTGGTCGACGTGTCGCCGTCGACGGTGATCGCGTTGAAGCTCGGCTGGGTCAATTCGGCCAGCATCGGCTGCAATACCGCAGCCGGCAGGCTCGCGTCGGTAAAGATGTAAACGAGCATCGTCGCCATGTCCGGCGCGATCATGCCCGAGCCTTTGGCGAAGCCGTTAATGCGCACAGGGGTGCCATCGATCATCGCTCCGGCGGTCGCGCCTTTCGGGAACGTATCGGTCGTCATGATCGCGCGCGCCGCCGTCTCCCAGCCGTCGGGCGACAGCCGCGATTGGAGCTGCGGCAGCGCAGCGACGATGCGCTCGGCCGGCGGCGGTTCGCCGATGACGCCGGTCGAGGCAATAAACACCTCGCTCGGCCCGCAGCCGACGAGCCGCGCCGCTGCCGCGGCGGTACGCTCGACGACCGTGCGCCCGGCCTGCCCGGTGAACACGTTGGCATTGCCGGAGTTGACGACGATCGCCCGGATGCGGCCGCCCGGCAAACATTCGCGGCACCACACGACGGGCTCGCCCGGCATCGTCGATTGGGTGAAGACGCCGGCGACCGTGCTGCCCGGCGCCAACTCCACCAGCATCAGATCGTCGCGCCCCTGGTAGCGCACACCGGCGGCGCCGGCCGCGAGACGCACGCCGGCGATCGGCGGCAGCGCGGGAAACTGCGCGGGCGCGAGCGGCGAGACGGCCATGTCAGACCTCCCGGATGCGGGGCAGCACATCCTCCCCGAACAGCGTCAGCGCGTCGATGAGCGCCTGCGGCGCGGCATCGCGCGTCTGGAAGAACAGGTCGAGGACGCCGACCCCGGCCTCCGCGCGACAGCGCTCTACCTGCTCGACGATCGTCGCCGGGCAGCCGACAAACGTCGTTGGCAAGGTGCCGCCGACATTGGGAGTGCGCGCTTCGCCGGCGACGTTGCGCGAGTCCAGTTCGATCAGCGCGGCGCGAATGCGGGCCGGCACCGGCAGCGGCGACTGGTCCCACATCTCGCGCAACGCCGCCTGCGCCTTATCATCGCTGTCGGCAACGAGAATGTTGGCGCGATAGATCAATTGCTCCGGCGCCGGCTGCCAGCCATGCCGCTCGCACGCGTCGCGATAGAATTGCGCGGCGCGCGCGATGACCGGAAACGGCGCGTAAGAGAGACCGAGGCCGAGCCGATGGCGCGCCGCGAATTCGCAGGATTCCCGGCTGGTGCCGAGCACGTAGGTCGGCGGGTGCGGCTGCGCCCGCGTCCGTGGCCACACCGCCACGGTGCGGAACTGAAAATGCCGGCCCTGCCAGCCGAACGGCTGCGGCTCGGTCCAGGCGCGCAAGATCAGCTCCATCGCCTCGGTCGTGCGCTCGCGCGCCTCTTCGGGGTTGAGGCCGTAGCTGAGATATTCGCCGGTCGTACCGCGCAGGAGCCCGACGACGAGCCGATCCGGCAGGAGGTTGTCGAGCAGCGCCAATTCCTCGGCGATGCGCACGGGATTGCCGTGCGACACGATCGGACCGAGGATCGCGATCTTGATGCGCGACGATCGCGCGGCCAGATGCGCGGCGACGATCGTCGGCGCCGGGGTCAGCCGGCGATGCGAATAATGATGTTCGGCGACGCTGACCCAATCAAAGCCGAGCCGCTCGACGAGTTGGAGCCGCTCGACCATGCCGCGATAGGCGGCGGCGCCGGCGCGCTCATCGTAGGCGGCGGGCGGGATCGGCCACCCGCCCGGCAACGGCGCCGGCGAGCGGTAATGTGCGGTTTCGAAAAACGAGACATGCATGGCAGGCGCCTTGATTCCGGAACGACTTCATATTCCAGTCGGCCGCCGAAGGAAATCCCCGCTTCCCATCCGGCCGTCGCGCCGTCGCGGCCGGGCGGCTCGAATTGACACCCCGGCGGGGGCGGCCTATCTGTCAGGCGTCGCCGTGTGCCCGCTCGTTCGCCATTCCATCGCAGTTCCGAGGTTCCCATGTTCGGCGCCTTAGCCCGGCGGCTGTTCGGCTCCGCCAACGACCGCTACCTCAAACGGCTCGGGCCGATCGTCGAGCAGATCAACGAATTGGAGCCGGCGCTCGAAAAGTTGTCGGACGACGCGCTGCGCGCCCGCACCGCCGAGTTTCGCGAGCGGCTCGACCAGGGCACCGAACTCGACGACCTCCTCGTCGAAGCCTTTGCGACCGTGCGCGAGGCGGCAAAGCGCACTTTGGGGCAGCGGCATTTCGACGTGCAGCTGATGGGCGGCGTCGTCTTGCATCGCGGCATGATCGCCGAGATGAAGACGGGCGAAGGCAAGACGCTGGTGTCGACGCTGCCGGTTTACCTCAACGCGTTGACCGGCAATGGCGCGCATGTCGTGACCGTCAACGACTACCTCGCCAAGCGCGATGCCGAATGGATGGGGCAGATTTATCGCCTTCTCGGCATGAGCGTCGGCTGCATCGTCCACGAACTCGACGATTACGAGCGCCAGCAGGCCTATCGCTGCGATGTGACATACGGCACCAACAACGAACTGGGCTTCGATTATCTGCGCGACAACATGAAGTTCCGGCTCGAAGAGATGGTGCAGCGACCGTTCCACTACGCGATCGTCGACGAGGTCGATTCGATCCTGATCGACGAGGCGCGCACGCCCCTGATCATCTCCGGCCCGACCGAAGACAATTCCGAACTCTACATCTCGGTCGACAAGCTGATCCCCGCCCTCGATCCCGATGATTACGAGAAGGACGAAAAGCAGAAGACCGTCACGCTGACCGAATCCGGCCAGGAAAAGATCGAGACGATGCTGCGCGAGCGCGGCCTGCTTGAAGCCGACAGCCTGTACGACATCCACAATGTCTCGCTGGTTCATCACGTCAATCAGGCGCTGCGGGCGCACAAATTGTTTGCGCGCGACACCGAATACATCGTGAGAGACGACAAGATCATCATCATCGATGAATTCACCGGCCGCATGATGGAGGGGCGGCGCTATTCGGAAGGCCTGCACCAGGCATTGGAAGCCAAGGAAGGCGTCACGGTGCAGAACGAAAACCAGACGCTGGCGTCGATCACGTTCCAGAATTATTTCCGCATGTATCCGAAGCTCGCCGGCATGACCGGCACGGCGATGACCGAGTCGGAGGAATTCGGCGACATCTACCAGCTCGACGTCATCGAGGTTCCGACCAACGAGGCGGTGCGCCGCACTGACAACGACGACGAGGTTTACCGCTCGACCCGCGAGAAATATGACGCGATCGTCGAGCAGGTGCTGGAATGCCGCAAACGCCAGCAGCCGGTGCTGTGCGGCACCGTCAGCATCGAGAAATCGGAGGAGCTGTCAGCGCTGTTCAAAAAGCACAAAATCCCGCACAACGTCTTGAACGCCCGCTACCACGAGCAGGAAGCCTATATCATCGCGCAGGCCGGACGGCCGGGGGCGGTCACGATCGCGACCAACATGGCCGGCCGCGGCACCGACATCCAACTGGGCGGCAACCTCGAAATGCGGCTCAAGGCCGACATCGAGGGCAATGACGACGTGGCCGGCCGCGACGAGCGGGCGGCGGCGATCCGCAGCGACATCGAGGCGGCGCGCGAAATCGTGCGGCAGGGCGGCGGGCTTTACGTGATCGGCAGCGAGCGGCACGAAAGCCGGCGCATCGACAACCAGCTCCGCGGCCGCTCCGGCCGCCAGGGCGACCCCGGCGCCTCCAAATTCTTCGTGTCGCTGGAAGACGACCTGATGCGGATTTTCGGCTCGGACCGCATGGATTCGATGCTGCAGCGCCTGGGGCTCAAGGAAGGCGAGGCGATCATCCATCCCTGGGTCAACAAGGCGCTGGCCAAGGCGCAGGAAAAGGTCGAGGCGCGCAACTACGACATCAGGAAGCAGCTCCTCAAATACGACGACGTGATGAACGACCAGCGCAAGGTCGTCTACGAGCAGCGCCGCGAGATCATGAGCGCACACGACGTCGCGGCGACGGTCGCCGACATGCGCAACGATACGATCGCCAATATCGTGGCCAGCGCGATCCCGGACAACGCGCTGCCCGAGCAGTGGGACATGGCCGGGCTGCACGCCGAATGCCAGCGGCTCGTGGCGCTCGATTTGCCGCTAGGCGACTGGGCGCAGGAAGAAGGGATCGACCGCGAGACGGTCGAAGACCGCATCGTCGCGGCAGCCGACCGCCACATGGCCGAAAAGGCGGCCAATTACGGCACCGAACTGATGCGCATGGCCGAGAAGAGCCTGTTATTGCAGCTGCTCGACCACACATGGAAGGACCACCTGCTGACGCTCGACCATCTGCGCCAGGGTATCAACCTGCGCGCCTATGCCCAGGTCGATCCGCTCAATGAATACAAGCGCGAGGCCTTCCAGTTGTTCGAGGCGATGCTGGCGGGGCTGCGCGAGCAGGTCACGTCGGTCCTGAGCCATGTCGAATTGCGGCTGGCGCCGCCCGAGCCCGAGCCGACGCCGTTCGGCGAATTGTCCTATTCGGAGTCGATGCTGCTGGAGCCCGAGGAGGCGCTGGTCGAGGCCGATGCGCGCCCCGCCGCCCGCGGCAACGGCGCCGCGCGCGGCCGCGGCCG
>JASIAN010000307.1 GCA_030042035.1 Alphaproteobacteria bacterium | reverse complement strand
GGTGGCCAGTCGCGGCGCCGTGCGCGGCCTCGAAATCGCCCGCAAATACGATATGACGCCGCTATGGGACCCCTGGTGGAACCCGGTGTGGGACGCCGCCGCGGCGAGCGGCCTGCCGCTGCATTTCCACACGATCGGCGGGGCGCGGCGCGACTTCTCCAAGCTCAGCGGCAAGACGCTGCTGGCGGCGCGCGCCGCCAGCATCACCCAATTCCAGATGCACATGGCCGATGTGTTGATGTCGATCATCTTTGCCGGCGTGCTCGAACATCGGCCGCACCTGAAAATCGTCATCGGCGAGGCCGGCACCGGCTGGATCCCCTACATCCTCGACCGCATGGACGCCGAATGGGAGGACCAGTTCAAGGAGCTCGATCTCAAGATGCGCCCGAGTGAATACTGGTACCGTCAGTGCTATGCCACCTATCAGAGCGATCCGATCGGCGTGAAACTTTTAAACGAATTGGGCATCGACAACATCATGTGGGGATCGGACTTCCCGCATCCCGACGGCATCTATCCCGATTCGCAGGAATACATCACGAAGGAATTGGGCCACCTGCCGGAAGCGACATGCCGCAAGATCGTCTGCGACAACGCCGCCAAGCTCTACCGTTTTGTCAATTAGAACAAACCGGATTCGAGGGTCGAGGTTGGGTCCAGGGGTTTGACGGTCTTTGCGCGCGTCGATGACCCAGGCGGCGCCGCGGCGGTCGGGTTTGGCAATGCGGCCGACCGCCCCGCCATCGCCGGATTTTGCCTTGCGGCCGGCTGCGTCCCGGCTATAGATAAGGCGTGTGCGGGTGTGGCGGAATTGGCAGACGCGCCAGACTCGAACGAGGGTCGCCAGTCTGGAAACGGGCCGGTAGTCAGCTGTCAAACTCGGAGAAAGCTTCCGTCGATGACGATGCCAACCCCGAGCCAAGCCCGAGCGATCGGGAAGGTGTAGAGACTTGACGGCAGCCACCTAAAGGCGAGAGCCCAGGGTGAAGATAAAGTCCAGCCCACCAAACCGCCAAAGCCAGTCGCGGGCGGGCGTGGCGAAAGCCATAGTGGGACGCAAAATCTGGTTTCCTCACGGAAGTGTCGGTTCGACCCCGACCACCCGCACCAATTCTTCGCGCAGCGGGGGAGATAGACCCGCTGATTTTGGAGGGCAACATGGCTGTCGAACTCAATCACACGATCATCTGGGCCAAGGACAAGTGGGACTCGGCGCGGTTTCTCGCCTATATCCTCGGCGTCGAGGCGGGGCCGCAATGGGCGCGGTTTGTGCCGGTCAAGGTCGGCGGTGTCACGCTCGATTTCGCCGACGCGCCCGAGCGGCATCACCAGCACTATGCATTTCTCGTCGGCGAGGATGAATTCGACGCCGCGTTCGGCCGCATCCGCGCCGCCGGCGTTACGTATTACGCCGACCACGACCGCAGTGGCAAAGGCGAGATCAACCATTACTACGGCGGCCGCGGCGTCTACTTCGACACGCCGGACGGCAATCTCTTCGAGATCATCACCCAGCCCTACGGCGCGGTGCCGGAAAGCCGCCCCGAGCGCGAGGCGAAGGGCGGCTGACCGCTACGTTGAGACCTGCTCCAGCACCGCGCCCGACTGCTTGACGCCGAAAACGCGGATCACGAAGGCGGGGATCAGCGAGCCGGGCAGCAGGAGCCATAGGAACCAGCCGAGGTGGTTCGGCCCCCACGCATAGAGAGGGCCGAGCAGCGTCACGCCGCCCCACGCGCCCAAATGGCCAAGCCCGTCGGTCCAGGCAAAGGCAGCGGCGCGCATGCGGGTCGGATAGGCGACTGCGGTGTAGTTGTAGAGGTTGAACAGCCACAGCCCGACGCCGATCCGGCTGAGAATGAAGAAAGCGGCAATGATCCATAGATTGGGCGCGAGATAGACAACGAGAAAGGCCGCAGCGAACAGGCACGCCATCGCGCTCATGACGTCGCGCCGTTCGACCGCTTCGCTGATCCGCGCGTTGACCTGAAATGCCAGGAAAACGACAAGGAAACCGACGACGAAGGTCAGGAACACGAAATGCGCGGTGGCGCCGTGGTCGACCATGTAGACCGCGGCGAACGCGCCGGAGCCGTAGATCAACCCGCCGTATCCGAGCAGCCAGCACAGCAGCATGACGATCGTGCGTCCGCGATACTGCGGGCTGAGGAAAATTTCCCGCCACGCGCCCTTTTCGGCGACGATGACCGGGTGCATGCCCTGATCCGGCTCGGGCAGCGGCCCGCTGCCGGCGCGACGGCAGCGCTCTTCGAGGTCTTCGACGGCCCGCAGCGCTTCGGTGTGGCGGCCGTGGGTTTCCAGCCAGCGCGGCGATTCCGGCAGATAGCGAAGCAGCAGCGGCAAGAGGATGACGATCTCAACCGCGGCGCTAACCCACAGATAGGCCTGCCAACGGCCGGGAATGAGCCAGAACGCGAGCAGGTTGACGCTGGCCGCGACCAGCGCCGTCACGCCCTGCGAGGCGAGCAGCACCTTGTTGCGGATCTGCGTCGAGGTCATCTCCGACAGATAGACCGAATGGGTCGCGACGATGCCGCCGACCCCAAGCGTGCTGAGGATCGATAAAATCACCAGCGCGGCGAAATTTGTCACATAGGCGAAGGGCCAAATGCAGATGCCGCCGAGCAATGTCGCCAGAAGGATTGCCGGGCGGCGGCCGAATCGGTCGGCCACCCAACTCATCAGATAGGCGCCGAGCAGCACGCCGAGGCCGACCTGCAACGCCTGGATGACCGCGTACTGGTCGACTGTCAGAAGATGATGCGGGCGCCAGACAAAAGGATAGAGCCGAGCGCCGATGCCGTCGGTGTCGAAGATGATGAAGCCCCAGGTGACTTCGATCAGGATCCCCAGCCGCCACTGGAAGCCGGTCAGCGGCAGACGGTCGATGCGCGCCGCGATATGGCCGTGGATCGGCTCAGGACGCGCCGCGTCCGCGGAAAGCGATGCCGCCATATTCCCCCCTCGCCCGGCTATCTGCGGCCGGTTCGGGCAATGTTAAGCCCGCCGGGGAGACGAACGGAAGGGGCAAGCCGATGGGTTCGCGCCGGATCAGGCGCCGGCGACGGTCAGGTCGTCGATGCGCAGGGTCGGCGAGTCGGCGCCGACGCGAAATTCGAGGTCGTTTGCCGCGACCAGACGAGCGAACATGTCGTTCAGATTGCCGGCGACGGTCATCTCGCTGACCGGGAACGCGAGCGCGCCGGCCTCGATCCAGAACCCGGCGGCGCCGCGGCTGTAATCGCCGGTAATCCCGTTGACGCCCATCCCCATCAATTCCGTCACGTAAAATCCGCTCTTGATGTCGGCCATCAGCTCGGCTGGGGTCTGGGCGCCGGGCTCGATCCAGATGTTGGTCGCGGCCGGCGCCGGCGGCGACGCGGTGCCGCGCGCCGCGTGACCGGTGGATTTGAGCCCGAGCTGCCGGGCGGAGCGCAGGTCGAGGAGCCAGGTCGTCAAGACGCCCTGGTCGACAAGAGCGCGGCGGCGGTTCGGCAGGCCCTCGGCGTCGAACGGCTTCGAGCGGTGGCCGCGCCGGCGGTGCGGGTCTTCGGTGATCGTGATCGCCGCGGGAAAGATACGCTGGCCGAGCTTGTCTTTCAGGAAACTCGTGCCGCGGGCGATCGAGGGTCCCGAAATCGCGCCCAACAGGTGCGACAGAAAGCCGCGCGCGACGCGCGGATCGAACACGACCGGGCAGCGACAGGTCGGCATCTTCTTCGCGCCGAGGCGCTTCACCGTGCGCTCGCCGGCGCTCTTGCCGATCGCGGCCGGGTCGCGCAGATCGGCGGCGTAAACGGCATTGGCGAAATCGTAGTCGCGCTCCATCTGCTGCCCGGTGCCGCCGATGACGGCAACGCTGACCGCGTGGTGCGAGCCGGCATAGCCGCCGGCGAACCCGTTCGAGGCGACGAGCGCGATGCGCGAGCGGCCCCAGCCCGCCTCGGCACCCTCCGAATTGGTGATGCCGGGAACCGCCATCGCTGCCTCTTCACAGGCGCGAGCGCGCTCGATCAACTCCTCGGCGCTCGGCTCAGCCGGATCGAGCATGTCGAGCGTCGGCCATTCGTGCGCGATCTCGTCAGGATCGGCGAGGCCGCAATAGGGGTCCTCCGGGACCGCATGCGCCATCGCCAGCGTGCGCTCGACGAGATCAGAGAGCATCTTCGGCGAGCGGTCGCTCGACGAGACGATCGCCTGCTGCTTGCCAACAAGGACGCGCAGGCCGAGGTCCTGGCTTTCCGAGCGTTCGAGCTTCTCGACTTTGCCGAGGCGGCGTGCATGCGACAGCGAGGTGCCTTCGAACAGCACGGCGTCGGCGGCATCCGCTCCGGCTCGCCTGGCGCGCGCGACGAGGTCCTGCAACAGGTCGATGTCGTTGGCTGACTGTCTGGCGATATCGTTCATTTTCGAGTCCAAATCATTTCCAGATCGGCCGGCCGCTGCCGGGCAGCCCGTAGTCCGGCCATTTGCGGGTGACGTGGGCGATGATGTCGTCGGCCATGCGGATCGGCCGGCCCCAGTCGCGGCTCGTTTCGGGCGGCATTTTGTTTGTCGCATCGAGACCGATCTTGCCGCCGAGGCCCGATTGCGGCGAGGCGAAATCGAGATAGTCGATCGGCGTGTTGTCGAAGAGCAGCGTGTCGCGCACCGGGTCCATGCGGGTCGAGATTGCCCACATCACGT
>JASIAN010000306.1 GCA_030042035.1 Alphaproteobacteria bacterium | reverse complement strand
CCTACGCTCCGGTCATGCAAAGGATCGCCGCCGAACTCGCCAGCGCCGCTTGATCCCGATCTGCTGCCCGATGAATTGTAGGATGGGTTGAGCGCAGCGAAACCCATCGAGTGTGACCGACCCGACAGATGGGTTTCGCTGCGCTCAACCCATCCTACGCGCTGACTACGCGCTGACTCCTATTCGCTAATCATTGTGAGACCCTCCGGGGCGCAGCGCGGAGAGGTGGGGCCTCTAACAACGTCAGCTGCCGAGAACCTGTTTCATCGTCGTGCCGATGGCGGCGGGGCTTTCGGTGACCGTGACGCCGGCCGCGCGCAATGCCGCCATCTTGTCCTGCGCGCCGCCCTTGCCGCCCGAAATGATTGCGCCGGCGTGGCCCATACGGCGGCCGGGCGGCGAGGCAGCGCCGGCAATAAAGCCGACCATCGGCTTTCTGACCTTGTGCAAGCGCAAAAACGCGGCGGCCTCTTCCTCGGCGGCGCCGCCGATCTCGCCGATCATGACGATCGCTTCTGTCTCGTCGTCGGCGAGGAACAGGTCGAGCACATCGATAAAGTCGAGGCCGTGGATCGGGTCGCCGCCAATACCGACGCAGCTCGATTGCCCGAGCCCCGCCGCCGTCGTCTGCGCCACCGCCTCGTAGGTCAGCGTGCCGGAGCGCGACACAATGCCAACGCGGCCCCTCTGGTGGATATGGCCCGGCATGATGCCGATCTTGCACTCGCCGGGGGTGATGACGCCGGGGCAATTGGGACCGATGAGCCGGCTCTGCGTGCCGTCGAGCGCGCGCTTGACGCGCACCATGTCCAAGACCGGGATACCCTCGGTGATGCACACGACAAGTTCGATGCCAGCATCGACCGCTTCCAATATCGCGTCGGCGGCGTAAGGGGGCGGCACATAGATGACGCTGGCCGTGCAGCCGGTCGCGGCGCGCGCCTCGTGCACGGTGTCGAACACCGGCAGATCGAGGTGCCGCGTGCCGCCTTTCCCCGGCGTCACGCCGCCAACCATCTTCGTGCCGTAGGCGATCGCCTGCTCGGTGTGAAAGGTGCCCTGTGAGCCGGTGATGCCCTGGCAGATGACGGTCGTATTCGCATCGACGAGGATCGCCATCAGCCCGCCTCCTCGACCGCGGCCACAACCTTTTTTGCGGCGTCTTCGAAATTCTCCGCCGCGATCAGCGGCAACCCCGATTGGCTCATGATGCGGCGGCCGAGTTCGACATTCGTGCCTTCGAGGCGCACGACCAGGGGCACGTGCAGGTTGACTTCGCGCGCCGCCGCCACGATGCCCTCGGCGATCACATCGCAGCGCATGATGCCGCCAAAGATGTTGACAAGGATCGCCTCGACGTTGGGATCGGACAGGATCAGCTTGAACGCGACGGTCACCCGCTCCTTCGTTGCGCCGCCGCCGACATCGAGAAAATTCGCCGGGCTGCCGCCATAGAGCTTGATGATGTCCATCGTCGCCATCGCGAGGCCGGCGCCGTTGACCATGCAACCGATATTGCCGTCGAGCTTGACGTAATTGAGCGCGTGGCGGCCGGCTTCGAGTTCGATCGGATCCTCCTCGGCTTCGTCGCGCAAGGCTTCGACCTCGGGGTGGCGGAACAAGGCGTTGTCGTCGAACGACAATTTCGCATCGAGCGCCACGAGATCGCCGGCGCCGGTGAGGACGAGCGGGTTGATCTCGACAAGCGCAGCGTCGAGTTCGGTGAAGGCGCGGTAGAGCGCGCCGACAAACGCCACCATCGCCGCGACCTGTCTGCCTTTGAGGCCCAATTCGAAGGCGAGTTCGCGGCCGTGGAACGGCATCAGGCCGGCGGCCGGGTCGATGTGCAGGCGCAGGATTTTGTCGGGAGCGCGCGCCGCCAGCTCCTCGATGTCCATGCCGCCTTCGCCGGCGCCGATCAGCGTGATGCGCCCGCTGCCGCGGTCGACCGACAGCGCGAGGTAGAGTTCGCGGGCAATGTCGCAGCCCGCTTCGACATAGACGCGTTTGACGTCGCGCCCGTCGGGGCCGGTCTGGTGCGTGACGAGCTTGCGGCCGATCAACGCACGGGCCGCCGCCGCAACCTCCTCGTGCGAGCGCGCGAGTTTGACGCCGCCTGCCTTGCCGCGGCCGCCGGCGTGGATCTGCGCCTTCACCGCCCACAGCGTGCCGCCGAGCCGCTCCGCCGCCGCGACCGCCTCGGCCGCGGTATAGGCGACCGCACCTTTGGGGATCGGCACGCCGAATTTCGCCAGCAGGTCCTTCGCCTGGTATTCGTGAATGTCCATCGTCGTGCCGCCGCCCTCGCACCGGACGGCAGCAACTATACGCAATGCGCGGGCGGCTGTCGTCGGCGCCGCGGCAAAGCGCCGCTAGCCCGTCAGCGGCCGGCCAGCGCGCGGGCCAGCTGGCTGACCGCCTCCTGATGCCGCTCGTTTTGGATCTCGGCGAAATTGCGGGCGATTTCGAGCAGCATCCGCTGGCGCGGTGTCGGCTGCCGCGCCGCTCCCTCTTCGCCGAGCCCCTCGTAGAAATAGGTGATCGGCGCGTTCAGCACGCGGGCGATCTCGTAGAGGCGGCCGGCCGAGACGCGGTTGATGCCGCGCTCGTATTTGTGCGCCTGCTGATAGGTGACCCCGATCATCTCGGCGAGCTGCTGCTGGGTCAGCCCGAGCATGATGCGGCGTTCGCGGATCCGCGCGCCGACGTGGTCGTCGATTGCCGCTGTCGATCGGCCTCTCTTCGGCTTTACCATCGCTGTGCACCACCTATTTTGGTCGAAACGGGATGCATCTCAATCCCGCTGCACCGAGAACGCGAACAGGCGTCGGAAATTCCCAACCCGCGTCGAGACTTACTCGGGCGGGGCGGCGGCATCGTATTCGCCGGCGCAGAACATGCCGCCCTGGTAGCGCTCGGCGATCGGATCCTTCGCCTGGCCGGCTTCGGCGGCGAGGATCTCGGCAGCATAGGGTTCGCTGTCATCCTGCGGCCGGTAGCCTAGCCGATCGGCATTGGAATTGTCATACCAAGAGCGCCGGTTGTTCGACACGCCATAGACGATCTCGAAGCGGATATCGGGGTGTTCGAGACCGATCCGCACGAGCTGGGTGTAGTCGCGCGGGCTGACCCAGATCGCAAGGCGCCGGCTGTCGATCGGCCGCGGGCCGAAATTGCCGATGCGCGTACAAAGAAAGCCGATGCCGTGCTTGTCGGCGTAGAGCGAGGCAAGCGCCTCGGAAAACGCCTTCGAGACGCCGTAGCGGCTGTCCGGCCGCGGCACGACCCGATGGTCGATCGTCTGCGCCCGCGGGTAAAAGCCGACCGCGTGGTTCGACGTCGCCATAATGATGCGCCGCGTGCCGGCCCGGCGCGCCGCCTCGAACACGTTGTAGAGGCCGACGATGTTGCTCTGAAGAATGCTCTCCCACGTGTTTTCGCCGGAAATGCCGCCCAAATGCACGATGCCGTCGCAGCCCGCGACCATGCGCTCCACCTCCGTCATGTCGGCGAGGTCGGTGCGGTCGATTTCTTCGCCGTCGCGCGCCGGCGCCACCGGCGTCCGGTCGGACAGGCGCAATACCGGATAGACGCCGCGCAAACTCTCGCGCAGCGCGCTGCCGATGCCGCCCGCCGCGCCGGTAATCAACACCCGGTTCATCATCGCAGCACCTCGTGCAGCACATCGACCGCGCGCACATGGTCGCGCACGATCGTGTCGATGATGTCGGGCGGCGGCTTGTCGCCGTCCGCGCTCAACAGGCGGCCCGGCCGCTCTGGCGCCCGCCCGAAGCCGCACGGCGCGCCAAGGCCGAATTCGCCGAGATGCCGCCGCGCCGTCTCTAATTGGCGGCGCAGACCGTCCGTGTCGTGCATATGGTGGATGGCGCCGAGATAGACTTTCGCGCCATCGCTCTTGAGCTGCGCCAGCGGCGCGAAAAACCCGTCGTCGGCGGTGCCGAGCGTCGGGAAATGCAGGAAATCGACGCGCCGCCCTGCGGCCGCGATCATCGCGTTGAGCATGATGACGGTGCCGGCAAGGCTCGGCGGCTGGCGCGACGGCCAGCCGCTCAACGTGCCGAAACAGCCATGATAGCCGAGAGCGACCGTTTGCGGGATATGGGACGCGATCTCCGCCGCCGGCGCCGCCAGCCGCGCAGCCAGCGCCTCGGCCGCCGCCTGGCCCTCCTGCGCCAGTGCGGTGTCGACGAGGCGGTTTTCGACCGCGAGATCCCATTGGATCGCCAGTTCCGCGGGCGGGATCAGCTCGACCATCTTGGTGACTTCAGCGCGAAACGCCGCCGTGACCCCAGGCACGATTTTCGGGTGATCGGCGGGATCGGGAAAGAACAGCCCGATCGCGCTGTAGGTCAGCGGCAGGCACACCTGAAACCGGACGCCCGCAGGGATGACGCCCTCTTTCTGCAATTGGCGGAATACGAAATGCGAGCTGACTGCGTCTTTTGTATATCCGAGCCGCCAGCCGGGATCGCCAAACCGCACCTGCGCGACGCCCGGCTTCACGCGAAACTGGAACTGGTCGTGCATGCCCAAGGGGCGCCAATTCTCGATGCCGTTCGCGTCGGGCGCCGGATGGCGCAGCGTCTCGATCTCGGGATGGCCGTTGAAGACGCGGTAGGCGATGCCATCAATCCAGTAGCGCCGCTCGCCGATCTCGCCGTCCGGCATATAGCCAAGCCAGGGCCCGAGCGGACCGCCGACCCGGCGAAAGACCTGTTCGGCCGTATCGAGCGGAATGCTGCCGACCAGCAAGAGTTCGCCTGCCATGCTGCCCCTCCTCTGATGCCCCTACGGTAACCCGATAATATCTCCAACCCTGTTCGTCATGCCCGGACTTGATCCGGGCATCCAGCGGCGACCCGAAAGGCGATGCCGGCCGGCGTCGATGGCCGGGTCGAGCCCGGCCATGACGAGGACTTCAAACGGCTGCGCTGAACGCGGCGATGACCTCGGGGATCGCCGCCGGGTTTTGCGGCGCCATCAGATGGGCGCCGGCAATCCCTGGGATGTCGGCCAGTTCGCGCAACAGTTCGACGCAGATCGCCACACCTTCGCGGCGCGGGTCGGCGGCCCGTTCGAGCCGCTCGACGATCGCATCGGGGATGATCGTGCCGTAGAGCCGCTCCTTCATCCAGCGCGCCGAGCGCGCCGACGGGATCGGCGCCAGCCCGACCAGCACTTTGAGCCGCCGGGTCAGCCCGAGTTCGCCGAGGCGTTGGGTCCAGCGCCGCAATACTTCCGTGTCGAAGCAGAATTGCGTCTGCATGAAGGACGCGCCGGCGTCGGCCTTGGCAACGAGATCGGCGGCGTCCCAGCCGGGCGGCGGGTCGAACGGCACCGCCGCGGCGCCCAGGAAGAGGCCGGTCGGCCCCCGCACCGCCGTGCCGGACGGCAGCCGACCCTCTGCCGAAATCCGGTGCGCCATCGCCAGGAGTGTGGTCGAGTTGACATCGAATACCGGTTTCGTCTCCGGCTGGTCGCCGGCCTTCGGATCATCGCCGGTGATGACCAGCACATTGTGCACGCCCGAGGCCAGCGCGCCTAAGAGATCGCTCTGCAGCGCGAGGCGATTTCTGTCGCGGCAGGTCATCTGCAGGATCGGCTCGACGCCCGCGGCGAGCGCCAACTGCGCGGTGACGAGGCTCGACAGGTGCGCCCGCGCGCCGGCGCCGTCGGTGATGTTGACGGCGGCCGCCAGCCCCTTCAGCGGCCGCAGCCGGGCGGCGAGGTCAGCCGGATCGGTCGATACCGGCGGCACCAGCTCGGCGGTGATCGTGAACCGTCCGCTCGCCAGAAGGCGGGCAAATTCGCTCGGGTATTCGCTGTCGGCGTTCAACAGTCACGGCTCCGCTCACATTGGGTGACTGCTGTTATCGCATATCGCTGCGACGCGGTCGCGGCGATATGATCGCGTCGCAGGCGAAGGAGGGAAGCGTGGTTACGATCGTCGATGTGAAGGCTGAGACCGCCAAGCTGACGATGCTGCGGGGCCGCCGGCCCGACATGCTGGAGGAAGAGCGGAAAGCCTCGGGCGGGTTTGCGACATTGTCGCCGTTCCGCGACGGCAATCTGTTCGGCGCCAAGTTTTCCGGCGACGGCGCCTGGGAGCGGCATCCCAACGGCGACGAGCTGGTGCAGGTCATCGAGGGCGCAGCAACGCTGCACATCATCGAAGGCGACGCGCCGCACTCCTACGCGCTGCAGGCGGGCATGCTGGTCATCGTGCCGCAGGGCGCCTGGCATCGGTTCGCGGCGCCGGACGGCGTGTGCCTCGTGACCGCAACACCGAAGCCGACCGAGCACCTGACCGTCGATGTCGCCGACCCGCGCGCGCTGTCGACCGAACAGCTCGCAGGCCACACCGAAGCGAAGTGGCGCTGAATGTATTTCGACCGGCGCCTATGGGAGCTGACGCGCGGTTTGCGCGGCCGCATCGCGCTGGCGGTGCTGCTGGGGCTCGCCGCCGCGGCCTTCGGCATCGCGCGGTTCGCGCTGTTGGGCGCGCTGCTCGCGCGCGTCTTCACAGGGGGCGGAATCGGCGCGATTGCAGTTCTGGCGACCGGGGTCGCCGGCGCGGTGCTGCTGCGCGCGCTCCTCGACCATACCCGCACGATCATCGCGCACGAAAACGCCGGCCGCGTGCAGCAGGCGCTGCGCGGCCGGCTTTACGACAAGATCGCCGAATTGGGGCCGGCGTGGTTTGCCGGCGAGCGCACCGGCGGCGTCATGCTGTCGGTCGTCGACGGCGTCGAGCAACTGCAGAGCTTTTTCGGGCAATATCTGCCGCAGGTCGCGGTCGCGGCGCTGACGCCGCTCGCAATCTTCCTGTTCATCGTGTGGTGGGACGTGCCGGTCGCTTCCGTCATGCTCGTCGCGGCGCTCGTCACGCTTGTCGCGCCGACGGCGTGGAACGGCATCGAGGGCCGGAAGAGCCGCGAGCGCCAGCAGGCGATGAGGAGCTTTGGCGCCGAGTTCCTCGACGCCGTGCAGGGTCTGCCGACGTTGAAGGCGTTCGGGCAGAGCCGCGCCCATGGCGAGCGCCTCGCAGCCCGGGCGCGCGAGTTGTCGGACACGACGATGCGGGTGCTGGCGACCAGCGTCATGACGCGCGGCATCACCGATGCCAGCGTCGCGGTCGGCGCCGCGGCGGCGCTGATCCTCGGCGTGTGGCGCGTCAGCCACGGGTTGATGACGATCGAGGCCTTGCTGATCGTGCTGATGTGCGGCACCGAAGTGTTCCGCCCGCTGCGCGATCTGCGCACGGTGCTGCATCAGGGTCTTGTCGGGCAGTCGGCCGCGGCGGGCATCCACGAATTGTTGGCGGCGGAGCCCCTCCTAGACCCCTCTCCGATGCCGCGGCAGAGGGCGGTGGCCGCCGCGTCGCGTCGGCCGGGCGAGGTTCCAGCGCCGGCGATCGAATTTGCTGACGTGCATTTCGCCTATCCCGGCGGGCGGCGGCCGGCGCATGACGGGCTGTCGTTCCGCGTCGCGGCCGGCGAGACGGTCGGCATCGTCGGCCCGAGCGGCTCCGGCAAGTCGTCGGTCGCGCGGCTGCTGTTGCGCCTGTTCGATCCGCAACAGGGCACGGTCCTGGTCGGTGGGCGCGATGTGCGCACGCTCGATGCCGAAGTGCTGCGCAGCCGCATCGCCGTCGTGCACCAGGACACGTATTTGTTTCACGGCACGGTCGCTGAGAATTTGCGCCTCGGCAGGCCGAACGCGACGCAGGCCGAGCTCGAAGAAGCGGCGCACGACGCCAACGCCGACGAATTCATCCGGCAATTGCCGCAGGGCTACGAGACGATCGTCGGCGAGCGCGGCATCAACCTGTCGGGCGGGCAGCGCCAGCGTTTGGCGATCGCCCGCGCCTTGCTGCGCGACGCGCCGATCCTGATCCTCGACGAGGCGCTGTCGTCGGTCGATGCCGAGAACGAGGCGGTCATCCAACAGGCGCTCGATCGCCTCGCGCGCGGTCGCACGACGCTTGTGCTGGCGCATCGCCTCTCCAGCGTCATCGGCGCCGACCGCATTCTCGTCCTCGACCACGGCCATATCGTCGAGGAAGGCCGCCACGCCGAGCTGATCCGCCGCGATGGCCCCTATCGGCGACTAATGGGGGCGCAGGCCGAAGAGCGGGCCGGCGATCTCGATTTCGCGATCGACGACTTGCGCGAGGCGGCGGCAAGCGATGACGGCGGCGAAGCGCCGTCGGCGATGCGCACTGCGGCGGCGGAGGTTGGCGCGGCGGCGACGCTGGCGACGCTCGTTGCGGTCATCAAGCCGTGGCGGCGGCGCTTCGCGATCGTCGTTGCGTCCGGTATCGGGCGGATCGCGGCGTTCATCGGTGTCGGCGTCGTCGGCGCGCTGGCGGTCGCGGCAGTCAAGACCGGCCATCCGTTCGGCGGCCTGTTGATCGCGCTTGCCATGGTGGCGCCGCTCGCCGGCCTCTTGCACTGGCTTGAATCGTGGCTGGCGCACGACATCGCCTATCGTCTCTTGGCCGAATTGCGCATCGGGCTTTACCGCAAGCTCGACCAGCTGGCGCCGGCTTACTTAGTGCGCCGCCGCTCGGGCGATCTGATCGCCTTGGCCAGCCAGGACATCGAGACGATCGAATATTTCTTCGCGCACACCGTCGCGCCGGCGCTCGTCGCAGTGCTGGTGCCGGCGGCGGTACTGGCGACGCTGGCGATTGTCGCGTGGCCGCTGGCGCCGGCGCTGTTGCCGTTCGTGCTGTTCGCGGGTCTCGCGCCGGTCCTGCGGCGACGGCGGATCGACCGGCTCGGCGCGGCGGCGCGCGAGGCGCTGGGCCTGCTCGGCGCCTATGTCACCGAGACGATCCAGGGCCTCCAAGACCTCGTCGCGTTCCAGGCGGTCGGGCGCCGGCGCGACGGTTTCATGGCAGCGGTCGCTGCCTATCAGAAAACCCGCTTCGCGCTGCTCGCCGATCTGTCGTCGCAGACGGCGCAGCTGGAGATCGCGACAGGGCTCGGCGGCCTCGCGGTTGCGGTTGTCGGCGCCCGGCTTGTCGCCGTCCACGCGCTCGCGGCGACGACGCTGCCGCTCTTGATCCTGCTTGCGGTCGCCTCGTTCCTGCCGATCTCCGAGATCGCCCAGGTCAGCCGCCAGCTGGCCGACACGATCGCCTCGACCCGGCGGCTTTACGCTGTTCACCATGAGACGCCGGCGGTGCTGGACGGGCGGGCGCAGCCGCCGGCGCCGCTCGGCGGCTCGGCGATCCGCTTCGCGGACGTCGCCTTCGCCTATCCCGACGCGCGGCATCCGGCGCTCGCCGGCGTCAGCCTCGCGATCCCGGGCGGCGCGACGGTTGCGGTCGTCGGCCCTTCCGGCGCCGGCAAGACGACGCTCGCCAACCTGCTGCTGCGCTTCTGGGACCCTGATTCGGGCCAGATCCTCGTCGATGGCATCGATCTCAAGGATTTCGACCTCGATCACCTGCGCCGCCGCATCGCGCTCGTATCGCAGGATACGTATCTCTTCAACGACACGCTGCGCGCCAACGTCGCGCTCGCCGATCCCCAGGCCGACGCGGCGGCGGTGCGCCGGGCGCTCGACGAGGCGGCGCTCGGCGATTTCGTCGCCAGCCTGCCCCGGGGCCTCGATACGCCGGTCGGTGAGCGCGGCGTGCAGCTTTCGGGCGGCCAGCGCCAGCGCGTCGCGATCGCCCGCGCATTCCTCAAAAATGCGCCGACGCTGATCCTCGACGAGGCGACCTCGCACCTCGACGCGGTCAGCGAGAGCCATGTTCGCAGCGCGCTCGCGGCGCTGATGCGCAATCGCACGACGATCGTCATCGCCCACCGCCTGTCAACGGTGCGCGACGCCGACCGCATCGCCGTCCTCGACCGCGGCCGCCTTGTCGAATTCGGCGGCCACGCCGAGCTGGTCGCCAAGGGCGGCCTCTATGCAAGGCTCATCCGCCGGCAGCTGGCGGCGGCGCCGCTGCGCGCCGCCGGCGACTGATATGCGCGCATTACGGGTATTTTTCTTCACTTCATTCTAACCCAGGCGGTGCTACGCTGCGGCCCATTCGCAGGCGACAGAAGCGTCCACGCGCCACATGACCTCCCCACTTCCTCCCTTCACGCCGGAAGAGAATGCCCGGCTGACCAAAATCTGGGACCGGCTCTACGAGCTCTACGTCGAGCAGGCGAACGGCGGCCGCGACGGCAGCGCGATCCAGGCGGAGATCGATGCGCTGATCAAGGAGCGCGATTCGATCCGTCCGTGGGGCTGGAGCACCGGGCGCAACTGGAAAGACGACCTCCCGAAGGAAATCCAGGAAAAGCTGTTCCGCGACTAGCCCGAAGGACCGCATTCAATCGGCCGAGGCGCGCGGCGCGGCGCGGCCGCTGACCTCGGCGCCAGCGTCGTGCGCCATGCGCAGGAAGAACGGCACCGACAACAGCGAAATCGCGCTGACCGCGGCGAGCGCGAACGAGAAATCGGCAGCGCTCGAGATCGTCCGCCCATGGATTGCCAGCATCAGATAAAGCAGCAACGCGCCGGTTCCGACGCCGACGCTCTGCGACAATTGCTGCGCCATGCTGGTGAGGCTCGTCGCCCGGCTCAACATCGCCGGCGGCACGTCGGCATAGGACAGCGTGTTGAGGCTCGTCATCTGCAGGGAGCGGAAGAAGCCGCCGGCCAACAGCGCGATAAAGATCACCGCATGCGGCGTCGTCGGCCGGAAAAACGAATAGCCAAACAGGAACGCGCTGCTGACGATCGTGTTGCCGATCAGCACATTGCGGAAGCCGAGGGCGCGGATGATCGGCGCGACGACGGTCTTGTTGCTCATCGCGCCCAAGGCGCTCGCGAAGGTGATGAGACCGGAATTGAGCGGCGACAGACCAAAGCCGACCTGCAGCATGAGCGGCATCAGAAACGGCAGGGCGCCCAATCCCATGCGAAACAGAAAGCCGCCGGTCGTCGCCATCGCGTAGGTCGGGATGCGCATCAGCGCAAGATCGATGATCGGATGGTCGATGCGCCGCGCATGGCCGACGTAAAGCGCCAGACACAGCCCGCCGGCGCCGAGCAGGCCGGCGGTCATCGGCCACGGCAGCGCGCCGCGGCCGCCCGCCTCGAAGCCGAAGGCGAGGCTCGCGAGGCCGATGCCGGTCAGCAGAAAGCCGCGCAGGTCAAACGGCCGCACCGTCCCCTCGCGCAAATTCTCGACGAACAAAGTGACCAGCAGGATGCCCAGGAGGCCGATCGGGATGTTGATAAAAAAAATCCAGCGCCACGAGAAATAGGTCACGATGAAGCCGCCGAGCGGCGGCCCGAGGACGGGGCCCGTCAGCGCCGGCACGCTGACCCAGCTCATCGCCTGCACAAGCTCCGATTTCGGCACGGTGCGCAACAGCACGAGCCGGCCAACCGGCACCATCATCGCGCCGCCCATGCCCTGCACGATGCGCGCGAGCACCAGCATCCATAAGGCCTGCGACAACCCGCAGCCGATCGACCCCAGGATGAACACGACGATCGCGCCAGAGAACACGCGCCGCGGACCGAAGCGATCGGCGGTCCAGCCGCTGATCGGGATGAACACGGCAAGGCTCAACAGATAGCACGTGATCGCGACGTTGAGCCGAAGCGCCGTCTCGCCCATCGAATGCGCGATCGTCGGCAATGCGGTTGCAATGATCGTCGAATCGAGCGCCTGCATAAACAGCGCGCACGCGACGATCAGCGAGATGACCAGCCGCCGCCCGCCGGACCACGCGAGGCCCGGCATCACCCCGCACCCGGAAAGGCTGCGGCGCGGATGCGGTCGGCAGCGGCCAGCACGGTGCGGGCGAGCGCCTCGCGGTCGGCGAGGCTCTGCATCAGCGTGCGGGTCAGCACGACCGGCAGGTCGAGGTCGGCGACGGCGGCGGCGTCCGCCTCGTCGGCGACATAGACGCGAAGGACATCGCGATAATGCCGCGCCGGCGTCGCGGCATCGACCGGCAGACCCAACTCCGCCATCATCTTGGCGGTCGGCCCCTTGACCGCCTGGCCGCCGACGATCGGCGACACGGCGACGACCGGTGCGCGGCATGCCCGCAACGCCTCGCGCAGGCCCGGCACGGCGAGGATCGGATCGATGCTGATGAACGGGTTCGACGGGCAGATGACGACCGCGCGCAACGCGGGATCGGCGAGCGCCGCGATGATGTCGGGATGCGGCCGCGCCGCAGCGGCGCCGGCGAACTCGAGCCCCCGGATCGCCGGCTCGCAGCGCAGGCGCACAAAGTAATCCTGGAAATCGAGCCAGCCGTCTTCGATATCCCGCCCCGTAACTGTTTCGTCATGGCCGGGCTTGACCCGGCCATCCCCCGGCGGCTCCGAGATCCGCGGGTCGAGCCCGCGGATGACATTCTTGTTTTTGACGTGCAGCCGCGTGCGCACCGGGTCGTCGGACGCCGGCAACAGACGCGCGCGGATGCCGAGGCGGCGGCGGAAAGCGTCGATGATGGCCGACCGGCTCTCGCCGGCGGCAAGCCGGCGGGTGCGCTCGACATGCGTCGCCAGATCGCCGTCGCCGAGCCGAAACCAGGTTTCGCCGCCCAAGGCTTCGAGCGCCGCCATGAAGGTCCAGGTCTCGCCGCGGCGGCCCCAGCCGAGCTCCGGGTTGTCGTTGCCGGAAAGAGTGTAGAGCAGCGTGTCGAGATCGGGCGATATGGCGAGGCCGAGATGGGTGAAGTCGTCGCCGGTGTTGGCAAGGACGGTCAACGTGTCGGGCGGCAGGATGCGGTAGAGGCCGAGCGCCAATTTGGCGCCGCCGATCCCGCCCGACAGCGCCACGACCGGTCGATCCTCTGCTGCATGACCCCCTCCCTGACCCTCCCCCGCATGCGGGGGAGGGAAGGGTGGGGGTGGCGCCGCCGTATCGCTCATCGGAACAGGTCGTGCTCGGGCAGGCGAATGAGCGCGGCGGCCGGCTTGTCGGGCGCCGACCACGAGAGGCCGCGCACCAGCACGATCGGCGTCGCCTCGTCGGCCTGGCCCTGCACGAGCGAGGCGGCGGCCGCGATTTCGTCGGCAAATCCGGTTTCGGTCACTTCGAGCTTGCGGCCGAACAGGTCGGGATGGCCGCGCCAGTCGATCAGCGCCGGCAGGCCGGCGGCGCCCAAGGCGATGCCGCAGGTGCCGCAGCGGAATGGCCGGCCGAAACTGTCGCTGACGATGACCGCGATGCGCTTTCCTGTCGTGTCCATCAGCCCTTGTCGCAGCGCCTCGGCCGAGGCGTCAGGGTCAACCGGCAGCAGCAGCACACGCTCGATGCCGTCGTCCGGCCCGACATTCGAATGGTCGATGCCGGCATTGGCCATGACCCAACCGCGGCGGTGCTCGGCGATGACGAGGTTCCGGCGGTGCCGGACGATGCGCCGCGATTGCGACAGGATGACCTCGACGAGGCGCGGGTCTTTGTCGACCTCGGCCGCCAGCGCGACCGCCTCCGGCGACGGCTCGACCGCCGGCACCGCGACGATCCGCCCCTCGGCCTTCGAGACGATTTTCTGCGCGACGACGAGCACGTCGCCGTCTTCCGGCGCGAGGCCACTCTCGGCATACGTGGCAAGCGTAATCGCGGTCAAATCGTCGCCCGGCTGCACCATCGGCACGCCTTTGAGGCCGATGATCGTCAGCTGATTGGCCATCTACTGGAACACCGCCCCAACAGCGTCATGCCCGGACTTGATCCGGGCATCCACGCCTTTAATCCCGCCTGCCGGCGTGGGTCGCCGGGACAAGCCCGGCCATGACGGTTCCATAGAGGCCCGGACCATCGCGGCTAACCGAATGCCTTGCGCAGGCGCGGCAAGACCTCGGCGGCGTAGAGCTTCAAGAAACGCGCCTGATCGGGGCCGGGGGCATGGAACACCAGGTGGCGGAAGCCTAACTCGACATAGGGCCGGATCTTTTCGACCTGGAAATCCGGGTCGCTCGACACGATCCAGCGGCTCGCAGCGCGGTCGAGCGGCAGCGCATCGGCCAGCCGCTCCATCTCGACCGGGTCTTCGACGCCGGTCTTCTCCTCCGGCGACAGCGCCAGCGCCGCCCAGTGGCGGGTCAGTTCCTTCGCCTGCTGCGCGTCGCTGTCGAACGACACCTTGACTTCGATCATCCGCTCGATCGTCTTGGCGTCCCGGTTCGCCTTGGCGGCGCCCTCCTCGACCTTGCTCGTCAGGTCGATATAAAGCTGTGGGTTCTTGCCGCTGGTGCAGATGAAGCCTTCGGCGATCTGCCCCGCCATCTGCGCCGCGAGCGGCCCCGAGGCGGCGACCCAGATCGGCACCTTCTCGTAATGCCTGTCGTAGATCGTCGCGCGCTCGGTGCGATAGAACTGACCCTCGAACGTGACCCGGTCCTCGGTCCACAACTTGTTGATCAGCCGGATGGATTCGCGCAGCCGGTCGCGCCGCTCCTTGGGGCCGGGCCACTCGACGCCGCTCGATGGCACCTCGTTCAAAGACTCGCCGGTGCCGACGCCGAGCACGACGCGGCCCGGCGCCATGACGCCGAGCGTGCCGAATACCTGCGCGACGATCGAGGGGTGGTAGCGGAAGGTCGGGGTCAGGACGCTCGTGCCGATCCGGACGCGGCGGGTGCGGGCCGCCAGTGCACCGAGCCAGGCGAGCGCCGAGGGCGCATGGCCGTCGGTGTGCTTCCACGGCTGAAAGTGGTCGCTGACAAACACCGAATCGAACCCGACCTCCTCGGCCAGGCACGAAAAGTCCAAGAGTTCGCGCGGCCCGAACTGCTCGGCCGACGCCTTGTATCCGAGTTTCAGCACCGCACCCTCTCCTTCGCTCTTTCTCCGTCATTCCTGCGAAGTCGAGAATCCAGAGCCGCAGTCTCGTCGCTTGCCCTGGATGCCCGCTCGCGCCGGCATGACGATCGGAATGACATCAAACCTTGGCCAGCACATCGTCGCGGAAGCGGCGCATCTCGGCCAAGACCGCGTCGGCCGTATTGCCGCCGAAGCTGAAATCGACGGCGCCGACGCCGAGATCGCGCAATGCGCGAAGATCGGCCGCGATCGCCGCCGCATTGCCGGAGCCGAGCCGGCGGTCGCCATTGTCGGCGCGCTCCGGGATCGCGGCACCCATCTGCGAGAAGCGGTAGGAGAGGCCAACCGCGCTTTCGGGGCGGCCGGCGTCGCGCGTCATCTTGCGCAGCCGCTCGATGCCACCCTCGAAGCGCTTCAACGTGTCGAGGCGGTTCTGCGGGTTTGTGCCGATCGGATACCACGCATCGCCCAATCGCGCGGTGCGCCGCATCGCCGGGCCGCTCTCGCCGCCGACCCACACCGGAATGCGCAGCTGCACCGGGCGCGGCTGGAAGAAGATGTTCGAGAATTGCGCGTATTTGCCGGCGAAGCTGGGGTTGTCGTCGCTCCACAGCGCGCGGCAGGCGGTGATCGTCTCGTCGGTCACGGCGCCGCGCTCGGCAAACGGCTCGGTGCCGATCGCCTCGAATTCCTCGCGGCACCAGCCGACGCCGATACCCCAGGTGAACCTTCCCTCCGACAGATTATCGATCGTCGCGATGACTTTCGCGGTCAGCATCGGCGGCCGGTGCGGCACCACCGTCACCGACGTGACGAGCCGCAATTTCTCGGTCTTGGCGGCGACGAACGCGACGCAGGTCAGCTGCTCGTGGCGGTCGCCGCCGGCGCGGCCCGGGAATTCGCCGGTATCGGAATAGGGGTATTTCTTCTCCATATCGCGCGGGATCGCGATATGATCGGAAATCGTGCAGTAGTCATAGCCCATTTGTTCGCCGCCCTGCACGATGCGGGCGAGATCCTTTGGCCTGGATAATGGGCCGCTGACCGGCGCGCCGAACCCGAATTGCATGTTTCCCTCCGCCAGCTTTCTGATTGCCAGAGCTTACGCCGCCCGGGCTTCCGGATGGAAGTTGCGCGGCAGGCCAGCCTTGGCGATCGCGCCATAAAGCGCCGCATTGGGCAGCGCCGCATGCAGGATCGCGCGCGGGGCGGCGAGTTTTTCGATATCGATACCGGTGTCGCAGCCCATCGCCTCGAACATGAACACGGTGTCTTCCAGCACGATGTTGCCGGAAGCGCCCGGCGCGTAGGGGCAGCCGCCGAGCCCGCCCAGCGACGCATCAAAGCCGCGGCAGCCGGCCTCGTAGGCGGCCAGCGCGTTGGCGAGCCCGAGACCGCGCGTGTCGTGGAAATGCGCCCATACCGGCACGGGCGCGACATCGGCGATGACCTTGCGGAAAACGCGGCCGATCGCCGCCGGCTGGCCGTAGCCGACCGTATCGGCGAGCGCGATGCCGTCGGCGCCGGCTTCGGCAACCTCATTGGCGATACGGCGCACGCGGTCCTCGTCGACATCGCCCTCGATCGTGCACCCGAATGCCGTCGCGAGGCCGCAATTGATGCGCGGCCGGTGGTCTTCGGCATGCTCGTGGCACAATTGCACGACGCGGCGGAAATCCTCGATCGATTCGTCGGTGCTACGGCGCACGTTCGACTTATTGTGGCCTTCGCTGACCGACAGCACAAAATTCATCTCGTGCACGCCCAATGCGAGGCCGCGCTCCGCGCCGCGCGAATTGGGAATGAGCGCGGAGACGACGAGGCCCGTCCGCGTCAGCGCGTGGCGCACGAGCTGCTCGGCATCGGCGAGCTGCGGCAGCAGTTTCGGCGGCACGAACGAACTCACCTCGATGTCGCGCACGCCGGCCGCATATTCGGCATCGAGCCAGGCGAGCTTTGTTTCGGTCGGCACGATATCGGAAACGCTCTGCAGCCCGTCGCGCATCCCCACTTCGCGGATCCGCACCCTCTCAGCCATCCGTCGCCTCCCGCCGCAATTCGCTCCTAAAGCTAGGCGCGGCGCCGCCCGACGGCAACCGGCATTGCTCGCTGGGCGGCCATTCGGCCAAGCCGGCGGCCGGCCGCAGGTGCAACCTGCAGCGAGAATTGGTAAATTACGGAATGGGCGTCGGGAGACGAAATCATGCGGTCAGGCTGTTTTGTCTGGGACGAAGACAGCGCGGCATTCTCGGATTATGTGCCCGTACTCGATCGGCTGGGCGCCGCTGCCGAAATGCGCGGCTGGGCGCTCGATTACGCGCGCCATCACGCCGGTCGCCTGAAATGGGACACCGAGCTGATCACGAAGCATTTCCGACCCTCGCGATTGCTTAATATCGGCGCCGCTCCCTATTTATTTGAGCATTTATTGCGCAAAGCACTGCCCGAGACCGCCGTTGTCAGTATCGATCTGAACCCGGAGCGCTTCCCAAATGCCGCAGAAATACTTGGAATAAAGGTGATCGGTCGCGATATCGAGCAGGAGTCTATCGAAAGCGTCGGGACGTTTCCGCTGGTTATCTTTTGTGAGATCTTCGAGCATTTGCGGGCTGACTTGCTCAGCACAATGCGACGCGTATCGTCTGCGGTCGAACCCGGCGGCATCCTCTACCTCACGATGCCGAACGGATTGGGATTGGCGAGCTGGTCGCGATTCCTCGCCGGCCGAACGGGACCCGTTCCGGTGCATGAGTGGGGGAAGCTCGTGTCGATCGGCCATATGGGTCATGTCAGAGAATATTCTGCACGCGAGGTCTCCGAGGTATTGGCCGAGGTCGGGCTTACCGTAGAGCGGGTCGTGTACCGGCGCAAACGCGAGCATCCCTATTCACTGCGCAATGCGGCGCGGCTGGCGGTGAAGGATTTCGCGGTTGGCGCCTTTCCTGCGCTGGGCGAAGAGATCGTGGTCATTGCGCGGCGCTGATCTAGGCGGCCAGCAAATCGAGAAAGCGGGCGGCGACGGCGATCTCGGCGGCGAGTGCGCCGCGGCGCGCGGCGGCTTCGGCGTCCTCGCCCCAGGCCTCGATCTGGAAGGTCTCGTCGAGCTGCGAGGCGGCGAAGGCTTCTTCGGCATCGAGGCGACGCTCCAGCACCGCCAGCGCGATGATAAGCGAGCCGCAGGCGCCGGTCAGCGCATGCAATGCGGTCAGACGGAAATCGTCGAGTGCCGCAACCGCCGTGGCAAACGCCTTCAGCGCTGCCGGCGACTGCCCGGCCGGGATGACGCCGGCCGTGACCGCCAGCGC
The DNA here is from genome assembly GCA_030042035.1 of Alphaproteobacteria bacterium. Lineage (GTDB taxonomy): Bacteria > Pseudomonadota > Alphaproteobacteria > ATCC43930 > CGMCC-115725 > DATARH01. The sequence continues at coordinate 580 of JASIAN010000306.1, read as the reverse complement.
CGCGTCATAGCGCTGCGTTGCCCAATCGACAAGCGGCTGCCACACCCTTTGCTGTCGCGCCGCCAGCGCTGGCGGCTCGCCGGCGCGATAGCAGACGAGGTCGGTGCCGGCATAATTGGCAACCTCAGCCACGACCTGCAGGCGCCGCGCGGCGGTGCGGTCGATCGCGGTCGCGGCGAGGCGGTAGAGCGGCATCGCGGCGGGGCGAAGCTCGCCCTCTTGCGCATCCGATTCGGCGGCGATCGCGGCGGCGAGCGCCGCGCTTGGCACGACTAGCGGCACTTTGCCCGGTGTGCGCAGCGGCCGACCGTCGAGCGCGACGCCGAAGCCGCCATCGGCGGGACCGCTCGTCACCCGTTTGTAGACGCGTTTCATCGCGCGAGTTCCAGCTCGGCGAACGGGTCACCCGGCGGATCGGCAAAGCCGAAGAAATCGCAGGCCCGCTGCAGATGCGGCGGCAGCGGCGCCGTCACCACGAGCCGGCCGCCCGCGGGATGCGGCAGATCGAGGCTCCGCGCGTGGAGATGCAGCCGGCGCATCGCCGCGCTGCCGGCAAGATGCGCCGCCGCGCCGCCATACT
>JASIAN010000305.1 GCA_030042035.1 Alphaproteobacteria bacterium | reverse complement strand
GTCAAGGACAAGGAAAGCTATCCCTTCGCCGACCATCCGGTCGTCCGCACCCATCCGGTGACCGGCAGGCGGGCGCTTTATGTGAACGAGGGCTTCACCCGCTATATCAACGGCATTCCACGCGACGAGAGCGCCGGCATCCTGCAATACCTCTATAAGCACATGGCCAATCCCTTGTTCCAGTGCCGCTTCCGCTGGCGCGAGAACTCGATCGCGTTCTGGGACAATCGCTGCGTGCAGCACCACGCGATGTGGGATTATTGGCCGCACACGCGCTCCGGCCACCGCGTCACGATCGCCGGCGACCGCCCGGTGTGAACGGCGACCGCCTGCGGCTGCGGCTGCCGTGCCGCGAGCTGTTGCCGCAGTACGAAGCGGCGCTCGCGGCCGGCTGGTCGCCCGATACCGAGCGTGACGCGAGCGCCGAGCAGCTTGCGCGGCTACGGCGTGATCCAGTGGAATTCCTCGCCGATCTGACGCGCCGGGACGGCTCAATCGGGAGCGCTGCTGGCGCGATGCCGCGGCTGCCGGGGCGCGTCTTCTGGCTTGATGACGGCGAGTTCTGCGGCCTCATCAACCTGCGCTACATGCCGGGCAGCGAGCTTCTGCCCGATCATGCCTCGGGGCATATCGGCTACGCGGTCGTCCCGTGGAAGCGGCGGCGCGGCTATGCGACGCGGGCGTTGGCGCTGATGCTGCCGGTGGCGCGCGATGTCGGCCTCGGCCATGTCGAGATCACCTGCGACGAGGACAACGACGCCTCGCGCCGGGTCATCGCCAACAATGGCGGCATGCTGGCCGGCCGCCGCGCCGAACCCGGGGGCAAGACCAAGCTCGTCTTCCGCATCGCGCTTGCACCCCCCGTCGCGCCGCCGTAACCATGCCGGCATGAGTGCGGAACCCGACACCGCTTCCGGCGCTTACGATGCGCCGCACCTGGCGCGCAACCGGGCGAATTTCGCGGCGCTGACGCCGCTCCATTTCCTGGCGCGCGCCGCGGCGGTCTATCCCGACAAGACCGCGGTGATCCATCATGGGCGGCATTATCCGTATCGCGAGTTTGACGCGCGCTGCCGGCGCTTTGCCGATGCGCTCAGACGGCGCGGCGTGCGGGCCGGCGACACAGTCGCGGTCCTGGCGCCGAATGTGCCGGCGCTCCTCGAAGCGCATTACGCCGTGCCAATGGCGGGTGCGGTGCTGAACGCGCTGAACTACCGCCTCGATGCCCGCTCGATCGCGTTCATCCTGCGTCATGGCGGCGCCAGATTGCTGATCGCCGATCGTGAATTCGCGGCGCTCGTGCACGACGCGCTGCGCGAATACGGCCGCGACATGCCGCTCGTCGAAATCGCCGATGGCGACACCGGCCCCGCCCTCGGCGGCACCGCATACGAGGATTTTCTGCGCGAAGGAGACCCGCAAGCGGAATGGTCACCGCCCGCGGACGAGTGGGCGGCAATCGCCCTCAACTATACCTCCGGCACGACCGGCAACCCGAAGGGCGTCGTCTATCACCATCGCGGCGCCGCGCTCAACGCGCTCGGCAATGCGGTGACGTTCGGCCTCGACCGGCATTCGGTCTATCTGTGGACCCTGCCGATGTTTCACTGCAACGGCTGGACCTACACCTGGGCTGTCACCGCCGTCGCCGGCACGCATGTGTGCCTGAGAAGGGTCGAGCCGGCAGCGATCTTTGCGGCGATCGCCGAGCATCGCGTCACGCATCTGTGCGGCGCGCCGATCGTCCTCAACATGCTTGTGCACGCGCCGGAGAGCGCAAAGCGCCGCTTCGACCACATCGTCGGGGCGGCGACCGGCGGCGCCGCACCGCCCTCCTCGGTCATCGCCGCGATGGAGCGGCTGGGCTTCCGCGTCACCCATCTCTATGGCCTGACGGAAAGCTACGGGCCCGCGACGGTCTGCGCGTGGCAACAGGAATGGGGCGACCTGCCATTGGCCGAGCGGGCCGGCAAGATGGCGCGGCAGGGCGTACAATATCCGACGCTCGATCGCCAGCGCGTCGCCGATCCGGCAACGCTAGAGGACGTGCCGCCGGACGGCGCGACGATCGGCGAACTGATGCTGCGCAGCAACACGCTGATGCAGGGCTATCTGAAAAATCCGGCGGCGACGGAAGAGGCCTTTGCCGGCGGCTGGTTCCACACCGGCGACCTCGCGGTCATGCACGCGGACGGCTATGTCGAGATCAAGGACCGCGCGAAAGACATCATCATCTCGGGCGGCGAGAATATTTCGTCGATCGAAATTGAGGAGGTGCTGTATCGCCATCCCGCGGTCATGGAGGCCGCGGTCGTCGCCCGGCTGGACGCAACCTGGGGCGAGACGCCGTGCGCGTTTGTGACGCTCAAATCCGATGTCGGCGCGGTCAGCGAAGCGGACATCATCACCTTCTGCCGCGCCAACCTCGCGCATTACAAGGCGCCGCGCCACGTGATCTTCGGCCCGCTGCCGAAAACCTCGACCGGCAAAATCCAGAAATACGCGCTGCGCGAGCAGGCGAAAGGAACCCAATGAGCAGTGCCAATTCGTCATGGCCGGGCTTGACCCGGCCATCCACGAATGCGTCGGCGCGGATGTCCGGCACAAGGCCGGGCATGACGGTTTGGGGAGGCGACTAGGTGGGCGACAGCGATACGATCGAGTTGCCGAGTTTCTCCGTCGCCGGACAGGTCGTCATGGTCACCGGCGCGTCCTCGGGGATCGGCCGGCGCTTTGCTGAGGTGTTGGCAGCGGCGGGCGCCAAGGTCGCGCTGGCGGCGCGGCGTGAGGAATTGCTTGTGGAACTGGCGCAGGAGATCGCCGCGCGCGGCGGCACGGCATTGCCGCTCACCTGCGATGTGACAAAGCAGGACAGCATCAAGCGGGCACTTGCCGCCGCCGAGGAGCGGCTTGGACCGTTGTCGATCCTTGTCAACAACGCCGGCGTCGTCGTCTCGAAACCGCTGTTCGAGCACACCGAAGAAGACTGGGATTACGTCGTCGATACAAACCTCAAAGGCGCGTGGCTCATGGCGCGCGAATTCGCCCATCACCTCGTCGATAAGAAACGGCCCGGACGCATCATCAATATCTCGTCGGTCTTGGCTTCGCGCACGATCGGCCGGGTGCCGGCCTATTGCGCCGCCAAGGCCGGTCTCAGCCATCTGACGCACGTCCTGGCGATGGAACTGGCGCGCTACGGCATCCTCGTCAACGCGCTGGCGCCGGGCTATGTCGAAACCGATTTCAACCGCGCGTTTTTCCAGACCGACGCCGGCATGGCGCTGATCCGGCGCATCCCGTTGAAGCGGCTGGGGCAAGCGCCCGATCTTGACGGCGTGCTGTTGTTTCTTGCGTCGCCGGCCAGCGCCTATGTGACGGGCGCGGTCATTGCGGTCGATGGCGGCCACGGCGTTGCCGCCATTTGAGCTGGACGCACTCGCCCGGTTTCTTGCCGCGGAGAATGGCGCCGATCGGGTCGAGATCGCTGAGCCGGTGCTGCTGGCAGGCGGCGCGATCAAGGAGAATTGGGGCTTTGCCGCGTGTTTCGCGGGCGGACGGCTGGCCGGGACACACGATCTCGTGCTGCGCACCGATGCGCCGACCGGCATCGCGTCGAGCCTCGGTCAGATCGAGGAATTTGCGGTGCTGCAAGCGGCGCACGCGGCCGGCGTCACGGTGCCGGAGCCGCTTTTCGCGTGCGCCGACCCGGCGGTCATCGGCAAGCCGTTTTTCGTCATGCGCCGCGTCGTTGGCGCCGCTCAGGGCCGCATCATCACGACCGATCCGGCGCTCGCGTCGAGCTTGCCGGGTGTTGCGCGCCGACTGGCGCGCGAGTTGGCGCGCCTTCAGAAAATCCGCCCGCCGCATCCCGATCTCAACTTTTTGCCGCTGGTCGGGGCGGCCCAACACATCGCGAGCTTCCGCGCCTATCTCGATCGGCATCCCCAGCCGCGGCCGGTCCTCGAATGGGCGACACGCTGGCTCGAAACGCACATCCCCGAGCCGCTGTCGCCTGTGTTGTGCCACCGCGATTTCCGCACCGGCAATTATATGCTCGACGGTCCCGACCTGACCGGCATCCTCGATTGGGAATTCGCCGGCTGGGGTGACCCCGACGAGGATATCGGCTGGCTGTGCTGCAAGGGCTGGCGCTTCGCGCGGCTTGACCGCGAATTGGGCGGCATCGCCGAGCGCGCGCCGTTCTACGAGGCCTATAAGGAGGCAAGCGGCCGGCGCCTCGATCCACAGCGGGTGTTTTTCTGGGAAGTGCTCGCCAATGTCCGCTGGGCGGTGATCGCGCTGCAGCAGAGCGATCGTTATCTATTGGGCGGCCAGCGCGACCTGTCGACCGCGATCATCGGCCGCCGCGCCACCGAGTGCGACCTCGAACTCTTGCTGCTGCTCGATAGGGATGGCGCGCCGCCGGGTCGGGCATCGCCGGATGCGCGCGCGTCTGACGGCATCCGCGATCTGCCGAGCGGCGCCGAACTTTTGGCATTGGCGCGCGAGTTGCTGCTCGGCGAACTCCTGCCGCGGCTGCCGCCGGAACGCGAGCGCGAGGCGCGCCTCATCGCCACCGCGATGGCAATCGCCGAGCGCGAAGCCGCCGCGGGCGCCGCGCCGGGGCAGGAAATCGCCGCGCGGCTGGCGGAATTTTACAGTCGCGGAGACGCCGCGCTGCGCCGCTTCGCGGTCGATCTGCGCGCCGGCGCATTCGAGACATGCGAGAAGCGCGGGCGCGCTGCGCGTGCGCTATTATGGCAGATGACTATGTTGAAGCTGCGCGAGGGAAACCCGGGCTTTCTCGCCGCGCACGGTTTCGGAGAATAGCGCTCGTGTCCAAAATAAGCGTCCGCGACGCGATCGAGGGCTTTGCCCGCGGCGACATCATCGTCGTCACCGACGACGATGACCGCGAGAACGAGGGCGACCTGATCCTCGCCGCCGTTCACACGACGCCGGAGAAGATGGCATTCATCATCCGCCACACCTGCGGCATCGTCTGCGCGCCGATCACCGGCGAGATCGCGCGGCGGCTGCATTTGGCGCCGATGGTCGCCGACAGCGATGCGATCCACGGCACCGCGTTCACGATCTCGGTCGATTACCGGCACGGCACGACGACCGGCATCTCGGCCGACGACCGCACCGCGACAATCCGGGCGCTTGCCAACGGCAATGCCGGACGCGCCGATTTTGTGCGCCCCGGTCATGTGTTTCCGCTGATCGCCAAGGACGGCGGCGTGTTGATGCGCTCCGGCCATACCGAGGCGGCGATCGATCTGTGCCGTTTTGCCGGCATCGAACCGGCGGCGGCGATCTGCGAACTCGTCAACGACGACGGCACGGTCATGCGCGGCCCTCAGGTCGCGGCATTTGCCACGCAACACGGCCTCAAATGCATCTCGGTCGCTGATCTGATTGCCTATCGGCAGGCGCGCGAAAAGCTCGTGACCCGCGTCGCCGAATTCGACATCGAGACCGATTCCGGTGCGTTCCGCTGCTATGCCTATGTGACGCCGTTCGACAAGGTGCACCATTTTGCGTTTGTCTACGGCGATCTCGGCGACGGGCGCGATGTGCCGACCCGGCTGCATCGCGGCAACGTCATCGACGACGTGTTCGGTGGCGCCAAGCCGATCCATCGGGCGCTGGCGCGGTTCAAGGAGGCCGGGCGCGGCGTCCTCGTCTATCTGCGTGAGGGGAGCTCCGGCGTGCCGACCACCGTGCTCGCCGAGGACGGCACCGCTTCCGAGCAGGAGCGCAGCCGGCAGTGGAAGGATATCGGCCTCGGCGCACAGATCCTGCGCGATCTCGGCATCAGCTCGATCCGCCTCTTTGCGACGCGCTCGCGCACCTATGTCGGGCTGGCCGGGTTCGGCATCGAGATCGCCGCGACCGAGCCGATAGAAGAGGCGGGCAGCCCGCGTTTTGTCATCCGCGAGCCGCAGCGTCCACGCTCGCCAGGCGAGGACTGAGCAGGTCGTGCTTCGAGTCGCCGCGCTGCGCGCGGCTCCTCAGCATGACGGACGCCGTGATGCGATCGGAATTGCCCCGTCATCCTGAGCCGGCGGGCGCAGCCCGCCCGAGTCGAAGGACGAAAAGATTATGACGCAGACGCTGCCCTATGGTGCCTGGCGGTCGCCGATCACCTCGGACCTGATCGTCGGCGAGGCGATCGGCCTCGGCGACATTCTCGTCGACGGGGCCGACCTCTATTGGATCGAGGCGCGCCCCAGCGAAGGCGGCCGCAATGTCGTCGTGCGGCGCGGCCCCGACGGCGTGATGCAGGACATCACGCCGGCGCCGTTCAGCGCCCGCACCCGCGTTCATGAATATGGCGGCGGCGCCGCGCTCGTGCATCGCGGTCTGGTGTTCTTCAGCAATTTTGCCGACCAGCGGCTATATCGCCAGGCCGGCGGCGGCGCGCCGGAGCCGCTGACGACGGAAGGCGCCGGGTACCGCTATGCCGACGGCGTCCTCGATGACGGCGGCCGGCGCTGGATCGGTGTGCGCGAGGCGCACGGCGACGGGAATCGGGTCGAGAACACGCTGGTCGCGGTCTATCCCGCCGCTCCGGGACCGGGGCGCGTATTGGCCGAAGGGCACGATTTCTACGCCTCGCCAAACCTGTCGCCGGATGGCCGGCGCCTTGCCTGGCTCGCGTGGGACCACCCCAACATGCCGTGGGTCGGCACCGAGCTGTGGCTCGCGGATATCGGTGCCGACGGCGCGCTCGCCAACCCGCGCCGCGTCGCCGGCGGGCCGCAGGAGTCGATCTTTCAGCCGCAATTCGGGCCCGATGGTGCGCTCTATTTCATCTCCGACCGCACCGGCTGGTGGAACCTTTACCGCAGCGATCCGGTCGGCGGCGCGGCGCAGCCGCTGTGCCCGCGCAACGCGGAATTCGGCCTGCCGCAATGGGTCTTCAGGCAATCGACCTATGCCTTTTTGTCGGCCGAGCAGATTGTCTGCGCTTATCGCGAAGATGGCCGCGACCATCTTGCGCGGCTCGACATCGCGACCGGCGCGCTCGCGGCGATCGATGCGGCGTTCAGCGATTTCGGCCAAATCCGCATGTGCGGCGGCCGGGTTGTGTGCCGCGCCGGCTCGCTGACGGAACCGGCTGCGATTGTCACGATCGACCCGGAAACCGGCGCCAGCGAGGTGCTGCGCCGTTCGGCGCCGGCCGACGACAACCTGCGCCGCTATTTCTCGGCGCCGTGCCACATCGAATTTGCCTCGGCAAACGGCCGCTCGGCTTTCGCACAGTACTATCCGCCGGCCAACCCCGACCAGGCGCCGCCGCGCGGCGACCAGCCGCCGCTCGTCGTCAAATGCCACGGCGGCCCGACCTCGGCGGCCGGCACCGCGCTGAGCCTCGGCACCCAGTATTGGACGAGCCGCGGCATCGCCGTGCTCGATGTCGATTACGGCGGCAGCACCGGTTATGGCCGCGCTTATCGCGAGCGGCTCAAAGGCCGGTGGGGCGTCGTCGATGTCGAGGATTGCGTCGCCGCGGCGCGGCATGCGATCGCCGGTGGCCTTGCGGACTGTGAGCGCGTCGTCATTAGCGGCGGCAGCGCCGGCGGTTACACGGTGCTGGCGGCGCTGGCCCGCGCCGACACGTTCGGCGACGTGTTCCGCGGCGGCGCCAGCTATTACGGGGTCAGCGACATCGCGGCGCTGGCGCGCGATACGCACAAATTCGAGTCGCGCTATCTCGACTGGCTGATCGGCCCCTATCCTGAGCGCGAAGACCTTTATCGCGAACGCTCGCCCTTGACCTACGCCGACAAGCTGTCGCGTCCCGTCATTTTTTTCCAGGGCTCGGACGACCGCGTCGTGCCGCCGAACCAGACCGAGACGATGGTCGACGCGCTGCGCCGCGGCGGCGTGCCGGTCGGCTATCTGCTGTTTCAGGGCGAGGCGCACGGCTTCCGCCGCGCCGACAACATCAAGCGCGCGCTCGACGCCGAACTCTATTTCTACGCGACGCTCATTTTCCGCACGCGCCTCAGCTTCTGACCCGCATCGCCCGCGCTACGATCGGAACAACGGGGCGCGCGTGTCGGCGAATTCCGCGACAGCCGCGGCGAGCCGGTCGGCGTCAGCCGCATCGAGCGCAATCGACAGTGCCATCATGCCGCGTTTGGCAAACCAGATGCCGCGCGCCAACAGATCGAACCAGAAGAGATCGAGGAGGGCCGCGTTGCCCTGGCGGGCGTCGGTCTCGTTGCGGATCGGCCGATCGGTCATGTGCACGCCGATCATCGAGCCCATGCCGGTGAACTGCATCGCCAGCCCGCGCTGCCGCACGATGGCGTTAAGCCGCTCGCGCAGATCATTGCCGAAGCGGTTGAGGTCGCGGGCGCGCCCCGGCGTGTAAATCTCGGTCAGGCCGACATAGCCGGCATTCATCGTCAGCACGTTGTTGTTGAACGTGCCGGCGTGCTCGAGGTGATCCGGGCGGCGCGGGTCGAAGCGCTGCATCAGCGCCGCCTTGCCGCCAAACGCGCCGAAGCTCATGCCGCCGCCGACATATTTGCCCAGGGTCGTCATGTCCGGCCGGATGCCGTGCACCTGCTGCAGGCCGCCCGGTGCAAGGCGCGAGGTCATGACCTCATCGAAAATGAGGATGGCGCCGGTTTCGTCGGCGAGCGCGCGTAGATCGGCAAGAAACTCTTGCGTACCGGGGATGCAGCCGCTGCCGCCGAGCATCGGCTCGACCAGGATTGCGGCGAGATCCTGTGCATGCGGCGCAACGAGGGCGCGGGCGGCGGCGCTGTCATTGTATGCGGCGAGCAGAAACTGGAACGGTGCGTTGACCCGGCTGCCCGCGCCGCGGAAATAGAAGACGCCGCCATGGTAGCCGCCCTGAAAGACCAAAACTTTGGCGCGGCCGGTGACGGCGCAGGCGAGCGAGACCGCCATCAGGTTGGCTTCGGTACCGCTGTTTGTGAAGCGCACCAGCTCGATCGACGGGAAGCGATCGCAGATTGCCCGCGCAAACCGCGCCTCGACGACGCCGTGCGCACCGAAATTCCAGCCGCCGTCGAGCGCCTCGTCGAGGGCGCGGCGGATCGCGGGATGCGAATGACCGAACAGGCCGGCGGTGAATTCGGCGAGAAAATCGACGTATTCGTGGCCATCGAGGTCCCATATGTGCGCGCCGTCGCCCTTCGCGATCGTCAGGGGAAACGGCGAGGTGAAGATCGACGCACGGGTGTTGCCACCCGGCATCGCGGCGCAGGCCGCTTCGTATTGCGCGAGGCTGTTCGGGTTGCGCGCGCGATACTCCTCTTCCGCCTCGGCGAGGGCGGCGGCGAGGCTGCTGTTCGGGGTATGGCTCGACCTCACCGCATCGCTCCTTGCTGACAGTGGCACTTGTAGCACAGCCGCATAGGCGCAGGATTGATCATTGGCGCCGCGTCGCCCATCTGCTGTCCAGCTAGCTGGCCAGATGGGACTCCCGATGCCGCGCTCGGAATGGTCGCTGCAGAACGCGAAGAACTGCTTCAGTGCGGTCGTCGCGGCGGCCTGTCGGGGTACGCCGCAGACTGTCACGAAGCGCGGCAAACCGGCGGTTGTCGTGCTGTCGGTCGCGTCATACCGGCGGCTCATCCGAAAGGCGGCGGAGCACCGGCCGTCGCTCGTCGAGCATCTAATGGCGATGCCGAAGGGCGAGGTCGATTTCGACCGTATCCCAATCGAGCCGCGCGAGATGGATTTCTGATGTATCTCCTCGACACCGTCATCCTCGCGGAGATGCGCAAGCGCGAACCGGAGGCCGGTGTCGTGCGGTGGCTGCTCTCGAACATGGCTTGACCGTCGTCACGCGCAACATCCGTCACTTCGCGCCCACCGGGGTCGCTGTCGAAGACCCGTTTGGAATTGGTTAACCCGCAGCACGGCGCGAGGCGCGCAATCTGAGGCCCGGCGCCGGGCGTTCGAGCAGCACCTCGCGGCGGAAGCGCACAAGGCGGGCCGGCCGGCCGCCGGTCGCGGCGCTGATCTCGCCGGTCTCCTCGACCAGCCCCTGCTGTTCGACCAGCCGGCGGAAATTCTGCTTGTGCAGCCGGATGCCGGCGAGCGCTTCGACGGTCTGCTGCAATTGCGATAATGTGAAGGATGGCGGCATCAGCTCGAAGACGACCGGACGGTATTTGATTTTGCCGCGCAGCCGGCCGATCGCGGTCGCGAGAATGCGGCGATGGTCGGAGGCCATTGCGACGCCGGTGGGGATGTCGGCTCCGCGCGCCGCTGCGCCGCTCCCTGGAACGCCTGCGTCGCCGGGTTGCCGTCCGGGGACGCGCGCCGCCTCGGCGACAAGGCCGGCTTCATAGAGCAGCTCGTAGCGTTCGAGCGCCAGTTCCTCGTTCCAGGCCGCGCCGGAGAGGCCGAAAACCAGACCCAGGCGCTCTTCGCGCAGCCGGCGCAGATCGTCGCCCGCCGCCCGCGCCGCCCACCGGGCGAGACCTTCGTCGATGGGATCGAGCAGCGCCGGCTTGCCGCGGCGCCAGTCTTCCCACGGAAAATAGCGGTACCAGCTGTGCCATTCCGCGTCCGCCGCACCAGCGGGCCGGGCTTCGCGCACCAGCGCGAGATAGGCGACGACGAGCGCCGGCAAGGCCAGCGCCACCTCGCCCGCTGCCCGGTCGCGGTCGCCGAACGTATAAAGCTGCTCGACATGGCCGAGGCGCTGGCTGGTCTGCCGCTCGACCCAGGCGCGCAGGCCGATTTCCAACGTGCGGTGCTCGGGCTCAAGCGGACCCGACGGCAGGGCTTCGAGCGCCTCGCCGCCGGTGCCGGGCAGGTGTATCGTCAAGACGCGGGGTTCGTGCACGCTGGCGGCGACAATGACGGCGGAAAGGCCGATCGAGGCGGAAGCGCTGCCAACGCGCCGACGCACCATCTAGCCCGCCGTGATATGGCTGCGAAAACGCAGCGGCTCGCCGATGAACGGGATCGGCTCGAAGCTGCCGCCGGTGCCGCGCACGGTGACCGTGCCATAGTCGAGCATGCGGCCGAGGATCGACTGATCGACGCCGACCGTTTCGACCTTTGACCGGTTTATCTCCATCGTATGCCGCCGCAGGATGCCGGCCTTGTAAATGACGCGCCGATCGGTAATGGCAAATTCGGTCGTCGTGCGGCGAATGAGGGCGCCGAGCGCCGCGACGATGGCCAGGACCACCAGCACCCCAGCGGCAATCTGTAATGCCAGGACAACGTACGATTGTGCTACGCCGGCCGACGCGATAACGCAGGCAAGCGCCAGTACCAGCAGCACGATCGCGCGCAGGTAGAGTATCCAATGCAGCCGCGTCATATACTCCACCGTCTCGCCCGGCTGCAAAACGCGCTCAACGTATTTCATCGACAGACGATCCGCTGCTTTTTGTCGCGCGGAGGGCAATCTAACACGCAGCGATGTCCGACGACCTCGGAGATGCACCCGCAGGCGATCACGCGCCGCGGCGCTCGAAATCGATGCGCGGGTCGATCAGCATGTAGGTGAGGTCGCTGATCAGCTTCAGGACCAGCCCGATCAGCGTAAACACGTACAGCGAACCGAACATGATCGGGTAGTCGCGGTTGATGGCCGCCTCAAAGCCGAGGAGGCCAAGCCCGGGCAGCGAGAAGATCACCTCGATCAACAACGCGCCGGTGAACAGGATGCCGATGAACGCGGCCGGAAAGCCAGCGACGACCAATAGCATCGCGTTGCGAAACACGTGGCCGTAGAGGACGCGGCGCTCGGTCAATCCCTTGGCGCGGGCGGTCAACACATATTGCTTGTTGATCTCGTCGAGAAAGCAATTCTTGGTCAACATTGTCAGCGTCGCAAAGCCGCCGATGACCAGCGCCGTGATCGGCAACGCGATGTGCCAGAAATAGTCGAGGATGCGCTGCGGCCAGTCGAGCGACCACCAATTGTCGCTGACGAGGCCGCGCAGCGGAAAGCTCGTCCAGTAGCTGCCGCCGGCGAACAACACGATCAGCAACACCGCGAACAGAAAGCTCGGCACCGCATAGCCAACGACGATGACGGCGCTGGTCCACACGTCAAACCGCGTGCCATCCTTGACCGCCTTGCGGATGCCGAGCGGGATCGACACAAGATAAGTGATGAGCGTCGTCCACAAGCCAATCGAGATCGACACCGGCAGCCGCGCCTCGATGAGGCTGATGACGCTGCGATCCTGGAAAAAGCTGTTGCCGAGGTTGAACGTCGCGTAATTCTTCATCATCAGCAGGAAACGCTGGAGCGGCGGCTTGTCGAAGCCATATTCCTTGCGCAGCTGCGCGATGAAGGCGGGATCGAGGCCGACCGCGCCGCGATAATTGCTGCGGCCGGCCTGGGCCGCGCCGCCCTTCAACACTTCACTGCCGCCGCCGGTGACGCGCGCCAGGGCCGAGACCTCGCTGCCTTTGATCTTGGCGATCATCTGTTCGATCGGCCCGCCGGGCGCCGCCTGCACGATGAAGAAATTGACGACCATGATCGCGAACAGGGTCGGGATCATTAAGAGGATGCGGCGGCACGCGTAGGCGATCATCGCGCGAAAACGCCGGCACAACAATGTCGTCCCAGCGCAAGCCGGGACCCATCGTTCAAATGGCGGCTTTGCGGCACGGATCCCGGGTTTTGCCGGGATGACGCGGGCGACAGCCTCACTTCGTCGCCCCGGCCTTCTTCTTGACGGCGAGCGTGTGAGCGGCGGCCTGATCGACCCACCAGGTGTCGAGGTCGAAGCCGTATTTCGGCGAAATCGCCGGGCGGCGGAACTTGTCCCAGTACGCCACCCAAAAGGCACCGAGGTGGTACTGCGGGATCAGGTAATAGCCCCACTGCAATACCCGATCGAGCGCATGCACATGGGCGACGAGGCTGGCGCGGCTGGGCGTGGTGATAAGCTCCTCGATCAATTGGTCGATGACCGGGTCTTTGATCCCGAGGATATTCTCGCTGCCCGGCCGATCGGCCGCTCGCGAACCAAAAATATCGCGTTGTTCGTTGCCGGGCGACAGCGACTGTGCAAACAGCGCGACCGTCATGTCGAAATCGAACGTGTTCATGCGCTGCTGATACTGCGCGGTATCGACCAGCCGCACTGTCGCGGTGACGCCGATGCGCTTCAAATTGTCGGTGAACGGCAGCACGATCCGCTCCATTTGCGGATCGTTGAGCAGGATTTCGAACGCGAAGGGCTGGCCGGTCTTGTCGTTTGCAAGCGCTCCGTTTTTGAAGCCCCAGCCGGCTTCCTTCAACAAGCCGACCGCCTTCATCAGCCCGTCGCGCAGCGTGAACGTGCTTGTGTAGGTCGGTGGGTTGTATTCCTTTGTGAGTACCTCGGCCGGGATCTTGCCGCGGAACGGTTCGAGGATTTTGCGCTCCTCGCCGTGCGGGATGCCGGTCGCGGCGAGCTCTGAATTGTCGAAATAGCTGCGGGTCCGGGTGTAGAGCCCGTAGAATAGGTTCTTGTTCGACCACTGGAAATCAAACGCATAGGCGAGTGCCTCGCGCACCCGCGGGTCGTGAAAGATCGGCCGCCGCAGGTTGTAGCCGAACCCCTGCATCGGGCTGGGCAGTTGGTTGGGGATGACAATCTTCTTGATCAGGCCCTGGCGCAGCGCTGGACAATCGTAGCCGGTGGCCCACGCCTTCGCTGAATTCTCCTGTCGGACCTCGTAGTCGCCGGCCTTGAAGGCTTCCAGCGCAACCGTCGGATCGCGATAATAATCGTAACGGATCGTATCCACATTGAAGCGGCCCTTGTTGACGGGCAAATCGGCGCCCCAATAGTCAGCGACGCGCTTATAGGTGATCGACTGGCCCGGCTGTACGGCTTCGACGGCGTAGGGGCCGCTGCCGAGCGGCGGCTTCAGCGTCGTCTTGGTAAAATCGTGGCTGGCATAGTATTTTTGCGACAGCACCGGCACCTGGCCGACGATTACCGGCAGTTCTCGGTTGTTCGCGGTCTTGAATTTGAAGCGCACGCCGCGCGCGCCCTCGACCACCGCCTCGGCCACGTCGGCGTAATACGAGCGGTAGAGCGGCTGGCCGCTGGTGCGCAGCGTATTGAAGGTCCATACGACATCGGCCGGGGTGATCGGCGTGCCGTCGTGAAAGCGCGCCTCCTTGCGTAACGTGTAGAGCACCGACAGACGGTCTGTCGCGATTTCCCCGCTCTCGGCGACGAGGCCGTATCCACTTTCCGGCTCGTCTTCCGACTGGCTCATCAGCGTCTCGAAAATCTCGCCAATGCCCCCCGCCGGCACGCCCTTGATGATGAACGGGTTCAACGTGTCATAGGTGCCGATGGCGGAAAACTTCATCGAACCGCCCTTTGGCGCATTCGGGTTGACGTAGTCGAAATGGGTGAAATTGGGCCCGTACTTAAGGTCGCCGTACAGCGACAGGCCATAACCTTCGGTTGCGGACTGCGCGGCGAACGCGGCCCGTGCGACAAGCGGGAGCAGCAGTCCGCAGCCGATAAACGAACGCCGGTACATAATTCCTCCGAATGGGCGGCTCACCCCGCCAATAACGCCAGCGCCGCCGCGTGCACCCGTCGGTCGCCGGCTGCGACAATGCGTCCGTCGGACGCGAGCGACAGCTCCCGGCCGTGCCAATCGGTCGCGATCCCGCCGGCGCCCGCGACGATCGGCGCGAGCGCGCTGAAATCATAAGGCTTGAGGCTCGCCTCGACGACGAGATCGATAAAGCCGAGCGCGAGCAAGCCATAGGCGTAGCAATCGGCACCATAGCGCACGAGTTTGGCGGCGCGGGCGAGGCGGCGGAAGCCGTCGGCGTCTTTGTCGATGAACATGTCGGGGCTGGTAGCGAACACCGTCGCTGGGGCGAGTTCGGTGCAGGCGCGGCACCGCACCGGCGCCCGGTTGAACGTGGTCGGGCGGCCGTCGGCGCCGATCCAGCGTTCGCGCTGGATCGGCTGGTCAATGACGCCAATGATCGGCCGGCCGCGACAGGCCAGCGCGATCAGCGTGCCGAACAGCGGCACGCCCGAGATGAACGACTTCGTGCCGTCGATCGGGTCGAGCACCCAGACGAACTCGGCGTCCGCGCGCTCGCGGCCGAATTCCTCGCCAATAATGCCGTGATCCGGAAACCGCGCCGCGATGAGCCGGCGCATCGCCGCCTCGGCAGCGCGATCGGCTTCCGTGACCGGCGAGCGGTCCGGCTTGTCGTCAACCTGCAGCGGCTGACGGAAGTGGGGGCGGATCGCCGCACCCGCCGCGTCGGCGAGATCGTTTGCCAGCGCCAGGAAGGACGGGTCCGTCGCGGCCGCCTCCTGCCCGCTATTTCGCTGCGGACCCGGGCTTGGCTGCGGCGGCCGCAGGTTTGGCCGGCGCCGCAGCAGCAGGTTTGGCCGGCGCCGGCTTCGTCTGCTGTTTCGCCTCGGCGGCAGCCTCTTCGACGACCTTCTTTTCCGTCGCCGCGCCGCCAGGCGTCAACGTTGCGAGATAGGCGATCACGTCGGCGCGCTCCTGCACCGGAGGCAGGCCGGGGAACGACATCTTCGTGCCCTGCGCGAAATCCTGCGGGTCATGCAGCCAGATATTGAGCCGTGCGGGCGTCCATTTCTCGCCGTGATGCTTCTGGAGCGCGTCAGAGAATTCATAGCCGCCGCGATCCTCGGCGATCGGCCCGCCGAACACACCGAACAGGTTGGGGCCGATCTTGTTGGGTTCGCCCTTGCCGAAGGTATGGCACTGCTGACAGACATGGGCGATCTCTTCGCCCTTCTTGGGGTCGGCATTGGCGAGCGCCGGGCCGATCGGCGCGAGCTTCTGCGGTTTTGCGGCGGCCGCCGCGGCGGCCTCGGCGCCCTTCGCCCCTTCGGCCGCACCGGGCGGCATATAGACCGGCTGTTCGAGCTCGACCGGGTGGACGACGAACGTCGCCAAAATGCCCGAGACCATCGCGACGATCATTGCGGTCAGGACCGATGCAATGATCTTGTTCCACTCGAAGCTCGGCATCGGCGTCCTGCTTGGTTTCCCCCTGGATTGCGCGGGCCGCGGCATGTCGCCCCCCGGGCGCGAGCCGCAGAAGATCGGATTTCCAATCGCGACTCAAACAGTTTATCGCGCTCATGCGGAACAAACGAACCGGGCATGTTGTCGCTGGCCCGGCCGCATGTCCGATCCGCACCACACGCCTACCGCGCCGGTCGGAAACCCTGGGCCTGCATGCACGAGGCGACGATGCGGTCGGCGCGGCCACTGGTCTCCGCGCCCAGTTCCGCGCGGGCGACGCTCCCGATCTGCGAGCGCTGCCAATCGACGCCCCGCGTCGCCGCGATGTCCTCGTCGATTCGTGCTTCGGGACCGACGGCCCGGTCGGCGGCGGCCCGGCACTGCCGCAGCGCGGCGGCAACCTCGGCCGCGCCGGCGCCGGGTTTCGTCCACTCGCCGGCATGGCCGCAACCAGCCAGCAGCATTGCGACAAAGCAGACAATCGCGATGCGCTGCACCATCACATTCCTTTCCCCGGCGCCAGCACATCGGCAAGCCGCAGGCGCAGCAGCCGCGCCCGATCGGCCGGAATGGCATAGGTCCAGCGTGCCAGCCGCGCATCAAGCGCCGCAGCATCTCCTGCCGCCGCGCCCTTGCCCGATACCGAAACCCTGATCCAGTCTCGCCCCGCCGCGTCGAACAGCCGCAATTCGATGTTGAGCCCGGCAAATGTCGCGAATGTTGCGGTTGTGATGCCACGCGGCGGCAGCGGCAGCTCGACAGCCGGTTTCACATCGGCAAATCGCAACCCGAGGAGCGCCCGCGACGGCCGGGCGAGCGCCGCCCGATTCGCGACCTCGGCGCCGCCCGGCAATCCGGCGACGGCGAACGTCGCCGCCGGCGTATCGCGGTGCAGGCGAAGCGCCGCGCCGTCCGCGCCGGTCAGCGTGATCGACGCGATCTGCGCCGGCACAATGTCGAGGATGCGGCGATCGAGCCAAGCCGTTGCATCACCCGACAAGTCAAGCGCGCCGCGCGCCCGCCAGGTCTGGTCATGACCGGGCCGGCGTACGTACAGACCGGCGGCGCCGCCGCAGATCGGGTCGCGGCATCTCTTGCCGACGACCAGCGCGGCGACGGTCTTGCCGGTGCGGTCCTGCGCCGTCACCAGCATCGATCGACCGCTGCGCGGATCCTCGAGGCCGAGCCGGCCGAACAGCGCCGGCCGCCGGGTTTTCGGCGCAATCAGGACGAGATCGGCAAGGCCGTGCAGCAGCCGCCGGACACGCCCTTGCGCGGCGGGGTAGTTGGCCTTCTCGACCACGGTCCAGGTGCCGGCAATCGCTGCGAAGTCAAGGGCATCCGCGCCATGCGCGACGCGCAGCCAGGCAAGATCGCCGAGCTGCGCGGCGAGGCCGGGAAAGGCCGGACGGGCGCGCAACGCCGGGTGGACCGCGCGGTTGTCCTGCACGAGCGCGTAGCCCGATGCGGCAACCGCCAGCATCGTCGCCGCGAGCAACAGCAGAAAGCTGCGTTGTCGCATCGGCTCAGCCTCGCCCGACCCGCCGCCGGCGCCGAATGCCGACCGCGACGGCCGCGACCAACACTGGCATCAGCATGATGTCCGCGGCCGCAATAGCCAGTTGCAGACGCTTGGCGACGCGGCGCGGCGCCGTTTGCTCGGCGAGATCGCCGGGTGCTTCCGGCGGCCGCGCCGATATGTCGCGGCTGCTCGGCTCGACGAAACCCGCCTGCGCCGCGGCGCCGATCGCGTTCGGGATGGCGAGAGCGCGGATGAGGGCGGCCAATTCGGCGTCGAGCCGTTGCGCGCGCGCCGGATCGAACAGTGCGATGACCGCGCGGTCGTCTGTCGAATTGGTGGCGGCGAGGCCGAAATAGCCGCGCCGGCCGTTGCGCTCGAGCGGTACGCTTTCGAGGCCGAACGCGGCCGCGCGCTGCGCCGCCGCCGACTGCGGCGCGACATCGCGCACGCGGAGCTGCAGCTTGCCGCGCGCCGCCGCGACAAATTGCTCGAGCAGCAGGCGCACCCGCTGTTCGTAGATGCCGTAAGCGGGCTTCGCCTCGCCGAGCGCCGGCGAATAATAGAGGCGCAAGACGATCGGCTCATCGATCTGCGCGAGCACGCCTCGCGTGAGCTGCGACAGCGTATAGCGCCGATCGGCGGTCGCGTCGAACCGCTGCGGCAGGTAACGCTGCGCCAGAATGTTTGCCGCACCCACCAACAGGCCGAGGCAGACAAGGCCAATCCGCGCCCGCGCCGCCGGCGAGCGGTGCCACCGGAGCGCGCGGCGCAAGAGCCCGAACACGTCAACCCTCCTTCGTCAGCTCGACGATGATCGCGGTGGCGGCGAGCGAAGCGATCGTCAGCGACAGGAAATAGACGATGTCAGGAACGGCGACGACGCCACGGGTCAGCGCGATAAAATGGCCGGGGAAGGTCGCCTCGGCCACGTCTGGCACCACTCGCGCCGGCGCCCAGCGCCGCACCAGCGCGAGGCCGCTGGCGCTGCCCGGCGCCACCAGTGCAAAGCCGATCGCGGCCGTCGCGAGGCAGGCGACAGCAGCGGTTCGCGTTGCCGCCGAAACCGCCTCGCCGATCGCCAGCAGCGCGCCGGCCATCAGCCAGCTGGCGCCATAGCCGACGAGGATGACGCCGTTATCGGGCCGCCCCAGGAGATTGGCCGTCAGCCACACCGGAAACGTCAGCGCGAGCGCCAGGCCCGCCAGGCACCAGGCGGCGAGGAACTTGCCGATGACGGCCTCCGACGGCCGCACCGGCAGGGCGAGCAAGATGTCGAGCGTTCTGCTTCGCCTCTCTTCCGCCCACAACCACATCGACAAGCCCGGTGCCAGCCCGAGATAAAGCCACGGCTGGAACCGGAAAAAGGCCCGGAGATCCGCGCCGCCGAGACCGAAGAAATCGCCGGCGATAAATGTCAGCGCCCCCGCCGCCAACAGAAAGACAATGATGAGCAGCGATGTCAGCGGCGCCGCGATAAAGGCGGCCAGCTCGCGACTGGCAATCGTCATGATGCGGCCCATCACCCATCAATCCATGCTGCCCGGCAGCGTGATCGCACGGAAGACGTCGTCGAGCCCGCCGCGCTCGGCGCGCAGCGCCGCGACCGGCCAGCCGCGCAGGCGGGCGATTTCCGCGACCTCGGCCATGATCGGCCGGCCGTGCCACGGAAAAACCCAGCATCCCGCGCCCTCAACGTCATGTACCGGCTCGATCGCGCGCACGTCGGGCAGCGTCGAGAGCGCGCCGGCGACCGTCGCGGCATCGGCGTCCGCCGGCATGACGAGCCGCACGGCGTTGCAATAGCGCGAGCGGCGGGTAAGTTCGGCCGTCGCCGCATCGGCGACGACCCGGCCGCCGGCGAGGATGACGACGCGGCTGCACGCGCGCTCGACCTCGTCCAGCAGATGCGTCGCCAGGACGATCGCCTTCTCTGCCGCAAGCCTCTGGATGACCGCGCGGATCTCGTGCCTCTGGTTGGCGTCGAGGCCGTCGAATGGCGCGTCGAGCAGCACGACGGGCGGGTCGTGCAGC
>JASIAN010000304.1 GCA_030042035.1 Alphaproteobacteria bacterium | reverse complement strand
GGCGCGCGGCATGGCGCTCGAGGATGTCGCCGTGCGTGGTCGCGACGGCATCACCGGGCCGCGCCCGCCCGGCGCAATCGGCTTTGCGGCGCTGCGCGGCGGCGACAATATCGGCGAACATCACGTTTTCTTTGCCGCCGCCGGCGAAGAGTTGCGGCTCGGCCACCGCGCGTCGAACCGCGGCATTTACGCGACGGGCGCAGTGCGTGCGGCGCGCTGGGTCGTCGGCCGTGCTCCCGGTCTTTACGGCATGCGGGATGTGCTCGGCCTGAGAGACGCCTCATAGGACAACTTGCAGGCTTTTTCATGCTTGTGATATCGCGACTGAATGACAATCGCAGCTCGGCGCGCCGTGCGCCTGCCCGCCCTGCTGGCCGTCGCTGCGCTGCTGGCGGTGCGCTCACCGGCTTGCGCGCAATCCGAAGCTGAGCCGGCAGCGAGCCCGACGGCTTCGCCGGCAACGCCGCAAATCGTGCTGCCGACGGTCGAGATCGTCGCGGCCTCGCCGCTCTTGGGCTCGGGGGTCGACGAAGCCAAGGTGCCGGCCGAAACCACCGTGCTGACGAGCGGCGACATCAGCCGCACCGGCACGCCCAACATGCTTGGCGCGTTGAACGAGACGGCGCCCGGCGTGCAGCTCAGCGACACCGCCGGCAACCCGTTTCAGCCGGCCGTCATTTATCACGGGTTCCAAGCCTCGCCGCTGCAAGGCAACGCGCAGGGCATTGCGGTCTACGTCAACGGCGCGCGCTTCAACCAGCCGTTCGGCGACACGGTCGAGTGGGACCTGATCCCCGATATCGCGATCGACCGCCTCAACCTCGAAGGCTCCAACCCGGTGTTCGGCCTCAACGCTCTCGGCGGATCGCTGGCGATCCAGATGAAGAACGGCTTCACCTATCACGGTGGCGAAGCGGATGCATTCGGCGGCTCGTTCGACCAATACAGCGGCGAGATGCAGTACGGCATCCAGAGCGGCAACGTCGCGGTTTATGGCGCCGGGCGCTGGCTCAACGAAGGCGGCTGGCGCGTGCCGCAATCCTCCGACCTGGCGAATTTTTTCGGCGATCTGGGCTGGCGCGGCAACGGCGGCGAGCTGCATATCGACCTGACGACCGCTGACACGCGGCTTAACGGTCCCGGCGCCTCGCCGGTGCAGCAGATCGCGGCGGACCCATCGGCGACCTTCACCGGGCCGGCGCTGCTGACCAACCGCTATGCGCGGATCAACGCGACCGGAAACTACGAAGTCAACGATACGACCTCGCTTCAGGGCGACGCTTATTACGATTATCTGGAACAGAAGTATGCCAACGGCGCGACGCCCGATTTCGCTCCGTGCAACAACGGTTCCGGCAATCTCTGTGAGTCGCCCGGCGTTTTTTTGACCGGCCTCACCGGCCAGCCGATCCCGGATTACCTGAGTGGCGGACCCTATTCGACACTCGACCTGCAATCGACGAACACGAATGGCTATGGCGCCTCGCTGCAGGTCACCAACCACGCGCCGCTGTTCGGCCATGGCAACCAGATTGTCGCCGGATTGAGTTTTGACGGGGCGCAGACGCTGTATGGCGCGACCAGCGAGGTCGGCGGGTTCGATGTCGCGACGTCGCTGTGGTTCGGCCCCGGTATCACAATCGATCAGGCCGACGGCTCCATCGCACCGGTGCGGGTGGCGATATCGAACGATTATTACGGCGCGTTCTTCACCGACATTTTCGATATCACGCCGGCGCTGTCGGCCAATGTGGCGGGCCGCTTCAACCTTGCTCAGATCGATCTGTCCGACCAGCTCGGCACCGCGCTGAGCGGCGATCACAATTACCAGCGCTTCAATCCGTCGGGCGGTATGACCTACAAGATCCGCTCCGGCCTCAGCGTTTACGCCAGCTATGCCGAGGCAAACCGGGCGCCGATCCCGGTCGAGCTGACCTGCGCCAGCCCGACGGCGCCGTGCAGCCTCGCCAATTACCTCGTCGCCGACCCCAACCTGAAACAGGTCGTCTCGCACACGATCGAAACCGGCGTACGCTCTGAGACGCATCCCTTCGCCGACGCGACGCTGTCGTCCGATTTGGCGCTCTATCGCACAACGCTCAGCAACGATATCCTCGCCGTCGGCAGCACGATCCCCGGTCTCCAATTCTTTCAGAATGTCGGCACCACGCTGCGCCAGGGCGTCGATGTCAACCTGAAGCTGAGGTGGCGCCGATTGTCGGTGTGGGTGGCGTATTCCTATATCGACGCCGAGTTCGGGACGGCCTTCATCGAGCAGAGTCCGAACAACCCGGACGCCGACGTCAACGGCAACATCAATATCAAGCCGGGCGACCGGCTGCCCGGCATCCCGCAAGACATCCTGAAATTAGGCGCCGATTACAAGGTCACCGATGCATGGACGGTCGGCGGTACCGCCATCGCCGCCGACGGCCAGTACCTGTTCGGCGACGAATCAAACCAGAACCCGCAGACGCCGCCCTACTTTGTCCTCAATCTGCATACAAGCTATCAGCTCACCAAAAACGTTCAGTTGTTCGCCGAAATCAATAATGCATTCAACGCCCAATACTATACCTACGGGACCTTTGGCCCGACCTCGGCGGTGCCGATCGCGCAGGCGCCGGGCGCCACCAACCCGCGCGAATACAGCGTTGCGGCGCCGATCGGCGTGTTTGTCGGCGTGCGCGCGACGTTTTGAGGCGCGAGCGGCGGGCGAAGGCTTTGGGCCGCAGCTTGCCTTTGCCGCCCCGTTCGGCGAAAAGCATCCGGTCGGCGGCCGCGCCGAACCTGCAATCATTCGAGAATGCCGATGAATGGAGCTGCTGCATCGTTGTCGATCGTGGCGCTGTTTCATCACGCCGATATCGTTGTAAAAGGCGTGCTGCTGCTGCTCCTGGGCGCCTCGGTGTGGAGCTGGACGGTCATCATCGCCAAGCTCTGGCAGATCGGGGCGGCGAGCCGGCTGGCACGCGGGTATGAAGCGCGCGCCGCCGCCGGCTGCAGCCGCGACGAACTCGTACCGCACGCTGACCGGCCCCGGCAGGACCCGGCGGCAATGGTGCTCGCCGCCGGCATCGCCGAGAGCGACCGTCCGGCGCCCGACGCCGCCGAGAGTTGGGGCGAGCGGCGCGACCGCATCGAACGGGCGATGCGGCTGGCATTGAGCGGCGAATTGCGCCGCCTCGAGGCGCGCGCGCCGTTTCTCGCGACACTCGGCTCGGCGGCGCCGTTTATCGGCCTGTTCGGCACCGTCTGGGGCATCATGCACAGTTTCAGCGCGATCGCGCGGGCCAACAGCACCGGGCTGCAGGTCGTCGCGCCGGGCATTGCGGAAGCGCTGTTCGCGACTGCGATGGGGCTTGCCGCGGCGATCCCGGCAGTCGTCGCCTACAACAAGATCACCGTCGAACTCGGCCGCTTCTCCGGCCGCATGCAGGTGCTGATCGGGCGATCGGGCGCGCTGTTCAGCCACGCCGCCGCCGACGGCGAGGACTGAGGATCCGAAGGATGGCCGCCGCGCCGCTGCGTCCGCCCGATGCCGAACAGGAGAGCAATTACCAGCCGCTGGCGGAGATCAATGTCACACCGATGGTCGATGTGATGCTGGTTCTGCTCGTCATCTTCATGATCACGGCGCCGCTCCTCACGGTCAGCGTGCCGGTCGATCTGCCAAAGACGACAGCCGCCAAGCTGACGGAGCCGAAAAAGCCGATCATCGTCAGCATCAACCGCGAGGATGCGGTGTTCATCGGCGACAGGCCGGTCACTGAGGAGGATCTCGCCGGTCGCCTCGAAGCGCTGGCCGCGATCGATCCCGACCGCATCGTCTATGTCCGCGGCGACCGCGCCGTCGCCTATGGCCGGCTGATGGACCTGCTCGGCCTTGTCAATACCGCCGGCTTTACCAAGGTGTCGCTGATCGCCGAAGCGGCAAAACCGAAGTGAGGGGGCTGCGGCTCCCGCTGGCGCTGTCGCTTGCCGGCCATGCGATCTTTCTGTCGCTGCTGGTTTGGTTGAGCGCGCGGCTGCCGCCGCTGATGCTCTACCCGGCGACGCCGCCGCAGCCGGTCACCGTGATCTTCGCCGCGCCGCCGGCGCTCAATCCACCCCCGCCGAAACCGCGGCCCGTCGTGGTCAAGCCACCCCCTCCGCCGCCGCCACCCCCGAAGGTCGTCGCCGTGCCGAAACCGCCGCCGGTCGTTCGTCACGTCGAGGCGAAGCCCCGCCCGCGGCCGGCGCGGCGCCGCGAGGTGCGGCGCCGGATCGAGCAGCGTGTGCGACGCGAGGTCGATCGCAGGCCGCCGCCGCGCGTCATGCCGCCGCAGACCGCAGCGCTGCCGCCGCCAGCGCCAGTGCATCTGCCGCCGCCAGCGCCGATTGTCAGCCCGGCATATAGTAGCGCGCTCGCCGAATGGTTTGCCGCGCATCGGCGCTACCCTGAGAGCGCCCGGCAACGCGGCGAAGAGGGGACGGGCGTGCTGCGCCTGGAGATCGACCGGTCAGGGCGGGTGCTGAGCCAGACGCTCGTCCGCAGCACCGGCTATGCCGACCTCGACCGGGCGATCGAGGCGACGATGCGCGGCGCCGTATTGCCGGCGTTTCCCGCCGTGATGGCCGAGAGCGAGCGCGAGATAACCGTCACGATCCCATTCCAGTTCCGCCTCGAACAATGATCTTGTATCAAAAGGTCGGTGCCTCGCGAGGAGCTAATGGACGATTTCGATATCCGCCGGAAGGCCGAGGGGATTGTCCGGCTGTTCCGGGTGCGGCAGCCGATCGCGGTATTGCCGCCGCAGCTGATGCCCGGCGATCTCGATGAGGCGTACCGGATCCGTGACGCCTTCGAGACCTTCGAGATTACGGATGGCCGCGGCGCGATCGCCGGCTACAAGATCGGCCTGACAACGCCGGTCATGCAACGCCTGTGCGGCGTCGATGAGCCATGCTTCGGTGCGATCTTTGCGCCCGAGGCGCACGACCGGCGCGCCGCACTGCCGGTTGCCGCCTACTGCCGGCTCGGCATCGAGACCGAGATCGCGGTGCGGCTCGGCGCCGATCTGCCGCAGGGCGGCGACCGCGACCGCGTCGCCGATGCGGTCGAGAGCTGCATGGCGGCGATCGAGCTGCTGGAGGACCTGCGCCAGGATTACCGCCGGCTGTCCGCGGCCGCGATGGTGGCCGGCAATGTGTGGAATGCCGGCGCCGTCCTGGGAGCGCCCAACGCCGACTGGCGCCGGCTCGACCTCGCGCGGGTCGCAGCGCGGCTGACGATCAACGGGCGCGAGATCGGCCGCGGCGCGGGCGGCGACGTCATGGGCGATCCGCTCAACGCGCTGGCCTGGCTCGCCGACAAGGCGGCCGCGCTGGGCCGGCCGCTGCGGGCCGGCATGATCGTATTGACCGGCAGCCTGGTGCCGATCCAGTTCCCCATGCCTGGCGATCATGCCGTCGTCGAGGTCGAGGGGCTGGGTAGCGCCGAACTCACGGCCATCTGAGACGCGTGCCCGATTTCTTTCCGCTGCTTCGCCCGCTGCTGCGCGTCTTGCCGCCCGAAGCGGCGCACCGTCTGACGCTAGCCGGTCTCGCCGCCGGGTTCGCCGGCCGCCAAGCCGCGGCCGACCCGCCGATTCTCGCGCAGCACCTGTGGGGCCATGATTTCCCAAACCCGGTCGGCATCGCCGCCGGGTTCGACAAGGACGCAAAGGCGCCCGACGCGCTGCTGCGGCTCGGTTTTGGTTTTGTTGAGGTTGGCACCGTGACGCCGCTGCCGCAGCCGGGCAATCCACGGCCGCGGGTGTTCCGGCTGGACGAGGACGGGGCGGTGATCAACCGGCTCGGGTTCAACAGCCGCGGCCTCGACCGGCTCGTCGCGCGGCTTGAGGCGCGCCACCACCGCGCCGGCATCGTCGGGGTCAATCTCGGCCGCAACCGTGACAGCGCGGATGCCGTCGCCGATTATGCGGTCGGCGTGCGACGCATTGCGCCGTTGGCTGATTATGTCGTCATCAACGTCTCCTCGCCGAACACGGCTGGGTTGCGCGACCTGCAGCGCCGCGCCGCGCTCGACGGGCTGCTGTACGGCGCGCTGAGGGCGCGCGAGGAGAGCGGCGCCCGGCCGCCGCTGCTCATCAAGATCGCACCCGACCTTGCGCCCGCCGACTGCGCCGATATCGCCGGCGTCGCGCTGGCCGCCGGCATCGACGGCATCATTGTCGCCAACACCACCGTGGCCCGCCCGCCAGAGTTGCGCAGCCGGGTGGCGGGCGAGGCCGGCGGCCTCAGCGGCCGGCCGCTGTTCGCGCCGTCGACGACGCTCCTCGCCGATATATACCGATTGACCGAAGGCCGGCTGCCTCTGATCGGGACGGGCGGCATCGCGAGCGCCGCCGACGCGTATGCCAAGATCCGCGCCGGCGCCTCACTCGTGCAGCTCTACACCGCGCTGATCTTCGCCGGTCCGGCGCTGCTCGGCGAAATCAAGACGGGACTGGCGGAGCTGCTGCGGCGTGACGGCTGCGCATCGGTGGCCGATGCGGTTGGCGTCGATCATGGTAAGCTCGCGCCGGCTGGAGCTCGCGATCGCGGGAGACCATGACCCTGCGCTTGTACGACGGTATGCGCGAACTGGCGCCGCATTACGATGGCTTCATTCTCGATCTGTGGGGCGTCGTGCATGACGGGGTGCGGCCGTTTCCCGGCGTCCTCGATTGCATGGAACGGTTGATCGCCCTGGGCAAGCGCTTGGTATTGTTGTCAAACGCGCCGCGCCGCGCCGACGATGTGGTGCGCCGCATCGCCCAAATCGGCGTGTCGGCGGACCTTTATCACGCGGTCATGTCGTCGGGCGAGGACGCCTGGCAGTGCCTCGATCGGCGCGGGGAACCGTTTTACGCCGCGCTCGGGCGGCGCTGCCTGCAGATCGGCTCCGACCGCGACCTCGAAATGCGCGATGGGCTCGACTTCGATTTCGTCGATGCGGTCGAAGAGGCCGATTTCATCCTCAACACCGGCCCGGCGGGGTGGGATGACAGCATCGACGACTATGCGGCGCTGCTCGCGGCGGCGCGGCAGCGCGACGTGCCGATGGTGTGCGCCAACCCCGACCTCGTCGTCGTACATGATGGCCGGCCCGCCCTGTGCGCCGGCGCGCTGGCCGAGCATTACGAGAAGATCGGCGGCCGCGTACGCTGGCACGGCAAGCCCTATCCCTCGGTCTATGCCAGCTGCCTTGCGCTGCTCGGCATCGCCGACAAGGCCCGCATCCTGGCGATCGGCGACAGCCTCAGGACCGACATTGCCGGTGCCGCCGCCGCCGGAATCCCAAGCCTGCTGATCGCCGGCGGCATCCACGCCGGCGAATTCTGCCGCGGCGGCGAGCTCGATCGCGCGGGTATCGTCGCCGCGCTCGACGCTGCCGCACTTCAGCCGATCGGCGCCGCCGCCCGCTTCGCGTGGTAATTGATCGGGATCAACGCGGCCGCCTCCGTTGCCGGTCAACGTTACCGCGAACCTTGGGAGAGTGGCATGCAGGTCGGCGACATCATGACCCAGCCGGTAATCACGGTAGGGCCGCAGACGACGATCGCAGAGGCGGCGCAGCTGATGCTGCAGCGCCACATCAGCGGGCTTCCTGTCGTCGATGCGGCGGGTGCTGTCGTTGGCATCGTCACCGAAGGCGACTTGTTGCGGCGCGCCGAAACCGGCACCGAGCGGCGGCATGCGCGCTGGCTCGAATTTATTATTTCGCCCGGCCGGCTGGCGCGGGAATACGCCGGCGCGCACGCCCACCGGGTCGGCGAGGTGATGAGCCAGGAGGTCATCTCGGTCACGCCGCAGGACCCGCTCGAAGCGGTGGTTCGGCTGATGGAGCGGCGGCATATCAAACGGCTGCCGGTCATCGCGGCCGGCCGTCTCGTCGGCATCATCAGCCGCGCCAATCTCGTGCGCGCGCTCGTCGAAAACCTGACACGGCCGGCAGAAGAAGCGGCCGATGATGCGGCGATCCGCAGCCGCGTCCTCGACGAGATCGCTCGCCAGCCATGGGCACCGCGAGCCAGCGTCGATATCCGCGTCGTCGACGGTGTCGTCGAGCTTTATGGCACAATCACCGACGATCGCGAGCGCACCGCATTGCGGGTATTGGCGGAAAACACTCCTGGCGTCAAACGGGTGGACGATTATCTGGTCTGGGTCGAGCCGATGTCGGGCTACGCGATCACGCCGGAAGGCGCCGAGCCGCCCGCCACCGGCGCCTAGTTAGGCCCTCACCGGCGCCGGGGCGAGCGGATCGAACGGCCGCGGGTTGGCCGTCGCCTCCTCTTCGGTAAAGCCCATCGCCGCGAGAAATGCGGCGCGCACCTCGGGCGGCTGGCCGGTCTGAAAGATGTAGCCCTCGAGGCCGCGGCGGGCGAGTGGGTTTGCCATCATCGCGGCCCGCGTGAAGCCGTCGATCAGCGACTCACGCTCGGCGACCGGCAGCGCGATCGCGCGGTTTCGTTCCGGGTCGCGCACGATCGCCTTGGGGTCCTTCCCCTCCCGGATCGCTTCGAGATCATTGAGGAAACGCCGGCGGATCATGACGATGCCGCGATCGCTCGGCGCGAGATATTCCTGCGAGCGGTCGGCCACCCTCCCCTGCCCGACCCAGGTCACGAAATCCTGATTCATCACGTGGCTGGTGACCCAGCGGCCGGTTTCGGGGTCGGCGATCGGCCCCGCCCAAGTCGGGATGCTGTTCTGCACGTACGGTTCGCGCTCCTTCGGCACGCGGCTGAAATGCCACATCACGGAGAGCGTGTTCTCGTCATCGACCGGCACGCGGAATTCGACGTGGTTGCCGGTAAAGAGGCCGCATGGCCACAGGCACACCCGCCCCACCGTCCACAGCCGGTCTTTGTCGCTCGTGTCGGTGCGGATGCGCTTGTATTGGAAGCCGTAGTCGAATTCGTTGAAATCGACCTTGACGTGCTGCGGCGTGTAGGGACCCTCCTTGCCGGCGAGCCGCACGCTCCAATTCGAATGGGTCCATTCGAAATGCACCGGGTCGATCGAATTCTCCTGGCACTGGAACCAGTTGCACGGGATTTCGGCCTTGACGATCTGGCGGAAACCATTCTTCCACGTGAAGAATTCCCAGTCCGGCACGAGCGGCCGCGGCTCGGGGCCGAGATAGGCCCAGAGGAGCCCGCCCCGCTCCTCGACCGGGTAGGCCTTGATGTGGATCTGATCCTTGAGGCGCGCCTCGGGATGCGCGATGTCCTCGTAAGGCTGCGCGAGGCATTTGCCGTCGGCGCCGTAGAGCCAGCCGTGATAATTGCAGCGCAGACCGCATTGTTCGACATAGCCGTAGGTCATGTCGGCGCGGCGATGCCGGCAATGCCGGTCGAGGAGACCGAAATTGCCGCCGAGGTCCTTGTAGAGAACGAGGTCCTCGCCCAAGAGGCGCACCGGCAACGTGCCAGGCTTCTCAAGCTCGCTGGCGCCGGCGATCGGCCACCAGTAGCGGCGCAACAATTCGCCCATCGGCGTCCCGGCGCCGGTCCTTGTCAAGATATCCCAGCGGCTGCCCGTCACTTCAACGCTATCCTGCGGCATCACCGAACCCCGAATTGTCGCACCCTTTGCCTATAGCACCGGAGGCGACGCGATCAATACTCTCGGCAGCAGCGGACCCGCGCGGCGGTCAATCCGTCGGCGGCGCGCTGTCCGGCGTCGAACCGCCGGCCGCGTCACCGCGGCGGCGGAAAAGGGGTCGATCTGCCCGCCGATTTCCTGCAAAAGCAGCGGAGTACGAGGCTCTGCCGCCGGGCGCGGCGGGCGGCTTATTCGGAGCAATTGCGGCGCTATGGCAGGGGCGAAGCGGAGCAAGCGACGGCCGACGGCCGCAACCGGATGGCGCCGGCCGGCGCGCGGCTGAGGGGGCGCATGCCACGGCTCGACTGGCGGCGCCTCCTTTTTGCGGTCGGGCCGGGCCTCGTCGCGATGCTCGCCGATACCGACGCCGGCAGCGTCATCACCGTCGCGCAGAGCGGCGCCCAATGGGGCTACCGGCTGCTGTTGCCCAACCTGCTGCTGATCCCGTTCATGTTCGTTGCTCAGGAGGTGGCGCTGCGCCTTGGGCTCGGAAGCCGGCGGGGCGCCGCCGAACTGACGGTCAAGCGGTTCGGCCCGGTTCCTGCCGGACTGCTGCTCGCCACTCTCGCGCTGAGCTGCTTTGGTGCGCTGGTCAGCGAGATGAGCGGACTTGCCGGGGCGGCGCAGGCCTTCGGGCTGCCAGTGCCGGCGATGATGGCGATGACGGTCGGCGGCCTGCTGCTGATCGTCGCCACCGGCTCCTACCGCGCGGTCGAGCGGGTGGCTATCGTTCTTGGCCTGTTCGAGCTGGCTTTTGTCGTCATGGCCTGGCGCGCCGCGCCTGGGCTCGCGCCGATCGCGCGCGAGGCGGTACAGATCCCGGTGCACGATCACGGTTACCTTTATCTGCTTGCCGCAAATCTCGGCACCAGCGTGATCCCCTGGGCCATCGTCTACCAGCAGTCGGCCAGCGTCGATAAGGGCCTCGGGCCCGCCGACGTCAAACCCGCGCGAATCGAAACGCTGGCCGGCGTCGTGTTGTGCCAGACGATCACCTCGGCATTGCTGATCGCCGCAGCGGCCACGTTCGGCGGGGGCTTGACACTCGACACGGTGACGCGCATCGAAACCGCATTCACCGCGACGCTCGGGGTGGCGATCGGCCGCGTCGTCTTTATTCTGGGGCTTTCCGGCGGCGCGCTGGTGGCGACGATTGTCGTCTGCCTGACCCTCGCCTGGGCAATCGGCGAAGTGCTCGACGTCGAGCACTCGCTGGAACATCAGCCGCTTCAGGCACCATGGTTTTATGCGCCGTTGACCCTGATGCTCGTGGTGGGAGGCGTGCTCGTCGCCTCTGGCGTGAACCTCGTCAGCGTCGCCGTCGCCGCCGGTGTGCTGAACGCGCTGCTGCTGCCGCCGCTGCTTGCGCTGCTCTATTTCCTCGCGCGCCATGCGCTGCCCGAGCCGCTGCGCCTCAAGGGCTTCTATGCCGGCCTGACGGGCTGCCTGTTCGCGCTGACCGGCGCCGTCTCGCTCTATTCCGGCATCGTCGGGCTGCTCTGATGCGGCGGCAACCGCGCGGCCGGCGGCCGCCGTGATGCTTCGGCCTCTGGAACGCCGTTTTGTCTGCCGGCAGCGTGCCCCCGCTCGATTTCGGCTGCAGAAGTGGGGTGCAGCGAAGGGGTGCGTGGCGGGCGCGCTTTGCCTAGGCTCTCCGTCGGCGAGCGACGGAGGGAAATATGGCGGAGGTAAAGACCGGGGCGGCGCATCTGGCATCGCTGCGCGACGGGCGGGCGGTCCATATCGACGGCGAGCGCGTCGAGGACGTGACGGCGCATCCGGCCTTCCGGAACGCGGTCGCGAGCGCCGGCGCGCTCTACGATTATCAGGCGCGGCCCGAGAACATCGAGCGCATGACATTCGTCCGTGATCGCGGCGCGAGCGAAGGCTATGCGAGGATCAATCGCTGCTGGCAGTTGCCGCGCAGCTACGAGGACCTGGTCGCGCGGCGCCGGGCACTGTCCGAATGGGCCGCGTTGTCGTGCGGCTTTCTCGGCCGCGCGCCCGACCACGTCGCTTCCAGCCTTCTCGGGCAGATCATCGGCATTGACGTGTTCCGCCGCCATGGGCAGGCGCGCGCCGAGGCGCTCATCGATTATTTCGACTATGCGAGCCGCCACGACCTCTATCTCAGCTACGTCATCATCAATCCGCAGGCCGACCGCAACAAAGCCTGGGGTGAGCAGGAGGAGGACCTTGTCGCCCGCCTCGTCGACGAGGACGGCGCCGGCATCACCGTGCGCGGCGCCAAGATGCTCGGCACCGCGGTGATCATGGCAAACGAGGTGCTCGTCGCGAACCTGCAGCCGCTCAGGCCGGGCGAAGAGACCCTCGCGATATCGTTCGCCGTGCCTGTCGCGACGCCGGGGCTTAAGGTGCTTTCGCGCAAATCGTTCGAAGCCGCCGCGCCGTCGCGCGCCGACAACCCGCTCGCCGCGCGGTTCGACGAGAACGACGCGCTCATTTGGTTCGAGGACGTAAAAGTGCCGTGGGAGCGCGTCTTCGTTTATCGCGACACCGACATGTGTCGGGCGCAATTCCATGACACGCTCGGCCACACATTCCAGAATTATCAGGCCCAGATTCGCCTCGCCGCAAAAACGAAAT
The DNA here is from genome assembly GCA_030042035.1 of Alphaproteobacteria bacterium. Lineage (GTDB taxonomy): Bacteria > Pseudomonadota > Alphaproteobacteria > ATCC43930 > CGMCC-115725 > DATARH01. The sequence continues at coordinate 8,489 of JASIAN010000304.1, read as the reverse complement.
TCCTCGTCGGCCTTGCCCATCGGATCGCCGAAACGATCGGCACGGCGGCGATGCCGCCGGTGCGCGAGACGCTCGGCCGGCTTGCGGCGCAGGCGGCGATGGTCGACGGGCTCGTGTGGGGCATGGAGGCGAAAGGGCACCGGGAAGGCGCCTATTTTGTGCCCGACAAGCACCTCATGTACGCCGCGCAGGTCCTGACCCAGGACCTCTATCCGACACTCATCGACACGGTGCGGGGCCTCGCCGGCGGCGCGCTCATCATGCTGCCGTCGTCGGAGCGCGACTGGCACAACCCGGAACTCGCCGCGATCATCGAGAAGACGCAGCGCTCGCCCGCCTCGGGGTCCAAGGAACGGGTCGATTTCCTGAAGCTGGCATGGGATGCGCTGGGTTCGGAATTTGCCGGCCGCCACACGCAATACGAAATGTTCTATGCCGGCGCGCCGTTTGTGACCTGCGGCCATTCCTACCGCACCTACGACTGGGAAGCGGCGGCGGCGGCCGTGCAGCAGATGCTGACGTAACGCGCGCCGCTTACATCAGCCCCAATTCGAGCTTGGCTTCCTCGCTCATGCGGTCGCGGTCCCACGGCGGCGACCAGACGAGCTTGACGCGCACGTCGCTGACGCCCGGCACTGCGCCGACCGCCGCCTCGACCTCGCCCGGCATGCTCTGCGCCACCGGACAGGCGGGCGTCGTCAGCGTCATCTCGATATAGACGATGCCGCCCTGTTTGACTTCAAGCTCGTAGATGAGGCCGAGATCGATGAGATTGATCGGGATTTCCGGGTCGCGCACGGTTTTCAGCGCGTCGAGCACCGGCTCCATGAGGTCCGGATCGTCATCGCCCTCCGGCCGCTCGACGTCCGGCCCCTCCGCCGGCGCGAAATCGAAATAATCACGCCCGTAGTACTCGTGCTCGCGTTCGTCGCGTTCATCCGCCGCCATTCCATTACTCCCTCGGGCGCGCATCCTTCGAGGCGGCGCTGAGCGCCTCCTCAGGATGACACTGTTCCGTCATGGTAAGGAGCCGGCGCGAGCCGGCGTCTCGAACCACGACCGATCACTCCGTCTTGATCGTGTCGCCGGCGAGGCCCGAGTTCAGCGCCGCCTCGAAAGCGCGCCACGGCAAGGTCGCGCACTTGACGCGCACCGGATAGGCGCGAACGCCGGTCAGCGGTTCCAGCCGCTCGACATCCTCTTCCAGCGCTTCCGGCAGCGCCGACAGCTCGCCGCCGGTCACCCTGGCGTGAAACTGCGCGAAGAGCTGGCGCGCCGCGGCGATCGTCTTGCCTTTCAAAACCTCGGTCATCAGCGAGGCGGCGGCGGTCGAGATCGCGCAGCCGCGCCCCTCAAAGCTGACATCGGCGATCTTGTCGCCATCGACCTGGAGATAGACCGTGATCCGGTCGCCACACAGCGGGTTGTGGCCGCGCGCCACATGTGTCGGGTGTTCGAGTGCATGGAAATTGCGCGGGTGACGGCCGTGATCGAGGACGATGTCCTGATAGAGTTCGCGCAGGTCGTCGTTCATCGGAACATCTCCCGGCAGGCCTCGATCGCGGCGCTAAGGCGATCGATATCGGCCTCGTCGTTGTAGAGGCCGAACGAGGCCCGCACCGTGCCGGCGATGCCGAGCTTGTCCATCAAGGGCTGCGCGCAGTGATGGCCGACCCTGACGGCGACATCGTGCTGGTCGAGCACGGTGCCGACATCGTGCGCGTGGACGCCGTCGAGGTTGAAGGACAGGATGCTGAGCCGCCGCTGGCCGCCGGCGACGAGCCGGAGGCCCGGAATATGCGACAAGCGGTCGAGACCGTAGCCGGTCAGCGCCTCTTCATGGGCGCGGATCGCGTCGCGGCCGATGCCTTCGATGAACTCGACGGCGCGCGCGAGGCCAACCGCGCCCGCGATATCCGGTGTGCCGGCCTCGAAGCGGTGCGGCGGTTCGATGTAATCGGTATGGGCGAGTTCGACATTGAGGATCGTGCCGCCGCCGGTCTGCCACGGCGGCATCGCCTCCAGCGCGTCGTAGCGGCCATAGAGGACGCCGATGCCCGTCGGCCCATAGAGCTTGTGGCCCGTGACGGCATAGAAATCGCAACCGAGCGCCCGCACATCGACCGGCATGCGGGGCGCCGCCTGGCTGCCGTCGATCAGCACGCAGGCGCCTCGCACGTGCGCCAGTTCGACGATGCGTTCGACCGGCAGGACGGCGCCCGTCACATTCGACAGATGAGTGACCGCGACGAGGCGCGTCTTCGCCGACAGCAACGCCTCAAACCGCGCCAGATCGAATTCGCCGGTCTCGTCGGTCGGCGCGACGAGCAGCTTGAGACCGAGCCGATCGCGCAGCTGCTGCCACGGCAGGATGTTGGAATGATGCTCGACATCGCTGATGACGATCTCGTCGCCGGCTTTGAGGTGCGCCGTCCCCCAGCTCTGCGCGACGAGGTTGATGGCCTCGGTCGCGTTGCGGGTGAAGACGATTTCGCGCTCGTCGGCGGCGTTGAAAAACGCGCGGAGCCTTTCACGCGCCTCCTCGAACAGGTCGGTCGAGCGGGCACTGAGCTTGTAGACGCCGCGGTGCACATTGGCGTAGTCGCCGCGGTAGAATTCGGCGATGCCGTCGATGACCTGCCGCGGCTTCTGCGCGCTGGCGGCCGAATCGAGAAAGACGAGGCTCGGATGGCGCGCGAAAATCGGAAACTCGCGGCGCAACGCGCGCGCATCCAACGCCGGACGGTCGGCAACCCAATTCATGCTCATTCCTCCAGGCGGCCGAGCCGCAAGGCCAGCCGCCGCAGCAGATAATCGCGCAGCGCGGCGTCGGCGATGCCGTCCGCCGCCTCGCGCAGAAAGCCTTCGATCAGCATGCGTCGCGCCGCTTGCGCCGGGATGCCACGCGAGCGCAGATAGAACAGCGCCGCCGCGTCGAGGTCGCCGACGCTGGCGCCGTGACTGCATTTGACGTCGTCGGCAAGGATTTCCAATTCCGGCTTCGTGTCGATGACGGCGCGCCGGCCGAGGATCAGGTTGCGGCTTGTTTGCTGCGCATCGCTCTTCTGCGCGTGCTCGCGCACCGCGATGCGGCCCTGAAATGCGCCGTGGCCGCGGCCCGCCGCGACGCCCTTGATGAGTTCGCGGGTCTGGCCGCCCGGCGCCGCGTGATCAATCGCGGTGACGATATTGGCCTCATCGTCGCCGCTGACGAGGAAGGCGCCGTCGAGCCGGCACGTCGCCCCCTCGCCTGCGAGCCGCACATTCCATTCCTGCCGCGCCCGGCTGCCGCCGAGCAGACAGCAAAACCCATCGAGCCGCGCACCTTTTCCCAGCGTCGCATCGAACAGCGCGGTATGGACCGCCGCCGCGCCCTCTTCGACGACAACGATGCGGGTCAGGTGCGCGCCGGGCGCCAGCCGCGCGATGACGACATCGTTGCGCCAATAGCGCCCCTCGCCGGCGCAGATTTCGACGATCGTCGCGCGGCTGCCCTCGCCGAGATTGATCAGGCTGCGGGTGTGCAGCGAGGCCGGGGCACCGCTTGCGACATGGACGATTTCGATCGGCTGTCCGATCTCGATGCCGGGCGCCGCGTCGAGCACGAAACCGTCGCTAAAGAACGCCGCGTCGAGCTCCGCGAGCGGGCCGGCGAGAGCGGTGTCGGCGATGGCCGCCCGCACAGTTTCCCGCTGGTCGACGAGCGCCGCGCCGAGCGAGCCGAACCGTGCGCCGCCCGGCACGTCGCGTCCCGCTTCGGCTGATAATTCGGGTGAAAAACAGGCATCAGCCAGCACCAGGCGGTGCGTCGGGCCGCCCAGCAGCACGCCGGCCAGCACGCCGGCGGAGAAGATCGCGCGGCGGCCCGGCGGCAATGGTTCGCGGGCGAGCGGCTGCAGGTCGAAATAGCGCCAGTTTTCGCTCTTGCGGCTCGGGAAACCCGCTTCGGCAAAGCGGTTGAGGCTGCGGCGGCGCAGGTCGCGCAGCCATTGCGGCTCACCGGCATTCTCGGCAAACGCGTCGAGATATGGCCGCGCCTCGGGCTTCACCGGAAATTCGAGCACCGCACTCATCGCCGCTCAGGCCGCGCTTCCTGCGGCTTCCTCAAAAGCGCCGTAGCCGCGGCGCTCCAATTCGGCGGCGAGCGCCTTATCACCGGATTGCACGATGCGGCCGTCCTGCAGCACGTGCACATGGTCCGGCTCGACGTATTGCAGGAGGCGCTGATAGTGCGTGATCAAGACGATCGCGCGGTCAGGCGAGCGCAATTCGTTGACCCCCTTTGCGACGATGCGCAAGGCGTCGATGTCGAGGCCCGAGTCGGTCTCGTCGAGGATCGCGAGTTTCGGCTCCAGCATTGCCATCTGGAAGATTTCGTTGCGCTTTTTCTCGCCGCCCGAAAACCCGACATTGACCGGCCGCTGCAACAGATCCTCGCCGATATCGAGGAGCTTCAATTTGGCGCGCACGAGGCGCAGAAACTGGCCGGCATCGAGCTCGGGTTCGCCGCGGTGGCGGCGGCCGGCATTGACCGCAGCGCGCAGGAAATAGGTGTTGTTGACGCCAGGAATCTCGACCGGGTACTGGAAGGCAAGAAAGAGGCCCTCGCGCGCCCGCTCGTCGGCCGGCATCTGGAGCAGATCGCGCCCCTGATAGCGCACGCTGCCCTCTATGACCTCATAGCCGTCGCGCCCGGCGAGCACGGCCGCCAGCGTCGATTTGCCGGAGCCGTTCGGCCCCATGATCGCATGCACCTCGCCGGCCGCGACCCGGAGGTCGATCCCCTTCAGGATCTCCCGCCCGTCACCGCCATCGGCCAGCCGCACATGCAGATTGGTGATTTCAAGCATTACTTAGGGCTCGTCGTAGCCGCTCGCTCGTTCTCGACGAGTACCTGCCAAAGTCCGTGCGCGAAGTACATCGCATCGCTCGCTTCTTCATTTGCGCCTCGCCGCAGCGCACTTTCTCGATCTCTGTCCAAGTTCGCCCGCTCCCACATAATCCAAGCGCGCCGGTCGTTCGGGCTTCCGATGCGCCTAGCATGGTTCTGCAGCTGCAGCTTAATGCGCATCCGTCGTTGAATAGGTGTCTCGATCACGCTGATCTCCTTTCGGAGCCTAAAGTACGTCATGTCTCTGTGAATTGCAATCTCGACACATTGACTTTCAAGATGCACCGTTCCGTCATGCCCGGACTTGATCCGGGCATCCACGAACTGCGGTGCCGTACGGCTGCTCGTGGATGGCCGGGTCAAGCCCGGCCATGACGGGGAAGGGGGTCGCATCATTCGCTCGCGCCCTGGCGCTCGGTGATGCGTATGAGCAGCGAAAGAATCCTCTCTGTCTGTTCTTCGAGCACGGCGAACCGCCGCTCTAGCGCCTTCGAACCGGTTTTCGAGCATCGAAAAGCGCTCTTCGAGGGTCATGGTTAGGTCACCCAAGTTGCGGTCGCAGTTGCCCCCTCACCCTCCCACGCCTGCGGCGTGGGTCCCTCCCTCTCCCCGCTTGCGGGGAGAGGGTCGGGGTGAGGGGCCGGTGCCGGACGCGGACCACATCATCCGACGCTGCCTTCGAGGCTGACCGCGAGGAGCTTCTGTGCCTCGACGGCGAACTCCATCGGCAGTTCCTTCAACACCTCTTTGCAGAAGCCGTTGACGATCAAGGACAGCGCATCCTCATCGGACAGGCCGCGCTGCTTGCAATAAAGCAGCTGGTCTTCGCTGATCTTCGAGGTCGTCGCCTCGTGCTCGACCTTGGCCGAAGGGTTGCGCACCCCGATATAGGGCACGGTGTGGGCACCGCAGCGGTCGCCGATCAATAGCGAATCGCATTGCGTGTAGTTGCGCGCACCCTCGGCGCGCGGCTGCACCCGCACGAGGCCGCGATAGGTGTTCTGCCCGCGCCCCGCCGAAATCCCCTTTGAGATGATCGTCGAGGACGTGTTGCGGCCGATATGGATCATCTTCGTGCCGGTGTCGGCCTGCTGGCGGTTGTTGGTGATCGCGACCGAATAGAATTCGCCGACCGAGCCGTCGCCTTCGAGGATGCAGCTCGGGTATTTCCACGTGATTGCCGAGCCGGTCTCGACCTGCGTCCACGAGATCTTCGCCCGCGCGCCGCGGCAATGGCCGCGCTTCGTGACGAAATTGTAGATGCCGCCACGGCCCTCGGCGTCGCCCGGATACCAGTTCTGCACGGTCGAATACTTGATCTGCGCGTCCTCATGCGCGACGAGCTCGACGACGGCGGCATGCAATTGATTTTCGTCGCGCTGCGGCGCGGTGCAGCCTTCGAGATAGCTGACATAGGCGCCCTTGTCGGCGACGAGGAGCGTGCGCTCGAATTGGCCGCTGTTGCGCGCATTGATGCGGAAATAGGTCGAGAGTTCCATTGGGCAGCGGACGCCCGGCGGGACGTAGGCGAACGAGCCGTCGCTGAACACGGCCGAGTTCAAGGCCGCATAGAAATTGTCGTTCGGCGGCACCACCGTGCCGATGTAGCGGCGCACCAGATCGGGGTGTTCCTTCACCGCTTCGCCGAACGAGCAGAAGATGATGCCGAGTTCGGCGAGCTTTTCCTTGAACGTTGTCGCGACCGAGACGCTGTCGAACACGGCATCGACCGCGACCCCGGCCAGCACCTCGCGCTCGCGCAGCGGAATGCCGAGCTTCTCGTAGGTGCGCAGCAGTTCGGGATCGACCTCGTCGAGGGATTTCGGCGCCGCCGATTGTTTCGGTGCGGCGTAATAAGTCGCGCTCTGGTAATCGATCGGCGGAAATGAAACCCGCGCCCATTCCGGCGGCGTCATGTCGCGCCACGCGCGGAACGCTTGGAGCCGCCAGTCGAGCAGCCACTGCGGCTCGCCCTTCTTCGCCGAGATGAAGCGCACCGTGTCCTCGTCGAGGCCGGGCGGCGCGGTGTCGGCTTCGATGTCGGTGACAAAGCCGTATTTGTAGCCTTCGAGCGCGAGCGAGCGCTGCAATGTCGTCTGCGTGTCGAGCGGAGCTGTCATTCCTCAATCCATCAAGCGCTGGCGCCAGGCGCGGCCGCCTCGACGACGGCGGCGGCCGGCGGCGCGAACGCAAACGGCGTCAGCATGTCGGCGAGCGAGATCGCCGACAGCGCGGCGCCGACCGCCCGATTGATCGCCGCCCAATGCGGCCGCGTCGGGCACCAGGTCATGCGGGCGCAATCGGCGACATGCACCGAGCATTGGGTCATGCCGATATCGCCGTCGATCGCGGCGACGACCTCGGCGATCGAAATCAGCGCCGCCGGCCGCGCCAGGCGATAGCCGCCGGCGGCACCGCGCGTCGCTGCGACGAGTCCGGCATGCGCCAGCGCCTTCAACAGCTTGGCGACGGTCGCCGGGGGCAGGCGGGTGGCGCGGGCGATTGCCGCCGCGGTCGCCTGCCGGTCGGGATAGGCGGCCAGATGGGTCGCGACAATAACGCCGTAATCGGCCAGCTTCGACAGGATGATCATCGCACCGCGGGGATCGCGCGTCCCAATTGGGACTGATTTGGTACGCAATAGATTGGCGGTCGCCGCGCCGAGGTCAAGGCGAAACCGCGCGCGACGCGCCGGCGCGACGCCCTGTGGCGTTCCGCCGCAAACCCCGGCGGCGGCGCCGACCGACACGCGGCGCGGCTTGCGCGCCCTATTTTCCGCAACCACTTGAAGATCGACGACGCGAGCGTCAATCCTGCGCAATGAAGCTTCTGGTCATTGAAGACGATCGCGAGACCGCGGCCTATCTCGTCAAGGGCCTCGGCGAGAGCGGCTACACGGTCGATCACACGAGTGATGGGCGTGACGGGCTGTTTCTCGCCACCTCCGGCAGCTACGATGCGATCGTGCTCGACCGCATGTTGCCCGGCATGGACGGGCTGGCGCTGTTGGGCGCGCTGCGCGGCGCGCAAATCCGCACGCCGGCCTTGATCCTGTCGGCGCTCGGCAGCGTCGACGACCGCGTCAAAGGATTGCGCTCGGGCGGCGACGACTACCTCGTCAAGCCGTTCGCGTTCAGCGAACTGCTGGCGCGCATCGAGGTGTTGCTGCGCCGCGGCGGCGAGGCGGCGAGCGTCACGCGACTGCGGGTCGCCGATCTCGAACTCGACCTGTTGACCCGCTCGGTAAAGCGCAGCGACAAGACGATCGAACTGTTGCCACGCGAATTCCAGCTGCTCGAGTATTTGATGCGCAACGCCGGCCATGTCGTGACCCGCACGATGCTGTTGGAAAACGTGTGGGACTACCACTTCGACCCGCAGACCAACGTCATCGACGTGCATGTCAGCCGGCTGCGGCAGAAGATCGACCGCAATTTCGACCGCCCATTGCTGCATACAGTGCGCGGCGCGGGGTATTGCCTGCGCGCCGCCGAGTGAGCGCGGCGATGGCGGACAGCACAGGCGATCTCGACGCCGGTGCCGCCCGGCCGGCGCCCTTGGCCGTGGTCGCCGGGGCGTCCGCGGCGCGGCGGCCGGC
>JASIAN010000303.1 GCA_030042035.1 Alphaproteobacteria bacterium | reverse complement strand
GCGGCTCGGCGATCGCGGTCCACGCAAAGATCTGTCCGAGATCGCCATAGACGTTGGTGACCCCGTATTTTTCCGGGATCTCGGCGAGGTCGCTGGTCCATGAGCTGCGGCCGGTCTTGTCGAATTCGGCCATCGCCTGCGCCGGCGGTGCCCCGACCCAGCGATAGGCCGAATGGTAGACGAGAAAATTGAGCTGCGGCCAGTCCTTTGCCGCCTTGCCGATGTCGCGCACGTCGGCATACGGCCGCAGATCGGGGAATTTCTTTGCCACGCCGGGAGCGAACAGGCCCTTGTGAATGCAGACGTTCTTGATGCCGGCCTTCACCGCCTTCTCGTAAAAGGGATACATCAGCTTTTCATCGTCGGCGTGCCATGGATGCTTCGACAGCTCCTTGTGGGTATTGTCGCCGACCGAATAGCCCTTCCAGGAATCCGGTTTGAACCGCTCGATGCCTTCATCGACCTTGTCGAGCCAGCCCGGGTAGCCGGGCGTGAAGGTGAAATGCGCGAGCATGCGCCGCGTGCCGGCCTCTTTGTTGACCTTGGCGCGGGTCGCAAACACCTCGGCCTGCGGGAGGAACCAGTCCTGCGGGATTTCCGACGGCGAATTCGACAGCAGCGCCACCTTGGTGTCGCTGTCCATGAAGACTTCCTTCATGTAATTGCCGGATTGCAGGTCGGCGATGGTCTGCTTGCCCTCGTCGGTCAGCGCCTTGTTCCAGCCCCATTTGCCGACCGTGTCGCGCATCGCGACAAAGCCGAGGAGACGGGTGTCGGGGCGCAGAAAATGGGTGTGGCCATCGATAACCATCTGCCCTGACAGGGCGGCGGCGCGTTCGTTGGCCATCTCCGGCGTCGCCGCCTCGGCGACGCTGGCGTCGAACACGTGGCCGAATACCTCATTCATCGCGACAAACGAGGCAGCCATGCCGGACGCGGTCTGGAAGAAGCGGCGGCGCGATACGCCCTGCCTTCTGGCGAGATCCTCGCTCAGCTCCTTGAGCCGTGCCTCGACCCGGCGCTGCTTATCGGTCTGCGGCGTCGGCAGGTATTCATCGCTGGACACGATCTGCGTCGGCACCGGCGATGGAAACGACGCCGCTTCCGCGCCGACCAACCCGGCCAGATCTTCATCACTCAGGAATTTCATGGCGTCCTCCCGCAAAATCCGATCTTATCGCGCTGATGCTGCTCGCGCGACGATCGTACCGCCGATCTTCGCGACCCGGCCAGCGGCAAACGCGAAAATGCGGGACGCGCGTCAACCGGACGCTGTTGCGGCTCGCGGCGCCAGCGGCCGCGGCCCGGACCAGTGACCCGACCCGCCCGGCCGATCATGGAGGGTTGCGCCCGTGATGCAGCCCGGTCTTACTGCCCGGCGACAACGGCGCGGCTCTGCCGGCGGTGAGGCAGGTTTGCAATCTCGAAGGAGGAAACCCCGATGAAGCTGTTGCGCTATGGCCCAGCGGGCCACGAGAAGCCGGGGCTTTTGGATCGCAATGGAATGATCCGCGATCTCTCCGGCGTCGTCCGCGATATCGATGGCGAGACGCTGGCGCCGGCGAGCCTCGCGCGGCTGCGAGCCATCGATCCGGCGAGCCTGCCGCTTGTCCAGGGGTCGCCGCGCCTTGGCCCGTGCGTCGCGCGGGTGCCGAAGATCGTCGCGATCGGCCTCAATTATCGTCGGCACGCGGAGGAAACCGGCAACCCGATCCCGAAGGAACCGATCTTCTTCCTGAAGGCGACCTCGGCGATCTGCGGCCCGAACGATGACGTGATCATCCCTAAAGGATCGCAGAAGACCGACTACGAGGTCGAGCTCGCCACCGTCATCGGCAGCCGCGCCAGCTATGTCGCTGAACGCGACGCGGCCAAGTACATCGCCGGTTATTGCATCGTCAACGACGTTTCCGAGCGCGAATTCCAGATGGAGCGCGGCGGGCAATGGACCAAGGGCAAGAGCGCCGACACGTTCTGCCCGATCGGTCCCTGGCTCGTGACCACCGACGAGGTGCCCGACCCCGGCCGATTGCAGCTGTGGACCGAGGTCAACGGCGAGCGGCGGCAGAACAGTAACACCTCGGACCTGATCTTCGGCATCGATCATATCGTCGCCTATGTCAGCCAGTTTATGACGCTGGAGCCGGGCGACGTGATCCCGACCGGCACGCCGTCCGGCGTCGCGATGGGCTTCAAGCCGCCGAAGTTCCTCAAGGCCGGCGACCGGATGCGGCTGTCGGTCGAGGGGCTGGGCGAGCAGAACCAACGGCTTGTCGCGCTTTCCGGCTGAGGCGCTGCAGGCGGCGGCACCGGGAACGCGAAACTGGCGGCGGCAGCGCAACGGGAACGCTAGCGCGATGGCGCGCTTTTACGCTATGATTCAGCGTTCCCGGCGCTCGCCGCACGCAATTTACCTCCAGAGGCTCTATGTACGATCGCCGCCCCGGCTTCTTCCGCGAGGAAGCGACCCCTAACGCCACCCCGGTCCGCCGCGTCGATGCGACGGTGAAATGGTTCAACCCGAGCAAGGGATTTGGCTTTGTCACGCTGGCAGACGGTACGCAGGACGCCTTCCTGCCGATGGCGATCCTGCGGCGCGCCGGGTATGACGACGTCCGCGAGGGCGCATTGATCACCTGCGAAGTCGGCGTCGGCGCCAAGGGGCCACTCGTCACGACCGTGCTGAACATCGATAACAGCACTGCGGTGCCGCCGCGCGGCGACAGCGAGCGGCGTCTGCAGCGTCCCTCGCAGACGCTCGAGGGCGCGGTCAAATGGTTCGAGCCGGAGAAAGGCTACGGCTTCATCTCGCCCGACGGCGGCGGCAAGGACGTCTTCATCCACATCACCGCGCTCAGGCGCAGCGGCGTCAACGCGCTCGACCCCGGCCAGCGGGTCAGGGTCGATGTCGTCGATGGCCGCAAGGGGCTCGAAGCCGATCGCATCACCCTCATCTAGCCTGATGGGCGGCGCTATTGCCGGCGGCGAGACCCCGGGGCGCTCGGCCGATGCGGCCCGCGGCGGCCGGCGAGCGCGCGAACTCTGCGACGGGTTTACAATCGCCGCTCGGACGAGCACCTTGGCGTTGCGGCGATGTCCGATCCCGCGCCTAATCGACGCCAGCGAGTAGCCATCCGATGGAACTGCGCGACACGATCCGCACCTACCGGCTGTTTTCCGGTTCTTATGACATCGTTTTCGGCCCGGTCTTCCATCCCGGGCGCAAAGAGGCGGTGCGGGTCGCCAACGATCGGCCGGGCCAGCGCATCCTCGAAGTCGGTGTCGGCACCGGCCTGTCGCTGCCGTATTTCCGCCGGGACTCGCATGTGACCGGCATCGACGTGTCGGCCGAAATGCTGGCAAAGGCGCGGCGCCGGGTGGAACGCGAGCACCTCGCGCATGTCGATGGGCTTTATGTCATGGACGCCGAGCACATGGAGTTCGGCGACAATTCATTCGACGCCGTGCTGGCGCTCTATGTCGCGTCGGTCGTGCCGAACCCGGCGCGGTTTGCCGCCGAGATGCGCCGGGTGTGCATTCCCGGCGGCACGATCGTGCTGGTCAACCACTTCACCAGCGAAAATTGGGCCCTGCGCTTCATGGAAAAGCGCCTCGCGCATCTCGCCCGCCACATCGGCTTTCATGCCGATTTCCCGCTTAACACCTTCCTCAGCGACAGCGGCCTTGCCGTGCGCGAAATCCGCCCGAGCAACCTGTTCGGCTACTGGCGCCTGTTGCGCTGCATCAACGAAAAGCCGGCCTCTACCTTCTGCTGAGGGCGGAGCCGGCGGCCGGCTGCCCCGATGATCGAGATCCGAGGGGTGGCAAAGTCGTTCGGCGGCCTGCGGGTCGTCGAGGAGGCGAGCTTTGTCGCCCGCGATGCCGAAATCACCGGCCTCATCGGGCCAAACGGCGCCGGCAAAACGACGCTGTTCCGACTGATTTGCACGGTGCTGCGGCCGGACCGCGGCGCGATCCTCGTCGACGGCATCGACGCGCAGCGCGACACGCTCGCCGCCCGCCGCCGGCTCGGTGTGCTGCCCGATGTGCGCGGCCTCTACCCGCGGCTGACGGCCCGCGAGCACCTGCGCTATTTCGGCGCGCTGCACGGTCTTCGCGGCCGCGAGCTCAACGCGCGCGTCGCCGAACTCGCTGCAACGTTGAACATGCGCGACTTCATCGATCGCCGCGCCCGTGGTTTCTCGCGCGGCCAGCAGATGAAGGTGGCGCTCGGCCGCGCGCTCCTGCACCGGCCGCACAACATCATGCTCGACGAGCCGACCAACGGCCTCGACGTGGCGACCAGCCGGGCGGTGCGCGACCTGTTGCGCCGGCTGCGCAGCGAAGGCCGCTGTATCTTGTTGACCAGCCACATTATGCAGGAGGTCGCCGCGCTCGCCGACCGCATCGTCATCCTCGCCGGCGGCCACATCGTGCTCGACGGCACGCCGGCCGAACTGCGTCGCACGACCGGCCGCGATGATCTGGAAGAGATCTTCATGGCGACGACCGAGGACGGCTGGGCCGAGCCGGCGCTGGCAGCCGGGCAATGACGCCGGCGGCCGCGTTAGCGGTCTTCCGCAAGGAGATGATCGACCACCTGCGTGACCGCCGCAGCATGCTGATCGCGATGATCTATCCGCTGCTGGGGCCGCTGCTCTTGGGGCTCATGTTCTTTTTTGTCGGCGGTTCGATGCAGCACAGCGGTGCAGGCGCCGGCAGCGGCCCGCTGGTCGTGCCGGTCGTCCATGCCGGGAGCGCACCGACACTGATGCACTATCTCGAGCAGCGCGACGTTGTGCTGCAGCCGATCGCTGCGGACGCCCGCCGCCTCGTCAAAGGCGGCCGTCTCGCGTTCGCGCTGATCCTGCCGGCGCATGTCGCCACCGCCGCGGACGCGCCGTTGCCGGTGCGGCTCATTGCCAACCCGGCGCGGTTCGACGCGATCGTCGCGACCGGCCGGGTCATCGAACTGCTGAACGACTACCAGCGCACGACGCTGCGCGCCCGGCTGCGCGCCGCCGGCGTGCCGGCGGGGTTGCTGAACGTGCTGGCGATCAGCCGCGAGAATGTCGGCCGGGCGGCGGGGCCGTCGGTCATCCTATTGTCGATGATCCC
>JASIAN010000302.1 GCA_030042035.1 Alphaproteobacteria bacterium | reverse complement strand
TTCCAGCTCGGCGAACGGGTCACCCGGCGGATCGGCAAAGCCGAAGAAATCGCAGGCCCGCTGCAGATGCGGCGGCAGCGGCGCCGTCACCACGAGCCGGCCGCCCGCGGGATGCGGCAGATCGAGGCTCCGCGCGTGGAGATGCAGCCGGCGCATCGCCGCGCTGCCGGCAAGATGCGCCGCCGCGCCGCCATACTTGCCGTCGCCAAGGATCGGCGTCCCGACTGCCGCGCAATGGGCGCGCAGCTGATGGGTGCGGCCGGTCAGCGGCAACAGCGCCAACCAGCTGGCGCGCGTGCCGGCATGGTCGAGCACCCGGTAATAGGTGACGGCGTGTTTGCCGTCCTCATCATCCGCGTGCACGCGTTCGCGCCCGCTGCCGCCGCTTTTGGCGAGCGAGAAATCGATGCGGCCCTGGCGCGGCTCGGGTAATCCGACAACGATCGCCCGATACGTCTTGCGCGCGGTCTTGTCGCGAAAGGCGCGGGCGAAGAACGCGGCCGCCGCGGCGCTACGGGCGATCAACAGGACCCCCGAGGTGTCCTTGTCGAGCCGGTGTACGAGGCGCGGCCGCTCGTCGCTGTCGAAGCGCAGCGCATCAAGCAGCCCGTCGATGTGCCGCTCGGTGTGCGTGCCGCCCTGCACCGCGAGGCCGGCCGGCTTGTTCAGCACGATCGCGTGGTCGTCGCGATAGATGACCGCGTCGCGCAGCACGGCCGCATCGCGCGGCCGCAGGTGCGGCGCGGCGGCCGGTTCGGCTTGCGGCTCTTGCGGCAGCGGCGGCACGCGGATCGCCATGCCCGGCGACACCCGGTCGCCGGCTTTTGCGCGTTTTCCGTCGATGCGGATCTGCCCGGTGCGCAGCAATTTTTCCAGCCGGCCGTGGCTGAGGCCAGGATAGTGGCGCCTGAACCAGCGGTCGAGCCGCAGCGTGCCGTCGACCTCGGGGATCATGACAGTTTCGCTCATCGCGCTGCCGTCTCGCGCTGGCGCAATTTGTCCCAGTAATCGAGGCGCTTTTTGATGTCGCGCTCGAAGCCGCGCTCGCCCGGGCGGTAGAATTGCCGCCGCGGCACGCCGTCGGGGAAATAATTCTGCCCCGAAAAGCCCTCCTCGGTCGCGTGGTCATAGACGTAGCCGCGGCCATAGCCGAGATCGCGCATGAGCCGGGTCGGCGCGTTCAGGATGTGCAGCGGCGGCATCAGGGAGCCGGTTTCCTGCGCCATCGCCTGCGCCTCGCCGAGCGCGACATAGGCGGCGTTCGATTTCGGCGCGCTCGCCAAGTAAATGACGAGCTGCGCGACCGCCAGTTCGCCCTCGGGCGAGCCGAGCCGGTCGTAAGCGTCCCATGCTGCGAGCGCCTGCACGAGGGCCTGTGGGTCCGCCAGCCCGATATCCTCGACCGCGGCGCGCGCCAGCCGGCGCAGGATGTAGATCGGGTCCTCGCCACCCGCCAGCATGCGCGCCAGCCAGTAGAGCGCCGCATCGGTGTCGGAGCCGCGCAGCGATTTATGCAGCGCGCTGATCAGGTTGTAGTGGCCCTCCTCCTTTTTGTCGTAGAGCGGCGCGCGGCGCTGGACGACCGCGGCAAGCTGTTGCGGCCCGAGCAGCGGCTCGCGCGGCAGGCGCTCGATTTCCTCGATGAGATTGAGCAGAAAGCGGCCGTCGCCGTCCGCCATCGCCCTCAGCGCGGCGCGGCCGTCAGGCGTCAACGGCAGGGTGTGGCCAAGATGACGCTCGGCCCGCTGCAGCAAGGTTTCGAGCGCCGCATCGTCGAGGCGGCGCAGCACAAACACCTGGGCCCGCGACAACAGCGCGCCGATCAATTCGAACGAAGGGTTTTCGGTCGTCGCGCCGACGAGGATGACGGTGCCGTCCTCGACATAAGGCAGAAACGCGTCCTGCTGGGCGCGGTTAAAGCGATGGATTTCGTCGACGAAAAGGAGCGTGCCGCGGCCCACCTCGCGGCGTTTCCTCGCAGCATCGAACACGCGGCGCAGATCGGCGACGCCGGAAAACACCGCCGACAGCGGCTCGAAATGGAGATCGGTCCCCTGTGCCAGGAGGCGCGCGATCGTCGTCTTGCCGCAGCCGGGCGGACCCCACAGGATCATCGAGGCGAGCTGCCGCGTGGCGACCATGCGGCCGATCGGCCCCTCCGGTCCCAACAGATGATCCTGACCGATGACCTCGGCCAGTGACTGCGGCCGCAGCCGGTCGGCCAGCGGCCGCGGCGCCTGTGATTGAAACAACGTACTCATCGCCGGCTCATATGGGCCGCAACCAGGGCTGCTGCAAACCGGCTAGCCGCGGTCCGGGACCTCAGGAAACTTCGGCCAGCTCGCGCGCCCGCTGCGAGCGTTCGGCGGCGACATGGTCGCGCGCCAGCACGGTGTAGACCGCCGGCAGCACAAACAACGTGAACAGCGTGCCGATCGACATGCCGGCGACGACGACGAGGCCGATCGAATAGCGGCTCGCCGCGCCGGCGCCGGTGGCGATGAGCAGCGGCACGAGCCCCATGACCATCGCCGCCGTCGTCATCAGAATGGGGCGCAGCCGGACGCGCGCCGCCCGTTCGATCGCACGGCGCCGGTCGAGGCCCTCGGTGCGCTGCGCGTCGTTGGCAAACTGCACCATCAGGATGCCGTGTTTCGAAATCAGCCCGATCAGCGTCACGAGGCCGACCTGCGAATAGATGTTGATCGTCGACAGGCCGAAGAACAGCGGCATCATCGCGCCGGAGATCGCCATCGGCACGCTGATCAGAATGACGAGCGGGTCGCGCAGGCTTTCGAACTGCGCCGCCAGCACGAGAAAGATGACAATCAGCGCGAAGGCGAACGTGATGACGAGCTGGTTGCCTTCCTCAACGTATTGCCGCGCGTCCGACAGGTAGTCGTGGTTGAAACCGGCCGGCAGACCCTGGGCGATCTTTTCCAGTTCATTGACCGCCTCGCCGATCGTGACGCCCGGCATCGGCACCGCCTGGAACGTCGCGGAGTTGAGCTGGTTGTACTGGGTCAGCGCGTTGGGATCGGTCTCGGTCTCGACCGTGACGAGGTTCGACAGCGGCACCGGCTGGCCTGACGCGGAGTTCACGTAATAATGTGTCAGCGCCTCGGGCGTCAGCCGGTCGGTGCGCGGCACCTGCGGGATCACCTCGTACGAGCGGCCGGCGAGGTTGAAGCGGTTGACGTAGTTTTCGCCGACCAGCAGCGCGAGCGTGTCGCCGATCGACTGCATCGTGATGCCGAGCGCGTTGGCCTTCGAGCGGTCGATGTGGATGTGGATCGTCGGCTGGTTGAACGCGAGGTCGCTGTCGATGACCATGAACAGACCGCTCTTGCGCGCCTCCGCCTTGACCTTCTGCATCGCCTGAAAAACCTGGCGGTAGCCGGCGGTCGAATAGATCACCACCTGTACCGGCAGGCCGCCGATCGAGCCGGGCAGCGGCGGCAGCGAAAAGACGAATGCGCTTTCGCCCGGCACCTGCGACACCATGCGCTGCACGACCGGCTTCAATTGCTGCGCGGTGCGGGTGCGCTCGTCCCACGGCTTCAGGTTCATGCCGGCGATCCCCTGGTTGGGGCCGAACCGGCCGTTGACGACAAAGGTCAGGTAGGTCTCGGAGAACGACTGGAAGATGCGGTTGAGCTGCTTGCCGTAATAATCGGCATAGTCGAGGTTGGAATATTGCGGCGCCTTGGTCAGACAGAAGAGGATGCCCTGGTCCTCTTCCGGCGCCAGTTCTTTTTTCGCGTTCATGTACATGAAACCGAGGGCGACGAAGACGGCGACGGCAAACAGCGCTGTCACCGGCCGGTAATCGAGCGAGCGCTGCAGCCGCCTTGCATAGGCGTCGGCGAGGCGCGAGAAGGCGCGGTCGACAATGCGCGCGAAGAACCCCTCAGACATCTCGCGCGTCAGAAACATCGAACACATCATCGGCGACAAGGTCACCGCGACGATGCCTGAAATGATGACGGCGCCCGCGAGCGTGAACGCGAACTCGCGGAACAGCGTGCCGGTGACGCCGCCGAGAAAGCCGATGGGCGCATAGACCGCGGCCAAGGTCAGCGTCATCGAGATGACCGGGCCGGCGATCTCGCGCGCGCCGATCAGCGCCGCCTGCGCTGGCGTCTTGCCCATTTCGATATGGCGGTAGACGTTTTCGACGACGACGATCGCGTCATCGACGACGAGGCCGATCGCCAGCACCATCGCCAGCAGCGTCAGCAGGTTGAGGCTGAAGCCCATCGCCGCCATCAGCGTGCCGGCGCCGACCAGCGACAGGGGGATCGTGACGATCGGGATCGCGACCGAGCGCAATGCTCCCAAAAACACGCAGATGACCGCGACGACAATGACGACGGCAAGACCGAGCGTGTATTCGACGTCATTGATCGAGGCGTGGATGAACTTCGTCGAGTCGAACGCCACTTTCACTTTGACGCCCGGTGGCAGCGTGCGCTCGATCTGCGGCATCAGCTTGTCGACGCCGGCAACCAGCGACAGCGGGTTGGCGGTCGGGGTGGCCTGCACGCCGATGAACACCGCGGTCTGGCCGTTGAACATGACGCTCGAAGTCCAGGCTTCCGCGCTGAGCTCGACCTGGGCGATGTCTTCCAGCCGCACGACCGTGCCGCCCGTCGCCTTGACGACCATCTTCTTGAACTGGGCGACATTGGTGAGACCCGTGTTGGTCGTGACGTTGGTAACCGTGAAATAGCCTTTCGCCTGACCGGGCGCCGATTGGTAGTTGTTGGCCTGGATCGCGTTTGCGACATCGCTTGCCGAGATGCCGTAGGCCGCCATCTTGGTCGGGTCGAGCCACACCCGCATCGCAAAGGTTTGACCGCCCAGCACATCGGCCGACGAGACGCCGGGAACGGTGGCGATCAACGGCTGCACGACACGCGTCAAATAATCGGTGATCGCCGGGCTCGACACGGTCTTGCTGGAGAAGCCGATATACATGACCGCTGTGGTCTGGCCGGTCGCCTTCGTGACGATCGGGTCCTCCGCGCCCGGTGGGATCAGGTATCTGACCTGCTGCACCTTGGCGATGACGTCGGTCAGCGCCTTGTTCGGGTCGTAATTGAGCCGGATATAGGCGGTAACGGTGCTGGTTCCCTGGATCGAGTTCGAGGTCAGATAGTCGATGCCTTCGGCGCTCGCGACGGCCTGCTCGATCGGCGTCGTGATGAAGCCTTGAATGAGATCGGCAGGCGCGCCGGGATAGATCGTCGTGACCGTGATCGTCGTGTTCGACAGCTGCGGGTATTGCCGGATTTCGAGGCCCAGCATCGCCCGCAAGCCGATCAGAAATATGAGCAGGCTGACGACCAGCGACAGCACCGGCCGCTTGATGAAGAGATCGGTGTAGTGCATGCGGCGCCTGCTAATGCAGCGTCGGCTGCGCCGGCGCGGGCGGCGGCGGCACATCGCTGATCGCCACCGCGGCGCCGTTCTGCTGGATCTTCAGTTGCCCGGCGGCGACGACCCGCTCGCCCGCCTTGACGCCGTCGAGGATCGCGACGTTGCCGCCCCATGCCGCGCCGGTCTTGACCGAGGTACGCCACGCGCGCAGCACCGGCCCTCCCTTGGCGTCCTTGCCCGCCGGGCGGATCACAAAAACCGCATCGCCGTAGAGCGTGTAATCGACCGCAGTTGCCGGCAGCACGACCTCCGGCGCCTCTTTCGGCAGCACGACATCGGCGGTCACAAACATGCCGGGCAGCAGCGCCTCGTCCGGGTTCGCCATCGTCGCCTGCACCTGGATCATGCGGGTATCGGCGCTGATCTGCGGCTCGATTGCGGTGAGCCTGGCGCGGAAGACGCGGCCGGGAAACGCGTCCGATTTCACCTCGACCTGCTGTCCCACCGCGATCTCGGATCGCCTCGTCGAGGGCAGCGAGAAATTGACAAAGAGCGTCGAGAGGTTGGTCAACGTCGCGATTGGCGCCCCGGCGCTCAGGTACTGGCCGAGATTGACCTGCCGCAACCCCAGCCGGCCGGCAAACGGCGCCCGGATCAGCTTCTGCGCAATGATGGCCTCGGTCTTGGCGATCTGGGCCTGCGCTTCGTCGAGCTGCGCCCGGTTCTGGTCGACCGTGTCCTGCGAGACAAACTGTTTTTTAAGCAGCGCCAGATTGCGCGCCAGCTGGACTTGCGCATAGCGCGCCTGCGCCTGGTAATTCGCGAGGTCGGCGCGGTCCGGCGCGTCGTCGAGCTGCACCAGCGGGTCGCCCGCTTTCATATCCTCGCCCGCCCGAAAATGGATTTTTGTGACCAGGCCGCCGACCTGCGGGCTCAGCGTCACCTGCTGCACCGCGGCGAGCGAGCCGATGCCTTCGGCGAAATGCGGCACCGGTTCGAGCGTCGCAGTTACCGCCGAGATGACAGCCGGCGGCGGCTCGTTATGGGCGAAGAAATTGGCGATCGCGTGCGAGCGGAAGCGGTTGAACTGCCAGAGGCCGCCGAGCACGATGAACAGCAGGAGGCCGACGATGATGAACCAGCGAACCGTCTTTGGGCGACCCGCGGTCGGCCGCGAGCGGCCGGGCAATGCGCGCGGCATCGCCTCGGCGGCGTCGCTGTCGGCCGACAGAAGGGGAGGGAGATCGCCGTCCATCATCGCGCCTCGGCTGTGCGCCGCCGGTCGCACCGTCGCGCCGGCGTCGATGGCGATCGCTTGCAGCCGGCGTGCCGGCGCCGTGCGTTGCCGGTCCCCGGTCGGCGCACCTCACCGCCATCAGCCGACAGAAAGTATGCGCCGGCGGGACTTTTTCAAGCGGCTCGCCAGCGGCCGGGGCTTTGCCGCGGTTGCGCACGATGAAATGGGCGGCCTCCCCTGCAGGCCGCCCATCGCACGATGCGGTGCGGGTGCTGTCTTCCCCCTGGCATGCGGCCCCGCACGATCCGAGCCTACGCGCCATCCGCGGGCCGCGCAAACGCGAAATCCGCAGCCGGCGAGCTATCCCCCGAAAACTGCGCTTATCCCCATGCCGACCGGTTTTTTGCCTCGGCTTATCCACTGCCGGCGCCCGGTTCACGCCGCGATCTCCTCGATCGCGCCGTTGCCGAGGCGGAAGATGCGGTCCTGCGGCACCGCAAGACGCAGCGCCGCCCCGCGCGGCAGGTCGGCATAAAGGCCGCGCAGCACACGCGTCACGACACCGTGGCACACCGCGATCAGCTTGCCGTCGCCGGCATCGCCGAGCCAGGCCGCGAGACGCGCCGCAAACGCTTCATAGCTCTCGCCGTCGGGCGTCCGGAAATACCATTCCCACTCGGCAAAACGCTCGCCGAGCCGCGCTCGCACCTCCTTGCGCATGAGGCCGTCCCACGCGCCGAGCGAGACCTCGCGCAGCCGCGGGTCGAGACGCAGCGGCTCGCGGCGCCCGAGGCAGTCGGCGATGATCTCGGCGGTATGGCGCGCGCGGCCCAATGGGCTCGCCACAATATCGGCATCGGCGGCTTCCGGCACCGCGGCGAGCCGGCGGCCGAGCGCTATGGCCTGCGCGATGCCGCAGGCGGTCAACGGCGAGTCGCTCCAGCCCTGATAGCGGCGCGCCCGGTTCCATTCGGTCTCGCCGTGCCGCACGAGAAAGATCGTCATCGCCGCCGGCGATAGAGCACGTGGCGGCGTGCGCAGCGCGAGGGGCACGCTATTTCTTGCTGCCGGGGCGGCCGGCCATCTGGGCGAAGAACATCTCCTGCAACTGCTCGAAACCCTTGAGGCCGGCCGGCAGCCACGTCTTCAGCAGCGTCTCGGGATCGAGCGCCTGGAGGTTGGCGCGCAGGCGCGCCTCCAATTCCTGCAGCAGCGCCTCCTGCATCGGCTTCACATCCGGCAGGCCGAAAAAGCCGCGCAATTCCTCCGGCGTGCAATCGATGTCGAGGCTGATTTTCATGTACGATCCCCCGCGGCAGGAGCGGGATTGCTGCGGCGCGGCGCGCCTCGCAATGACCTGCGTGTTTCCATCATTGCGAGCGCAGCGAAGCAATCCCGCCGTATCGTCGGATCACAACGCGTCGGCGACGGCGGCGTGGAAGCGGCGCAGCGCGCCAAGATGGTCGCTGAGCGTCTGCCCGCTGATGCGGCGGTGGTGGCGACGCTCGAAGGTTGTCGTCAGGCACAGATGCGTCGCGCCGGCTGCTTTCCAGAAGCGCGCGTCCTGCGCCCACTCGCGCTCGCTGCCCGATCCCATCGACACCCACACCTCGATGCCGACGCGGGAGGGATCGCGCCCGGCCTGTTCGGTCAGCGAGCGCAACTGGCCGAACGCGTCGAGCGCGCTCCGGTCGGCTGGGTAGGCATTCGGCATCCAGCCGTCGCCCCATTGGGCGATGCGCGGCAAGGTGCGCTCGTGATGGCCGCCGAACCACACCGGCACGCGGCCCGAGGCCGGCCGCGGATTGATGCCGGCATCCTCGATCGTATGCCAGCGTCCGCGGAAACTCACGTGCGGCTCGGCCCACAGCTTCTGCATGACCTCGACCTGCTCTTCCGAGCGGCGGCCGCGGTTATGGAAATTCTCGTTGAGGCCGATGAACTCAACTTCGTTCCAGCCGACCCCGATGCCGAGCCGGAAGCGGCCGCCGCACAACACGTCGAGCGAAGCCGCCTGCTTTGCGACGAGCGCCGTCTGGCGCTGCGGCAGGATCAAGACGCCCGTTGAGAACCCGAGCTTCTGCGTCGCGCCGGCAAGAAACCCGAACAGCACGAACGGGTCGTGGAACAGGCCGGCGCCGGTGCGCTCGCCCTCGCGGGCGCCCAGCACATGATCGGGCGCCTCGACAAAATCATACCCGATCGCTTCGGCCGCCTGCGCGTATTCGCGCACGACCGCCGGCGCGCCGCCGATATCGCCCAGCGGCAACAACGTGCCCAATTGCATCCGTCCTCTCCCGCAATCGATGTCTGGCGACAGGCTACACGAAACTATGGGCAACGCCTATCGGCCCGGCCGGTACGGTCCTGTAGAATGCCGCGAAGCGAGTTTTTCGAACGACAGGCAAGCGCGATGGCCGAACCCGCGATCAGGGCGATGAGCCTCGACGAATTCCTCCGCTGGGACGACGGCACCGACAGGCGCTACGAGCTGATCGGCGGTTTTCCGGTGGCGATCGCGCCGCCGGCCGAGGCGCACTCGATGCTCACTCTGCAACTGGGGTCGCGTATTGACACCGCGCTGTCGCGACGCCGCCCCTGCCGGGCGCTTGTCGAGGCCGGCGTCATCCGCGCCGATCGGGCGGACACCTTCTTCGTCGCCGATATCGCAGCGACCTGCGCGCCGCACGAAGCCGGCCGGCAGGCGATCAAGGACCCGTTCCTGATTGTCGAAATCCTGTCGCCCTCGACTGAGCGCCACGATCGCCGCCGCAAGCTGCCGGCCTACCGCGAGGTCGCCAGCGTCGAGGAGATTGTGTTGATCGCCGCGGACGGAATTTATGCCGAATTGCACCGGCGGATGGGCGACCAGTGGATCACCGAAATCCTGCGCGGCGGTGCGGCGGTCCTGGCGCTGCACTCGGTGCCGGCAGAAATCCGCCTGGGCGAACTCTACGAGGGCATCGCACTGCCCGAGGCCGAAGCGGAGTAGATCACGCGCGCGGCGTGCGGCCGGTGACGACGATGAGCGGGTCCTGCGCGTCCTCGATCCATTCGGCGAGGCGGTCGATTGTGATCTCTGCGAAGCCGGCCGCCAACAGATAGCGGGCGACCAGCCGCGCGTGGCCGTCGTCGCCGAGATGGTGCCAGATCTGCACCGCCTTTGTTGGAAAGCAGCGGTTTGAAAAGCTGATCGCGACGAGGCCGCCCGGCCGCAAGACGCGCGCCACCTCGCGCAGCACCGCGATCGGCTGCTGCAGATACTGGATCGAGACGGCGATCGTCGCCGCATCGATCGAGGCGTCGGCGAGCGGCAGCCTGGGATCGCGGTTCAGGTCTTGCACAAAAGAGCGGCTGAGCCGCGGGTTGGCGGCGAGTTCCGCGGCGTTCATGCCGTGGCCGATGACCTCGGCATAGTGGATGTCGGGCGGCAGGTGGCTGACCCAGCTGCTCATCATGTCGAAGAGCACGCCGCCTGCCGGCAGCGCCCTTCGGTAGAACTCGGTCAGCGCCGCCACGGCATGCTCGTCGATGTGGTAGACGAGCCGCGGCTCCTCGTAGAACAGCGCATCGTCGTCGCTGTCGATCTTGGCGAAGGCGCCCGGCGGCAACCCCAGCGTGTCGTCCATCTCGCCCACCCGTTAGCGCAAAGCGCGGCGCGGCACTCTCGCGCTCGCCGGCCCGCGAGTCGAGTGTCCCGCGTCGTGCCGGCGGCAGCTTGCCGCACGGCGCCGCGGGTGTCATCGTGCGGCGATCGGGCTCGCGGGGCCGCAACGGAGGAAAGGCGATGGCGCAACCCCGACCGCTGGCGCGCGGCGTCCATCATCTGGCGCTGTGCACCGACGACATGCGGGCGACCGTCGACTTTTATGTCGATGTGCTCGGCATGCCGCTCGTGCATGCGATGCGGGTGCCGGCGGGGCTCGGCACCGGCCCGAAGAACCGCGGCAATCCGCCTTATGAACGGGTGCGGCATTACTTCTTCGACATGGGCAATGACAGCCTGTTGGCGTTTTTCGAGATTCCACCCGGCAAGGAACCGCGGGGCAATCGCAACGCGATCGGCGCGATGCAGCACTGCGCCTTTGTCGTGACGCCGGCGCGGCTGCGCGAGATTGAAGAGCGGCTGCGAGCGCGCGGCATCGACTATATCGGCCCGGTCGAGCAGCTGCCCGGGCTCGTCGGCCTCTATTTCTTCGATCCCAACGGCATCCGCCTCGAATTCGCCTCTCAACCGGAGGACGCCGATACCCCGGAGGTGATTGCCTGCGTCCGCCAGACGAAGACCGAGGCGCGCGCCGAGTTGGCCGGGCTGCCCGGGGTTAGCGACGAATGGGTCGAGCGCCGCCTCGCCGCCCTGGCGGAGTGACATTTGACACGGGAAATGTCGTATAATCGCCGGCAATGGCGATCGATACGTTGCAAGTCGCACCGGCGACTGTGGATCCCTCGCTCCTCTGCATCGCTGCACGGATCGAGGCCGCGAAACGGGAAATTCTGTGTCGCACGCTGCAAATGATCGTCGGCGCCGGGCCGATTAATATCATCGCGATGGTCGGCATCATGTTTGCGTTGGCGAAGCTGCTGGGTCATTGAACGGCTGCACGAAGGGAGCGACAGATCATGAAAAACGGGTTCAAGGTATTCGAT
Source organism: Alphaproteobacteria bacterium (assembly GCA_030042035.1). GTDB lineage: Bacteria > Pseudomonadota > Alphaproteobacteria > ATCC43930 > CGMCC-115725 > DATARH01. The sequence goes on along the minus strand of JASIAN010000302.1, from coordinate 9,622 downwards.
AGCGACACGCACGTGATGCCGGCGGCCGAAGTCATCGAGCGCCATGTCGATCCCGCGTTCCGGCCGCGGCTTGCCGAACTGGCGCAATACCGCGTGCCGATGCGGCAATCGGCGGAATATCAGGGCAGCTTTCACGGCTATCGCATCCAGCCGCAATTCTACCGCCGCGTGCTGGGAGAGGCGGCGCCGCGTCCCGACCACAGCGGCCGCGACACGGTCTGGATGGGCCAGCAGCTGCCGCGGCCCGGCGTGCAGGACGATGCGGCCGATAACCGCATCCTCGACATGGACGAGGAAGGCACCGACGTGCATTTCCTCGTGCCGGGCGGCTGGTCGAGCCTTGTCGGCGTCGATGATCCCTCGCTCGAAAGCGGCATGATCCGCGCCTTCCATCGCCATATGGACGAGTTCTGCGGCCGCTATCCCGCGCGCCTCAAAGGCCCGATCGTCGCCTCGACGCGCGATGTCACGGGCGCCGTCGCGGAAATCGAGAAATGGGGGAAATCGACGTGGGCGGTCGCGGTCAAGCCGCAAGTGTACAAAATCCCGGCCGACCATCCGAGCCTCGACCCGATCTGGAAGGCCGCCGCGGACCACGATCTGCCGATCGTGCACCACTCTTCGACGTGGAACCCGCCCTATTACCCCGGCCACGACGACATGTGGGACAATATTTTCCTCGGGCGGCTCGCGTCGCACCCGTGGGGTGCGATGCGCTTTGTCGCGGCGTTCATCGGCGGCGGCATCCCCGACCGCTACCCGAATTTGCGCTTCGGCACCTTGGAATGCGGCTTCGGCTGGCTGCCGTTCTGGGGCCGCCGCATGGACGAGCAGTACGCCTATGTCGGCTCGACCGCGCAACTGAAAATGAAGCCGAGCGACTATCTGAAAAGCGGCCGCTATTTCTGCAGCATCGAGCGGCAGGAAGGCGAGGACATGTACCGCATGGTGACGGAATTTCTCGGGCCGGACGTGTTGATGTACGCCTCTGACTACCCGCACTCGGAATGCCAGTTCCCGCGCTCGATCGACAACATCCTGGCGTGGCAGAGCCTCGGGCCGGCGGCGCGGCAGAAATTGTTCTGGGACAACGCCACCCACTTTTTCCGGGCGAACTGATGCGCATCCATGCGGTCGGCGTTGCCGCGCCGATAAGCCAGCCATGTCCGTCTTCAGCGCCGCGGCGAAGGGGATGAATTAGCCGCGTGCAGACCGAATTCACGCTGGCGCAGCTCGCCGACCCGGACATCGCCGCGTCGGAAAAAATCCTGCGCAGCTGCGTTCATTGTGGCTTCTGCACCGCGACCTGCCCGACCTATGTGCTGTTGGGCGACGAACTCGACAGCCCGCGCGGCCGCATCTACCTGCTGAAGAACATGCTCGAGCGCGGCGGCCCGCCGGCGCCCGAGACGGTGAGGCATATCGACCGTTGTCTCTCGTGCCTCGCGTGCATGACGACCTGCCCGTCGGGCGTCAATTACATGCACCTCGTCGATCACGGCCGCCGCCATATCGCGGCGCATTATCGCCGGCCGTGGTCCGAACGGCTGCTGCGCGCTGCGCTCGGCCGGGTATTGAGCCGGCCAGTGCTGCTGCGCCTGCTCTTGCTGGCGGCGCGGCCGGCCAAGCCCCTCGCCGCGCTGCTGCCGCGCCGGCTGCGGCCGGCGCTGGCCTTGGCGCCACATCGCCTGCCGTCGCCGTCGCCGGTCGATCGACCGCAGATCTTCCCGGCCGTCGGCATACGGCGGCGGCGCGTCGCGCTACTCTCCGGCTGTGCCCAGCAGGTGCTGGCGCCGGAAATCAACGAAGCGACGGTGCGCCTCCTCAACCGGCTCGGCGCGGAGGTCGTCGTCGCGCCGAAGAGCGGCTGCTGCGGCGCCTTGCAGCACCATCTCGGGCACGCGACGCCGGCGCTGGCGTTCGCTCGTGCCAATATCGCCGCCTGGGAAGAGGCGCATGTAACGGGCGGCCTCGACGCCATCGTCGCCAATGCGTCGGGCTGCGGCACGATGCTGAAGGATTACGGCTTTCTGTTGCGCAGCGACCCCGCCTGGGCCGGCCGGGCGGCGCGGATTGCCGCGCTGGCGCGCGATGCGAGCGAAGTCGTCGCGGAGCTCGGCCTGCCGCCGGCCGTCGACGGGGCCGACGCAGGCCTCACCGTCGCCTATCATTCGGCCTGTTCCTTGCAGCACGGCCAACACATCGAGCGCCAACCGAAATCGCTGCTCGCCGCTGCCGAGTTCCGCGTCGTCGATGTGCCGGAGGGGCATTTGTGCTGCGGCTCGGCGGGCACGTACAACCTGCTGCAGCCCGACCTCGCCGGCCGCCTGCGCGCGCGTAAGCTCGCCAATATCGCCGCGACTGGGGCCGACATCGTCGCCGCCGGCAATATCGGCTGCATCACCCAGCTCGCCGGCGGCGCGGCGCCGCCCATCGTCCACCCGATCGAGCTGCTTGATTGGGCGACCGGCGGGCCTAAGCCTCGGGCGCTGGCTGGCGGCGCCGGGCAACGAGCGGGATCAGCAGCGACAAGCCCAATGCCGCCAACCCGATAAGCGTCGGCCACAGCACCTGATCCGGCCAGTTCGCGCCGCCGGTCAGCACCCGCCCGCCGGCGGCGCCGAGATCGACAAACGCTACCGTCAGCGGCAACTGCCCGAGCAGTGAACCCAGCGCGTAGGCGCCGAGCCGGATTCGGGTCAGTCCGAGAGCATAGTTCGCCAGGCTGTGCGGGACGATCGGCACCAGCCGCACGATCGCGACCATGCGCCAGCCGCCGCGCTCGGCATATCTGACGAGCGCCGCCAGCCGCTGCGGATCGCCCCGCGCCGCCAGCCCGGCGTAGAGGTAGCGGGAAACGAGAAAGCCGGCGATCGCGCCGGCGAGGCTGCCGAGCGCCGCCCACAAGATACCCCACCCCATGCCGAATAACAGGCCGGCCGCGACCGCCAGCACCGTACGCGGCACAAAAACCAGGCTCGAGGCGATCTGCAACACGATGAACGCAAGCGGCGCCAACGGGTTGCGGGCAATCGTCGCGGTCAGCTGCGCGGGCTCCAACAGGTGGCGCCAGCGCCACGCCGCAGCGATGCCGGCGGCGAGCAGCGCCAGCACCAGAAACCGCGTGACGATCCCGGCCACTTTCATGGCAGCGCCGGTGCCGCGCGCTGCCGCTCGGCGGCCGTCGGCGGCGGATCGCTCGCCGGCGCCTCCTCCTCGATCAGCACCGGGCGGGTGGCGCGGCGGCGCAGCCACAGCACGCCGGCGAGGTCGGCGATGCCGACCCACAAGCGATCGAACACGCCGTATTTTGACCGGCCGCGCCGGCGCGGGCGATGGTTGACCGGCACCGAGCGCACGCTGCCGCCTTCGCGCAGGACCAGCGCCGGCAGAAAGCGGTGCATGTGGTCGAAATACGGCAGGTCGAGGAAGAGGGCGCGCGGAAAGAGCTTCAAGCCGCAGCCGGTGTCCGGCGTGTCGTCGGCGAGGAGGCGGCGGCGCACGGCGTTGGCGATGCGCGATGATTGCCGCTTCGCCCAGCTGTCCTGGCGGCGGGTGCGCCGGCCGGCGACGAGCAGCGGCTCTGCCGGCTGTTCGCAGGCGATCTGCCACAACAGCGGGATGTCGGAGGGGTCGTTCTGACCGTCGCCGTCCAACGTCGCGATCCAGATGCCGCGCGCCGCCCGGACGCCGCTGCGGATCGCCGCGCTCTGGCCGCAGCTCGTCTGGTGCCGCACCAGGCGCAGCTGCTTGAGGCCGTGCTGCAGCCGGCGGATTTCGGCCACCGTCGCGTCGCGGCTGCCGTCATCGACATAGACGATTTCGTAGGCAAGGCGCCCGTCGAGCGCCGCCGCGATCTCGGCGACGAGCGGCGCGATATTGCCGGCCTCGTCGCGGACCGGAATGACGACGGAAAGCTCCATGCCGCAGCGGTCTAGCAGATTGTTCCGCGACCCGATAACGACTGCAAAACGTGGCTATTCCGCCGCGAGCCGCGGTTCGGCCGCCGCCAGCGCTGCCGCAATGCTGCGGTGATAGTGCTGCAGCGCCGGCTCGTTGCGGCCGAACACGATCGCCTCCTGGGCGCCCGACAGAAAGCCCCGCTGCATGCCCTCGCAGGTCGGGAAATCCTGGCGCTCCACGGTTGCCATCAACAGATCGAAATTCTTGTCCCAGTGGCGTTTGGCGCTGTCGCTCGTCGCCGGCTCGGGAATATAGAGCGAGACGTACATCGAGCAGCGATCCGGCCGCTCGCCGGGGAAGACGTGCCAGGTTTCGACGTGGTCGCGCTGGAAGAGGAATACGGTATTGGGAAACAGAACATAGATGACTGCGGTGTGGTCGAACACATCCCACTGCTCTTCCGGCTGGCCGCGCAATTCATCGATCGTGCGGCGCGCGACAATCATGCGGTGGTTGGGGCCGAACCCGGCAAACGTCGCACGATTGCTGTAAAACAGCGGGCTGACCGTGTCGGGATGCAGATATTGCAGGTGATAGGTCTCGCCGAACGTATCGATCGCGAGTTTCCAGTTCATCTCGCGCGTCAGCGTGCGCGTCTCGTAATGATGATAGGATTGGAGACCGTAGGCGGCGATGTCGTCGGCCGCGCCGGCGAGCAGCGCATCGACATCGAAGGCGCCGCCGGGGCGCAGCCCGACCCAGATCATGCCGTATTTCTCGACGACCGGCAGCGGCTGGAGGCCGTGCGTCGCGCGCTCGACGCTGGCAAACGCGGCATCCTCGGGGCGCGCGATGAGCGCCCCGTCGAGGCCATAGGTCCAGCCGTGATAGGGGCACGAAAAACTCTGCGCGCCGGCGCCGCATGCCGCCGTCGCAACCCGCGCGCCGCGATGGCGGCAGACGTTGAGAAAGGCGGCGAGCGAGCCTTCGGGGCGGCGCACGAAGAGAAGCGGCTGCCCGGCATGGTCGTGCGTCATCCAGTCGCCCGGCCGCGGCAAGAGCGCCGAGAGGCCGACATTGATCGGGCCATCGCGAAAGAACAATGCCGCTTCGCGCGCCGCCTGTGCGGCGCAGGTATAGTCGGTCACCGGGTTGCGGTAGATGCCGTCGGCCAGCGCCGTCGTGCGGCGGTCGAGATGGCGCAGCAGCTCTTTGGCTTCGGCGATCTGGTCATGGCGGCGCATCGGGGTCTCCGCGAATGAACGTCGGCCGGTGCGACAATAGCACCGGACCGGCTCAATAGCGCAGCCGGTAATAGAGGCTGCCGATAAACTCGTGCAGCGCCAGAAAGCTGCATGCCAGCCCCATCGGGCTCGGCAGAAAGTCGCTCGGCTCGTCGAACTGCAGTGCGGCCTGCCGCGGCGCGGGCCACGGCAGCGCCGTCATGCCCGCCCGCTCGAACGCCCACATCGCCCGCGGCAGGTGCCAGGCCTGACTGACCAGCACGACCGTGCGAATCCCCGCGGCACGCAGAATCTGTGCGGTAAATGCCGCGTTCTGCCAGGTCGAACTCGAACGCTCTTCGGTCCACGTGACGGGCACGCCAAACTCGCGTTCGAGGGCGTGTTTCATCAGCACAGCGACGCTCTCGTGCGAGCCGATGATGACGCCGCCGCTGACCGCGACCGGCAGATGCAGCTGGCGATAGGCGTCGGCGGCGAAGACGAGCCGCTCCAGCGACAGCCGGCCGAGCCGGTCGGGAATGTCGCGGCCGTTGCCGCGCCGCACGTCGCCGCCGAGCACGACGATCGCCTGCGCCCGGTGCAGGTCGACCCGGCGCGGCAGCCGCGCTTCGACGTGCTGGATCACCAAGGCCGAGAACGCCGGCGTCGCAGCGACGTAGAGGCACACACTCGACGCCAGGGCCAGTGCGATGCCGCCACGCCATCCCGCCGCGGCGATGATCGCGCCCAGCAGGCACAGCGAGACGAAAACCGTCGGCAGCGCGAGAAACCCGAAGGAGGCCAGCTCTTCCATCGTCGCCCGGTCAGCCGCCGCGTGTATACCTCGCGCAGACGAGCCGCAGGTGGTCGCGGAAATGGGGGCGCATGCGGCGCGTCCATTCGGTGTCGGCGGCTTCTCGCCAGGCGGCCATCTGCTGCACGTCGGGCGACGCCAGGTGATAGAGCGCGACATAGCGCCGGTCGGCCGCCGTGGCGCGGAAGCGGCGGGCGCACAGAACGCCGGGAACGGCGGCGAGCATCGGCACATGCTCGGTGTCGTACCACTCGTTGAACTCGGCCTCGGCGGCAGGATCGACATTCATTGCATTGACCAGCAGGCCGCCGGCGTCGGTCGGGGGCAGCAAATTGCCCGGCAGAATCTGTTCGCCTTCGAAGCGCATCAGCCGCTCGACCCGGTCAGTTATGCGTTTTGACCACGCTGACAGGTTGTCGCCGGCGATCGCCCGATAGGCCCGGCTGTGCAAAACGGCGACATTGTCGAGATCGTACGTGGCGACCGATATCGTGCGGTCCGCGGCCCCAAGCCAGCGCCGGCACAACAGAAAGCCCGGCACGCGCTCGCGTTCCGGCAGATGCTCGGTGTCGTACCAGTCGTCGAATTCGTCCTGCGCCGCGCCGGCGCTGTTCATCACCGCAATCAGAATTCCTTTGGCCATCGCCGCCCTCTATCCTCGTCCGGCGAACCGGACCTTGGGAACCGGACCTTAGAACGCCGGGCGGCGCGGCGCGAGGGGCCAAGAGCTCAATCGAGAAAGTTGCAAAACTGCTCGACATGCGCGGCGAGGCCGAGGGCATGGTCACGCGACAGCTGCTCGGCCGCCGCCGCGTCGCGCCGCTCTAGCGCCTCGATGATCGCCAGATGGTCGGCGAGCGAGCGCTCGGCGCGGTCGCCGTGGGCGATCGTCGCCTTGCGCACGGCACGCACGTGCAGGAACAGGTTGGCCGTCAGCTGCGCGATCAGGGGCGAACCGGCGAGGCGGATCAACGCCTGGTGAAAGGCGATGTTGGCGTCGGAATACTCGTCGATACGGTCATGCGGGTTGTCGCCGATGAACTGATCGAACAGGTGGCGCAATTCGCCGATTTCGGTGGCGGAGGCGCGCGCGGCGGCGAGCCGCGCCGCCATGCCTTCCAGGGCCGCCCACACCTGGATCATCTCGACGATCTGCCGCTTTTTCTTGCGCACGATAAAGATGCCGCGGCGCGGCTCGGTGCGCAGAAACCCCTCTTGTTCCAACAGCGTCATCGCCTCGCGCACCGGCGTGCGGCTGACCCCGAGCTGATGACACAGCGCGCGCTCGTCGAGGCGGATTTCGTCCGGCCGCGAATAGATGTCGGCGTCGGCGATCGCCGCCTTCAGCGCCGCGTAGGCCTGGGTGCGAAAGCTGACGCCGGGGTCGATCCGCACGACCGCAAGCTCCGAGCGGTTTGACTGAACGGCCATGCGAAGTTCTCGCCGCGTCACGGGGAAATGGGACGCCGCAATATGTGATATGCGAGATACGACCGCAACCGGCCCGCCGCGCCGGTATTCCGCTTGACCCCTTGGGGGCGGCTTCCTATATTCCGCGCTCCCGGCTGGCCGTAGGATGCCACCTAGACGCGGCCGATCCGCCTGCTATGGCACGGTGCCCTTGCGAGAGGGCGCAAACCCTGTGGGGCCGAGAGATCATCGCCGCCCGGCGCGCGTCGAAGCGTGCGGGCGGCCGCGCGTTCGATGAAGGATGGGTAGGGCTGGCGCCGAGGATTTGAGGATTTTGAGCATGCCGACGATCAACCAGCTGATCAACAAGCCGCGCCGGCCGCAGCTCGCGCGCACGAAGGCGCCGGCGCTTGAGCGATGCCCGCAGAAGCGCGGCGTGTGCACGCGCGTCTTCACGACCACGCCGAAAAAACCCAATTCGGCGCTGCGCAAGGTGGCGCGCGTGCGCCTCACCAATGGCCGCGAGGTACCGTCCTATATTCCCGGCGAGGGACACAACCTGCAGGAGCATTCGGTCGTGCTGATTCGCGGCGGCCGCGTCAAGGACCTGCCGGGCGTGCGTTATCACATCATCCGCGGCACCCACGACACGCAGGGCGTCAAGGATCGCCGGCAGCGGCGCTCGAAATACGGCGCCAAGCGGCCGAAATAGGAGAGAATTGATGTCGCGCCGCCGCGCCGCGGTCAAACGCGAGGTCTTGCCGGACCCGAAGTTCGGCGACGCCGTCGTCACGAAATTCATGAACTGCCTGATGCACGAGGGCAAGAAGTCAGTCGCCGAGCGCATCGTCTACGGCGCCTTCGACCGCATCCAGAAGCGCACCGGGCAGGAGCCGTTGAAGGTGTTCCACGACGCCTTGACCAATGTGCGGCCGGCGGTCGAGGTGCGCTCGCGCCGGGTCGGCGGCGCGACCTATCAGGTGCCGGTCGAGGTGCGGCCCGACAGAAGCCAGGCGCTGGCGATCCGCTGGCTGATCGGTTCGTCGCGCAACCGCTCGGAGAACACGATGGAGGAGCGGCTGTCGGGCGAACTGCTCGATGCCGCCAACAATCGCGGCGTCGCCGTCAAGCGCCGCGAGGACACGCACCGCATGGCGGACGCCAACAAGGCGTTCTCGCATTATCGCTGGTAGTCGCTGGGTCGGATAGGTGAACACGGGCGGCGCCGCGCCGCGCCGCCGGAGTATCGGTCATGGCACGCACAACACCCCTCGAGCGGTATCGCAACCTCGGCATCATGGCGCACATCGATGCCGGCAAGACGACGACCACCGAGCGGATTCTGTATTATACCGGGCGCTCCTACAAGATCGGCGAGGTGCACGAAGGCACCGCGACGATGGACTGGATGGAGCAGGAGCAGGAACGCGGCATCACGATCACCTCGGCCGCGACGACCTGCTTTTGGCTCGATCACCGGATCAACATCATCGACACGCCGGGCCATGTCGATTTTACGATCGAGGTCGAGCGGAGCCTGCGCGTTCTTGACGGCGCGGTAGCGGTGTTCGACTCGGTTGCCGGCGTCGAGCCGCAATCCGAAACGGTATGGCGCCAGGCCGACAAATACGGCGTACCGCGGATCTGTTTTGTGAACAAGATGGACCGCATCGGCGCCGATTTTAAGCGCTGCGTCGAGATGATCTACGACCGTCTCGGTGCAAATGCCGCGGTCATGCAGTTGCCGATCGGGGTCGAGGCCGATTTCGTCGGCATCGTCGATCTGGTGCGCATGAAGGCGCTCAAATGGCGTGATGAGACGTTGGGCGCGGAATTCGACGTGATCGACATCCCCGCCGGCATGCAAGCCGAGGCTCAGAGCTATCGCACGAAGCTCGTCGAGCAGGCGGTCGAGCAGGACGACGACGCGCTCGAAGCCTATCTCGGTGGAGAGGAGCCGGACGAGGCGGCCCTGAAGCGGTGCATCCGCAAGGGCACGATCGGCGGCGTTCTGGTCCCGGTGCTTTGTGGCTCTGCCTTTAAGAACAAGGGGGTGCAACCGCTTCTTGATGCAGTAGTTGATTATTTGCCGTCGCCGATCGACGTCGCGGCGATCAAGGGCGTCAAGATGGGCTCGGACGAGCCGATCGTGCGTAAATGCTCGGATGACGAGCCGTTTTCGGGGCTCGCATTCAAGATCATGTCCGATCCGTTTGTTGGCTCGTTGACCTTTGTGCGTGCCTATTCGGGTGTGCTGAACACCGGCACAATG
>JASIAN010000301.1 GCA_030042035.1 Alphaproteobacteria bacterium | reverse complement strand
CGCCGCCACCGCCGCCGGCACCGCCGCCGCCCAGCGCGACCCAGCTCTACGATTTCATTCGCACCTTTGCCAATGGCGATTATTACCGCGGCGTCGTGGCCGACGACCAGAATTTGGGCCTGACAGGCGACCCGGTCGGCCAGACCGTTACGACCGCGGCCGGAGTCACCTACCAGATCGTCGGCGACGAAGGCGTCACGACCGACCAGCCGGGGTCGGTTTTCGTCACCGACTATTCGCACAATGGGCCGGGCGAGGCCTCACCCGTCCCGGTCGATACTGCGGCAGGTCAACCCGATGGTACCGGCGGGCTGGGCAGCGAACAGGACGCCGTGCTCGGCCTCGACGGGCAGCAGCATCCGTTCAGCAGCACTAGCCCGGCGAGCTTTGCGCTCAATGCGCTGTTTGGCTTCGTCTTCTCGTATGCCAACGGCAAGGCCTTCTACACCGGAACGGTGGTGGCCCCGATCGGATCGTCGGCGCCGACCGTGCCGTCATCGGCGGCGGGCAGCTATTCATTCTACAGCGAAGGCGTGACGGCCGCCCCGATCGGCACCGTTGTCATCGATCGCTTCAGCGCCGCTGGCTTCTTTTTCGTGCACAATACCGGGGCTGGCGGCACCACCGGGCTCGGCTCGGAATCCGGCACGATCACGGTCAATGGCCAGACGCTCGCCTTCAGTGACGAAATCGAGCCGACGGTGACGATCAATATTCCGGTCACGTCGACATCGCCGTCGCCAGCGAGCGTCGCGGCGGCCGAAGTGTACCAGATCTTTGCCGATGTGCTCGGCCGCGAACCGACATCGAATGAATTGTCGACCTACACCGACGAGCTGAATACCGGAACCAGCGTCGGCTCGATCCGGCAGAGTTTGGCCAATTCGTCCGAAGCGCAGGGCGACCTGAACCAGATCTTTGAGCAGACGCTCGGAGTCGGCATCGGCACCAACGATGGCACATATACGAACCTCCTCGCCGATGGGTCGAGCCTGCAGGCGATTGTATTAATCCTCGCGCAATCGACCGAGGCGCAGAATGCCATTGCCCAGGTTTATCAGCAGGTGCTGAACCGCCAGCCCACCAACGAGGAACAGACGGCGGCGATGGGGTTCCTTGCGGCTGGCAACAGCCTCATCCAGCTGCAACAGAGTTTGGCGGTATCGCCCGAGGCACAGAGCGACCTTACACAACTGTTCCAGATCATCATCGGCCGCGTGCCAGATACGGCCGAGCTCGTCGGTATGGAGGACCAGCTTGCCTCTGGCACGTCACAGGCGACGCCGCAGGGCAAGCTGATCGCCACCGGATCGGCCGGCGGGTTTGCGACTGTCACGGCGGGCGCCGGCAGCGCCACGTTGGCCGCACCGCCTGATACGCCCGTGCTGTTCAACTTTGCGACATCCACATTCGGCAACGACACGATTACGGGGTTCGACCCGGCGATCGATGCGATCCAGCTGTCGAATTCGACGGTCGCAAATTCCGCCGCCCTGCAGGCCGATATCGCAAGCGCGAACGGCGGCACGCTGATCACGTTCAGCGCCAGCCAGTCGATCTTCATCAGCGGCGTCACGCCCGGCCAACTCACTCCAGCGAATTTCTATATCGATCCGCCGCCCGAGACTTGGCCCGCCGCTCCGGACGTCATTTTTACCGACCCGGCAACCGGCGACACCGGCTTTTGGACGCTCGACGCGCTGGGCAACGTCACCGGGTTCAACGACGAGGGCGAGGCCCCTCCGGGTTACACTGCCGTCGTGGCCGGCGACTTTGCCGGCAACGGCCGATTGACCGCGTTATGGGAAGACAAAGCGACCGGCGACATCGGCTATTGGGCGACCGACAGCAGCGGCAAGGTCACTGGTTTCGTCGATCTCGGCCAGATCGACACGGCGTACACCGTCGTCGGGGCAGGCGATTTCGACGGCTCCGGGCGCGACGAGGTGCTGTTTGAAGATATGGCGACCGGCGATACCGGGTACTGGGCGACAAACAGCAGCGGCGAGGTCACCGGCTTCGTCGATCTCGGCCTGGCAGGCCTCGCATACACCCCGGTCGGCACCGGCGATTTCAACGGCTCAGGCCGCGACTCGGTGCTGTTTGAAGATATGGCGACCGGCGATATCGGCTATACGGCAACGAACAGCAGCGGCACGTTTGCCGCCTTTGTCAATCTCGGCCAGGCCAACACGGCGTACAGTGTCGTCGGCGTCGGGGATTTCGACGGCGTCGGCCACGATGAGGTGCTATGGGAGGATAAGGCGACCGGCGATATCGGCTACTGGACGACCAACGCGAACGGGCAGGCTGCCGGCTTCCACGATTTCGGCTTCGCCGATGCCGGCTATACCGTCATCGGGGTCGGCGATTACGACAATTCGGGCCATGCCGAAGTGCTGTTGGAAAACACCACGACCGGCGATATCGGCTACTGGACGACCAACGCCGGCGGCGCAGTTACCGGCTTCCACGATCTCGGTCAGCTAAGCACGAGCTATCATCTCATCCCGCCGTAAGCGCCTGGCGCGGACCGCGACCGGCGTGAGGGTGGCGGACGGCAGGCATGCGAACGGGGGCTGGCCGCGCCGGCGGACCGCGCCTATGATGGCCGCCCGAAAGAGGTGATCGCTTGGCTGAAGATATGACCCCGTCAGCGCCGTCAGACCGGTCCGCCACAGCGCCGCCCGAGCGCACGCTCGATGCCGCGATCGTCGCGCTGCGCCGCGGCGAGCCGGTGCTGCTCGAGGGCAGCAGCGGCGACGCGGCGCTGCTGGCGCTGGCGGCGGAATTTGCCGCCGACAGCAACCTGGCGCGGCTGCGGGCAGCAGCCAACCGGCCGCTGCGTATGGTTTTGACGCGGCGCCGCGCCGTCGCGCTCGGGCTTGCGCCGCGCGCCGATCTTGCCGGCGCTGTGTCGATCGCGCTCGCGCCGAGCCTGCCCGCCGCGGTCATCCGCAACCTCGCCGACCCCGCGGCGTCGCTGGGTGTCGAGCCGCCCGGCCTTGGCCCCGCGCCACAGCCGGCCGAGGGCGGCGAGTTAGCGGCCGTGGCGCTGGCCAAGCTCGCGGCGCTGCTGCCGGCGGTGCTGGTGTTGCCGCTGGCACCGGCAGAAGCGACATTCGCCCGGCGGCGCCGCGATGTCGCGGTCGTCGCGACGCAGGACGTGTTGACCCGCCGCGCCGCGATGTCCGGCCTCAACCGCGTCGCCGAGGCGCGCGTGCCGCTCGCCGACGCCGAGGACGCACGGCTCATCGCCTTCCGCCCCGGCGACGGCGGCAGCGAGCATCTGGCGATCCTGATCGGCGCGCCGGACCCGGCGGCGCCGGTGCTGGTACGGCTGCATTCGGCATGCTTTACCGGCGATGTGCTGGCGAGCCTGCGCTGCGACTGCGGCGAGCAATTGCGCGGCGCAATTGCGGCGATCGCGAAGGCCGGCGGCGGCGTTTTGCTCTATCTGGCGCAGGAAGGGCGCGGCATCGGCCTTGTCAACAAGCTGCGCGCCTATCGCCTGCAGGATGCCGGGTTTGACACGGTCGATGCCAACGAGCAGCTTGGCTTCGACGCCGACGAGCGGGTCTATCTGCCGGCGGCCGACATGCTGCGCCAGCTCGGCTATACGACAGTGCGCCTGTTGACCAACAATCCGGACAAGCTCGCCGCGCTCGAACGCTACGGCATCCACATCGTCGAACGGATGCCGCACGTCTTTCCGGCCAACGGCCACAACGAGCGCTATCTGCGCACCAAGGCAACACGCAGCGGCCACCTGCTGTAGCGGTCCGTCGTGTCGCGCGGAGGCGCGTCGCCGTTGCTCTCGGGCGACGGCAATGCGGAGGCAAATCGCATGCTGACCGAGTCGCATATCGACGCGTTGGCGCGGGCCTATCATGCCGCCGAGAAGGAGCGGCGTCGGACGCGCGCGCCGAGCGTCCTCCATCCCGGTCTGACGGTCGATGACGCTTATGCGATCCAGCGCCGCTGGGTCGAATTGAAGGTCGCAGAGGGTAACAGGGTCCGCGGCCGCAAGATCGGGCTCACCTCGCGCGCAATGCAGCGCCAGGCGAACATTACGGAGCCGGATTACGGTGCGCTCCTCGCCGACATGTTCTATGGCGACGGTGCCGAAATCCCGATGAACCGGTTCATCCAGCCGCGCCTCGAATGCGAATTGGGCTTTGTGCTCGGCCGGCGCCTGAAAGGGCCGGGCTGCACGATCTTCGATGTGTTGAGCGCGACTGATTACGTCGTGCCGGCCTGCGAGATCGTCGACGGCCGCACGCACCGCATCGATCCCGAGACGCAGCAGCCGCGCTGCGTCCTCGACAGCATCGCCGACAACGCCGGCAATGCGGCTCTCGTCATCGGCGGCCGGCCGATCCGGCCATTGGATGTCGATCTGCGCTGGGTAGCGTGCCTGTGCTACCGCAACAACGTCATTGAGGAATCGGGTGTCGCGGCGGCGGTCTTGAACCATCCGGCCAATGGCGTCGCCTGGCTCGCCGATAAATTGGCGCCGTTCGACATCGCACTGGAACCCGGCCAGTTCATCCTGTCGGGGTCGTTCACGAGCACAGTCGAGGCGCGCGCCGGCGACGCGTTCCATGTCGATTACGGCCCGCTCGGCTCGATCTCTTGCCGGTTTGTGTGAGGCGCCCACCGGCACCCCAATGGTTGTCATTGCGAGGAGCGGAGCGACGAAGCATTCCGGCTGCCGTTGCAATACACCACCGGGATTGCTTCGCTGCGCTCGCAATGACCAAACTGATTTGTAGCCCTTTACTTACAAGTTCACCTTGGGTCTGCACATGAACGACATCAGTCCGGACTTGTTGAAATTCGGGGTTGGCCAGCCGCTGCGGCGGTTTGAGGACAAGCGGCTGTTGACCGGCCACGGCCGCTACCAGGACGACGTGGTATTGCCGCGTCAGGCGTGGTGCATCTTTGTGCGCTCGCCGCATGCGCATGCGCGGATTCGCGGCATCGACACGGCGGCGGCGCAGGCGGCGCCGGGCGTGCTCGCGGTCTATACCGGCGAGGACTACAAGAACGACGGCCTTGCGGTGCCGAAGGCAACGCAGCCGCGGAAGCGCGCCGACGGCTCGCCCGCCTTCGCGCCGCAGCGGCCGGCGATCGTCATCGACCGGGCGCGCTATGTCGGCGACACGGTGGCGATGGTCATCGGCGAGACGTTGGATCAGGCGAAAGACGCCGCCGAGCTCGTCGCGGTCGATTACGAGCCGCTGCCGGCCGTCACGGATGTCGAAGCGGCGGCAAACCCCGACGCGGCGCGGCTGTGGGACGAGAACCCCGACAACATCTCGCATACCTACGAGCGCGGCAACCGCGCCGCGACCGATGCGGCGTTCGCGCGCGCCGCGCATATCGTCAAGCGGCATTATGTCGTCAGCCGCGTGCACGCGCAGTACATGGAGCCGCGCGGCTCCCTCGGCGCCTATGACGACGCCGAAGGCCGCTACACGCTCTACGCCGACGTCAACTATCCGCACCGCGTGCGCAATATGCTGGCGGGCATGGTGTTTCGCGTGCCGGAAAGCCAGGTGCGCGTCATCGTGCGCGATGTTGGCGGCGGCTTCGGCGCCAAGGGCTGGCAATACGTCGATCACCGCCTCGTCTTGTGGGCGGCGAAGAAGCTTGGGCGCCCGGTCAAATGGCGCTGCGAGCGCTCGGAAACGCTGCTCGCCGATGAACATGGCCGAGACAACACCGGCACGATCGAGCTGGCCCTCGATGCAGACCACAAGATCATCGGTCTGCGCCTCCACATGCACGCCAGCATCGGCGCCTATGTCGGCTCCGACCGGCAGTGGCTGACGCCGTTCGGCATGATCGGCACGGTCGTCGGCGTCTACGATATTCCGGCCGCTCATGTGTCGATCGACGCGGTGTTGTCGAACACCAGTCCGACCGCGCCCTATCGCGGCGCCGGCCGGCCCGAGGCCACTTATCTTATAGAGCGAGCGCTCGA
>JASIAN010000039.1 GCA_030042035.1 Alphaproteobacteria bacterium | reverse complement strand
CGCCGCGGCCTCGCGGCAGGCACACTCGACGGCGACCTAACGCCGTGATTTCCAGCCGCAGGCCAGAATGCGCGCTTTTCTCGCCGTGGTGCTGCTGTCGGTCTTGGTGCCGGGCTGCACGCCCTATATCCCGATCAAGGACGATTTCGGCACCAGCGCGTTGGCGCCGAAGCACGGCGTGCCGCCGGAATTCGCCGAGTCCAACAATTACGACCCCGCGGTCAACGCGCTCGTCGCCAACCAGATCTGCGCAACGCCCTACGAGCAATCGCAGGCGCGCAATGTCGACGCCGCACCCGGCGAGATAATCGAGGCGCGCGGCCGCTGCGCGACCCACATTCCGCTGATCGGCCAATAACCGGTCAGGCCGCCGCCTGCTCGCGCGAGGGCGGCGAAGCGCCGCCTCCAAGAAGGGCATCAAAATAGGCGATCGTGCGTTCCAGCCCGGCGCGCAGCGGCGTCTGCGGCTGCCAGTCGAGAACCGCCTTCGCCTGGGTGATGTCCGGGCAGCGCTGCACCGGATCATCGGCCGGCAGCGGCCGGTGCACGAGGCTCGAGCGCGAGCCGGTCATTTCGATGATCAGGCTGGCCAGTTCGGCGACTGAGGTCTCGACCGGATTGCCGAGGTTCATCGGCCCGGTAACGTCGCCCGGCGCCGCCATCATCCGCACAAAGCCTTCGATCATGTCGTCGACATAACAAAAGGCACGGGTCTGCATGCCGTCGCCATAGAGCGTGATCGGCTCGTTGCGCAACGCCTGCACGATGAAATTGGAGACCACCCGGCCGTCGTTCGGGTGCATGCGCGGCCCGTAGGTATTGAAGATGCGCACGACGCGGATCGGTACCTTGTGCTGCCGGTAATAATCGAAAAACAGCGTCTCGGCGCAGCGCTTGCCCTCGTCGTAGCAGGCCCGGGGGCCGATTGGGTTGACATTGCCGCGGTAGGATTCGGGCTGCGGGTGCAGGATGGGATCGCCGTACACCTCCGAGGTCGACGCCTGCAGAATTTTCGCCTTCAGCCGTTTCGCGAGCCCCAGCATATTGATCGCGCCGATGACGCTCGTCTTCGTCGTCTGCACCGGATCGAACTGGTAGTGGATCGGCGAGGCGGGGCAGGCGAGGTTGTAGATTTCGTCGACCTCGACAAACAAGGGATGCGTCACGTCATGGCGCATCGCCTCGAAATGCGGATCGTCGAGCAGCCGCGCGATGTTGTCCTTGCGCCCGGTGAAGTAGTTATCGACGCACAGGACGTCATCCCCTTGGGCGCGCAGGCGTTCGCACAGATGCGATCCGAGAAAGCCGGCGCCGCCGGTGACCAGGACTCGTTTCATGACCGTACGCATTGTTGGCGTCCTTGGCAATTCGGCTCAGAGTCGAACAATCGCCCGCAGCCCCGCCGGCTCTTCGGACGCCGGCTCGGCGATCGGCGTGCTGGCCGGGCGGCCGATGCTGCGATAAACGAGGCCGGCCGCCAGCATCTCGTCGGGCGGGTAGATGTTGCGCAGGTCGATGACCAGCGGCCGGCGCAGCAAGCGCTTGACCCGCGCCAGGTCAAGCGCGCGGAACTCATTCCATTCGGTAATGAGGACGAGCGCGTCGGCGCCGTCCATCGTCGCATAGGCATCGGCGCAATAGTCGAGTTCCGGCATCAGCTTCTTCGCCTCGGCCATGCCTTCGGGGTCGAACGCGCGGATCGTCGCGCCGGCCTCGAACAGCGACGGCAGGATCGACAGCGCCGGGCTGTCGCGCATGTCGTCGGTGTTCGGCTTGAACGTGAGGCCCAGCACGGCCAGTGTTTTACCCTCGACATCGCCGCCCAATGCCGCGGCAATGCGGTCGGCCATGCGCCGCTTGCGCGCGTCATTTGTGCGCAGCACGGTATCGACGATCGCGAGCGGCGTCTTGGCGATCTCGGCCGTGCGCACAAGCGCCTGGCAGTCCTTCGGAAAGCACGAGCCGCCGAAGCCCGGCCCCGCGTGCAGGAATTTGCCGCCGATGCGGCCGTCGAGGCCGATGCCGCGCGCCACATCCTGCACGTCGGCGCCGACCGCTTCGCACAGATCGGCGATCTCATTGATGAAGGTGATCTTTGTCGCGAGAAAGGCGTTGGCGGCGTATTTGGTCAATTCGGCGGTTTCCAGCGTCGTGAACACGATCGGCGTTTCGAGCAGGCGGAGCGGTCGGTAGAGCGCCCGCAACACGCCGCGGGCGTGCTCGCTATGGGTGCCGATGACGACGCGGTCGGGCCGCATGAAATCCTCGATCGCCGAACCTTCGCGCAGAAATTCCGGGTTGGAAGCGATATCGAAGCGCGCCGCCGGCAAAGCGTTGGCGAAGATGCGCGCGACCCGCCTTCCGGTGCCGACCGGCACCGTCGATTTCGTCACGACCACGGTGCGCTCGTTGCCGCTCTCGGCCAGCGCCGCGCCGATCTCGGTGGCGGCGGCAAAGACGTAGCTCAAATCGGCGTGGCCGTCGCCGCGCCGCGACGGCGTGCCGACCGCGATGAACACTGCATCCGCGCCCTCGACCGCCGCCTTCAAATCGGTCGTGAAGTGAAGCCGGCCGGCCCCGGCGTTGCTCGCGACAAGCTGGTCGAGGCCGGGCTCATAGATCGGCATCTCACCGCATTTCAGCCGTTCGATCTTGCCGACATCGCTGTCGACGCAGGTCACCGTCACGCCGAATTCCGAAAAGCAGGCGCCCGAGACAAGGCCGACATAACCCGACCCGATCATCGCGATGCGCATCGGCGCACTCTCCTTCCGAATGCCGCAAAACAATGTTGCTCAGAACGGGCGAGTCTGCCGCTTATTCCGTCCGTCGCCAATCGCTTCCTGCTGCCGCAGACGGGGCGGAGGGAAGAGGAGGCGAGGGTATTCCGTTGTCGCACAGCCAGGGTAACCCAATGGTTAATCGATCGATGGCCAATTCGATCCTCGTGACCGGCGGCGCCGGCTATGTCGGCAGCCACGCCTGCAAGGCGCTGGCCCGCGCCGGCTGGCGCCCGGTCGTCTACGACAACCTGTCGCGCGGCCGCCGCGAGGCGGTGCGCTGGGGACCGCTTGTCGAGGGCGATCTTGCCGATCGGGCCGCGGTCGCAGCTGCGCTGCGCACGCATCAAATCGGCGCCGTCATGCATTTTGCGGCGTTTGCCTATGTTGGCGAGTCGGTCGGCGATCCTGAACTCTATTATCACAATAACATCGGCGGCACGCTGTCCCTGCTGTCGGCGATGCGCGAGGCGGGTGTCGCGACAATCGTATTTTCCTCGACCTGCGCCGTTTACGGGGTGCCGGACCGGCTGCCGATCCGCGAGGATTGCCCAAAGGCGCCGCTCAATCCCTATGGCGAGACTAAGCTGGCGATCGAGCGCGCGTTGCATTGGTATTCCGGCGCCTACGGCCTGCGCTATGCGGCGCTGCGCTATTTCAACGCCGCTGGCTGCGATCCCGACGGCGAGATCGGCGAGGACCATGATCCGGAAACCCACCTGATCCCGCGCGTGCTGCGCGCCGCGCTCGGCACCGGCGAGCCGGTCGAGATCTATGGCGACGACTACCCGACGCCCGACGGCACCGCGATCCGCGACTATATCCACGTGACCGACCTCGCGGATGCGCATGTCAAGGCGCTTTCCGATCTCGCCGCGGGCGGTGACAGCATGGCGCTCAATCTCGGCACCGGGCGCGGCTGGTCGGTGCGCGAGGTCATCGCGGCGGTGGAGCGGGTATCGGGTCTGACGGTGCCGCGGCGCGAAGCGGCGCGGCGGCCGGGCGACCCGCCCGAGCTTGTCGCCGATCCCGCGGCGGCGCGCGCCCGCCTCCTTTGGCAGCCGCAGCATTCCGATCTCAACACGATCGTCGGCACCGCGCTTGCCCGGGAAAGCCACCGCGGCCGCGACGGGGCAGCGTGACCCCGCAAATTTCGGACCAACGGAAACGGAAATGACCGTCGTCTCACTCGCTGCGCATCGCAGCGCCAGCCTGCGGACGGAGGACGATCGGCGCTCGCCCGAACCGGCTGCCGCGGCAGCGGACGCGCCGCCGCTTGACGCGCCGCTGGCCGGCCCCATCCGGGTCGCCGGCAAATTCTTCTTCGCCGGCGACCAAAAGCACTTTGTCCGCGGTGTGACGTATGGCCCGTTCGCTGCCGGCAGCCATGGCGCGCAATTTCCCGAACGCGCCGTCGTCGAACGCGATTTCGCGCTGATGCGCGGCGCCGGCATCAACACGCTGCGGACGTTCACGGTGCCGCCCGTGTGGCTCCTCGATCTCGCGCAACAGGCCGGCCTCAAGGCGCTGGTCGGTCTGCCGTGGACGCAGCACGTCGCATTCCTCGACAGCGTCGCGATCAAACGTGAAATCCGCGCGATGGTTGCCGCCGGCGTACAGGCCTGCGCCCGCCACCCGGCGGTGTTTGCCTATCTCGTCGGCAACGAAATTCCGCCTGATATCATTCGCTGGCACGGCGCGGCGGCGGTGCGGGCCTTGCTGAAGGAGTTGGCTGCCGTCGTGCGCGGCGCGCATCCGGGCGCACTCGTCAGCTATGCCAACTTTCCCTCGACCGAGTATCTCGCGGTCGATTTCGCCGATTTCCTCTGTTTCAACGTCTATCTGCACGAGGAGGGCGCGTTCCGTCGCTACCTCGCGCGGCTGCACAATCTGGCGGTCGATAAGCCGTTGGTGCTGACCGAATTCGGCATCGACTCGCTGCGCCACGGCGACCAATTCCAAGCGGATACGCTTGACTGGCAGGTGCGCGCCGGGTTTGCCGGCGGGGTGGCCGGCACGTTCGTCTTTGCGTGGACCGATGAATGGTTCACCGGTGGGCACGCCATCGAGGACTGGGCGTTTGGTCTCGTCGATCGCGAGCGGCGGCCGAAACCGGCCTTCGAGGCCGTCGCGCGGCGCTACCGGGGCCCGCTGCCGCCGGCGCTCACCCGTTATCCGCGCGTTTCGGTCGTCGTCTGCGCCTACAACGCCGAGCGCACGATGGAAGCCTGCCTCGCCTCGCTCGAAGTCCTCAACTATCCGAATTACGAGGTCGTCGTCGTCAATGACGGTTCGCAAGACCGCACGCTCCAGATCGCTGAGAGCTTTCCCTACTGCCGCATCATCAGCCAGGAGAACAAGGGGCTGTCGGTCGCGCGCAACGTCGGCGCCGCGGCCGCCGACGGCGAGATCGTCGCCTACACCGACAGCGATTGCGTCGCCGACCCGGATTGGCTGACCTATCTCGTCGCCCGCATGGAGGAGGGCGGGTTGGCTGCTTGCGGCGGTCCCAATTTTCCGCCGCCCGAAAATGCGCTCGTGCCGGCGGCCGTCGC
The DNA here is from genome assembly GCA_030042035.1 of Alphaproteobacteria bacterium. Classification (GTDB taxonomy): domain Bacteria; phylum Pseudomonadota; class Alphaproteobacteria; order ATCC43930; family CGMCC-115725; genus DATARH01. The sequence goes on along the minus strand of JASIAN010000039.1, from coordinate 6,229 downwards.
GGTGTCGCCGGGCGGCCCGACGCATGTGCTGATCAGCGACGAGGTGGCCGAGCACATCGCCGGCTGCAACATGGCGTTCCGCCGCGACGCGCTGCTGGCGCTCGGCGGCTTTGACCCGCGCTACCGCGCCGCCGGCGACGATGTCGACATCTGCTGGCGCTTTCAGGACGCCGGCCACACGATCGGCTTCAGCCCCTCTGCGATTGTCTGGCATTTCCGCCGCAACACGGTCCGCGCCTATCTCAACCAGCAGCGCGGCTACGGCAAGGCCGAAGCGCTCGTCTATGCCAAGCACCCGTTCCGCTTCAACCTGTTCGGCCAGGCGAAATGGCTCGGCCGCATCTACGGCGATCTGTCGGCGGCGCTGCTGTTGTCGCGAAAGCCGGTCATCTATGCCGGCACCTTTGGCCGCGGCCTGTTCCAGACGATGTATGAGCCGCCGTCGTCGCTGACCGCAGTGCTGCCGCTGACCTTCGAATGGAGCGTCGCCGCGATCATCCTGGCGCTCGGCGGCATCGCGGCGGGCGGCTGGTGGTGGCTCCTGGCCGTGCCGCTGCTCGCGACGTGGACGATGTGCGTAAACGGCGGGCTGAAAGCGCCGATCGACAAACGCTTCACTGGCCTCAAAGCGCGGGTGCTCGTTGCGCTGCTCATTTATCTCGGGCCGCTCTTGCGCGGCTGGGAGCGCCTCAAATGGCGGTTGCGCGCGATGCAGACGGCCGAACACGTCCGCCTTGCGCCGATCGAGCAGCAGGCGCAGGTCAACTGGGCCGAGCGCAGCTTTGTGCTGTCGTATTGGAGCGAGCGGGCGGCCGAGAAGGAAGCGCTGCTCGGCGGTTTGATGGAGCTCCTGCTGCCGCAGAAATATTTCGTCGTCGCCGACACCGGCTGGAGCAAATGGGATTTGAAGATCTCGCGCGGGCTGTGGAGCCGCGCCCTCGTGACGGTCGTCGCCGAGAACCACGGCGGCGACAAGCGCCTGTTGCGCGTGCGCTGTGCGATGCGAACCTCGAATTTCGCGGCGATGCTGTTGCGTTTTTACGCGATGGCGCTGGCCGGCAGCCTGATCTTCGGCGCGCCGGTCGCGGCGCTGGCGATCATCGCGGTTGCGGCGGCCAATCTCGCGCTGATCGGAGCGCAGCTAACAACGTTCGGCCGGCTGATGCACCGCATCATCGAGACCGTCGCCCGCCAGGCCGCGCTTTCGCCGGCGAAACCGCTTACGGTGCCCGCGCCGCCTCGGCCACCGACCGGCATGACGCTGCCAACCATCCGATGATCAGCAAATTCCGGCCCTATCTGCAGGCACATCGCTGGCCGGTGCTGCTGGCCTTGGGCCAGGTCTTCCTTGCCGCCGGCCTGGAATTGCTGAAGCCGTGGCCGTTGCAAATCGTCATCGACTACGTGCTCGGCCACAAGCCACTGCCGGCGGGCACGCTCGGCGCCCTTTTGTCGCTGCCAACGGGCTGGCTGTTGCTCTTCACCTGCGCCGGCATCGTCGGGGTCAACCTCGCCGCCGGCGCGATGACATTCTGGCACAACGTCACGACGATTCGCGTCGGCCAGCGCATGGTCAACGCGCTGCGCGGCGATCTCTATGCGCATCTGCAGCGTCTGTCGCTCGCCTACCACGGCCGCCAGCGGGTCGGCGATCTGATGTACCGCGTCACCGCCGACAGTTTCGCGGTGCAGACGATGGTCATGAACGGGGTCTTGCCGATCCTCTCGGCGACGATCCTGCTCGTCGGCATGCTGATCGTGCTGTTCCCGCTCGATCCGCTGTTGACCGTTCTGGCGCTGTCGATCGTGCCGGTGCTGTTCGCCCTGATCGCCGGCGTCAACCACAAGATCGGCCGCGTCGCGACCGAGGTGCGCGACGCGGACAGCCGGGTCTATTCGCTCGTCCAGTGGGGCATGGCAGCGATCAAGGTCGTGCAGGCGTTTACAAAAGAAGAGGAGGAGCACCGCCGCTTCATGGGGGCGAGCCGCGACAGCCTCGACGCGACGCTGCGCCTCTACGGCTGGCAGACGCTCTATTCCGGTCTCGTCGGCCTCGTCGTCGCGGCGGGCACCGCGATTGTCGTCTATGCCGGCGCCCGCGCCGTGCTGTCGGGCCGGCTGACGCTCGGCGAACTCCTCGTCTTCGTCGCCTATCTCGCGCAGCTTTACGCCCCGATCAATCAGATCACGCAGAGCTGGGGCCTCATCGCCGGCGCCCGGGTCGGCGCGGTCCGCGTCTTCGAGGTGCTCGACACCGAACCCGATCTGAAGAGCGGCACGCGGCAGTTTCCGCCCGCTGGCGCGCGCGGCGACATTGCCTGGCGCGGCGTCAGCTTCGGCTATCGGCCGCAGGTGTCGGTATTGCGCAACATCGACCTGCGCATCGCGGCCGGCGAGAAGGTCGCGATCGTCGGCCCGACCGGCGCCGGCAAATCGACGCTTCTCGGCCTCGTGCCGCGGTTTTTCGACCCGAGCCAAGGTGCCGTCCTGATCGACGGTGTCGATGTGCGCGACTATGCGCTGCCGGCGCTGCGCCGCCAGATCTCGATGGTGCTGCAGCCGCCGCTGATCTTTCCGCTTTCGGTCGCCGATAACATCGCCTATGGCCGCCCCGGCGCTGGGCATGCCGCGATCGAACAGGCGGCCCGGCTGGCGCGCATCCACGACGTGATCGCGGCGCTGCCCCAGGGCTACGATACACCACTCGGCGAAGGCGGCGCCGCGCTGTCGGAAGGCGAGAAGCAGCGCGTCACAATCGCCCGCGCCCTGTTGCGCGACGCACCCATCCTGATCCTCGACGAGCCAACCTCCGCGCTCGATGTCGCGACCGAGGCGCTGGTCATTGCGGCGATTGAGACGCTGACAGCCGGCCGCACGACGCTGATCATCGCCCACCGGCTCTCGACAGTGCGCCGCTGCGACCGCATCGTCGTATTGCGCGACGGGACGATCGTCGAACAGGGCACGTTTGCCGACTTGTCGCGGCGCGGTGGCCTGTTCGCCGAATTCTACCGCAGCCAATTCGCCGCCGATGCAACGGCCGGCGAGTTGCCCGTGCCGGCATGAGTGGCCCGCCTCCTCCCTTGCCGGGTGCAGATCCCCCAACGTGCGGTGTCGGTTGGCGGCGCCGCAGCAGTTGCCTTCCCGGACGATGACCTCGTCCGCGATCATCGCGATCGCGCTCGGCGCCGCCGCCGGCGGCTTCATTCAGGGCCTCGCCGGCTTTGCCTTTGGCCTTGTTGCGCTCGGCATCTGGACGTGGGCGATCAGCCCGGCGCTGGCCGGGTCATTGGCCGTATTCGGCTCGCTGCTCGGCCAGCTCCTGTCGCTCGGCGCGGTGCGGCATGCGCTGGAGGCGCCGCGGCTGTGGCCGTTCATCGCTGGCGGGCTGTGCGGCGTGCCGATCGGCGTCGCGCTGCTCAACCATATCGATCCGCAGGCGTTCAAGCTCGTCGTCGGCATCATTTTGCTGGTGTGGTGCCCGTCGATGCTCTTGCTGCGCACCCTGCCGCGCGTCACCCGCGGCGGCCGCTGGGCCGATGCCGGCGCCGGCTGGCTCGGCGGTGTGATGGGCGGATTGGGCGGCCTGACCGGCCCCGCGCCGACCTTGTGGTGCGCGCTGCGCGGTTGGGAGCGCGACACGCAGCGCGCCGTCTTCCAGTCCTTCAATCTCATTATGCAGAGCCTGACGCTGGCGGCCTATATCGCGACGGGCACCGTCGGCGGCGCGAGCCTGTGGGCATTCGCGATCGTCGCCCCGGCGATGGTTGTGCCGACGCTGATCGGTGCGGGCCTCTATCGCCGGTTCAGCGATGCCGGGTTTCGCCGCCTCGTTCTGCTGCTGCTGACCGCCTCGGGCGCGATCCTCGCCGGCTCGGCCTTGTCCCGGTTGCTGTAGCGGCAACGGGTGCATTTGTTGGAACCCTTCCGGGCGCGAAAGCGTGTAGGATCGACGCCGGGCAACGCCCTTCAAACTTACGGTATCGCGCCATGGATACAGCGCTTCCGGCGTCCTCAGAGCCTTCCGTGGCGCAGCTTCAGCCGCATATCCCACCGCATCACCCTGCGCCGGGCGAAAAGCCCGATTTCAGTTATGTGCGGCGCTATGCGGCCGGCGTCACCGAGCGGCCGGCGATCGACGTGCCGGCGCAGCAGACGCACGAACTGGCCTATCACCTGATCCGCGTGCTTGATGACGACGGCGCCCCGCTCGGCGCCTGGGACCCGCAGCTCGACCCCGAGACGCTGCGCCGCGGCTTGCGCGCGATGATGCTGACCCGCGCGTTCGACGAGCGCATGTTCCGCGCCCAACGCCAGGGCAAGATCACGTTCTACATGAAATGCACCGGCGAGGAAGCGATCGGCGTCGCGCAGGCGTTCGCCTTGGCACCCGACGACATGGCCTTTCCCTATTACCGCCAGCAGAGCCTCTTGATCGCGCGCGGCTGGCCGCTCGGCGACATGATGTGCCAGTGCTATTCGAATGCCGGCGACCGCCTCAAAGGGCGGCAATTGCCGGTGCTCTATTCGGCCCGCGATGCCGCGTTCTTCTCGCTTGCCGGCAATCTCGGCTGCCAGTTTCCGCAGGCGGTCGGCTGGGCGATGGCATCGGCCTACAAGCGCGACCATCGCATCGCGGTCAGCTGGATCGGCGAAGGCTCGACGGCCGAACCCGATTTCCACCATGCGCTGACCTTCGCAGCGGTCTATCGGGCGCCGGTCGTGCTCAACATCGTCAACAATCAGTGGGCCATCTCCTCGCACCAGGAGGTGGCCGGCGGCGAGGTCGCGACATTTGCGGCGCGGGCGATCGGCTTTGGCCTCGCCTGCCTGCGCGTGGACGGCAACGATTTTCTCGCCGTTTATGCTGCGACGCGGTGGGCGGCCGAGCGGGCGCGCGCAAATTGCGGCGCGACGTTGATCGAGCTGTTCACCTATCGCGCCGGGCCGCATTCGACGAGCGACGATCCCAGCCGCTACCGCCCAGCGGAGGAAGCCAAGGAATGGCCGCTCGGCGATCCGATTGAGCGGTTGTCGCGGCATCTGATCCATTTGCGCGAATGGTCGCCCGAGCGCCACGCCCAGCTCGAAAGCGAATTGGCCGACGAGGTGCGTGAAGAGGCGCGCGCGGCCGAGCGCCTCGGCACGATGGAAAACGGCCCGCATTTCAGCGCCAAGACGATGTTCGAGGACGTGTTCAAGGAAATGCCGTGGCATCTGCGCCGGCAGCGCCAGGAACTGGGGGTGTGAGCCATGCCCGCCATGACGATGGTCGAGGCGCTCAACTCGGCGATGGACGTGATGCTGGCGCGCGATCCCGGGGTCGTCATTTTCGGTGAGGATGTCGGATTTTATGGCGGCGTGTTCCGCGTCACCGAGGGTTTGCAGAAAAAGCATGGGATGGAGCGCGTGTTTGACACGCCGATCGCCGAGGGCGGCATGCTGGCGGTCGCGATCGGCATGGGCGCCTACGGATTGCGGCCGATCGTCGAGGTACAGTTCGCCGATTACATCTATCCCGCGACCGACCAGCTGGTCTCGGCCGCGGCGCGGCTGCGCTACCGCTCGGCCGGCGAATATTGGGCGCCGATCACGGTGCGGGCGCCGTGCGGCGGCGGCATCTTTGGCGGCCAGACGCACAGCCAAAGCGTCGAGGCGATCTTCACCCATGTCTGCGGCCTGAAGACGGTGATCCCCTCCAACCCCTACGACGCCAAGGGCCTCCTGATCAGTGCGATCGAGGACGACGACCCGGTCGTGTTCTTCGAGCCGAAGCGGCTTTATCACGGCCCGTTCGACGGCCATCCCGAGCGCCCGGCGCAGCCCTGGACCGCGCATCCGCAGAGTGAGGTGCCGGAGGGCTATTACACGGTGCCGCTGGGGCGCGCCGCTGTCGTGCGCGAGGGCGCGGCGGTCACTGTGCTCGTCTACGGCACGATGGTGCATGTCGCGCTGGCGGCGGCGGCAGAAGCGGGCATCGATGCCGAGATCATCGACCTGCGCACGCTGCTGCCGCTCGATATCGACGCCATCGTTGTCTCGGTAAAAAAGACCGGCCGCTGCGTCGTCGCGCATGAGGCAACGCGGACCTGCGGTTTCGGCGCCGAGTTGGCGGCGCTCGTGCAGGAGCATTGCTTCTACCACCTGGAGGCACCGATCGTGCGGGTGACCGGCTGGGACACGCCTTACCCGCACGCGCTCGAATGGGAATATTTTCCCGGTCCTGCAC